>JALSSW010000001.1 GCA_026984035.1 Planctomycetota bacterium
AGGAAGTCCGAAAATATCGGATTGGGAACCCTTTGGACGCTATGCTTCTGGAACCGAGCTTCACCCGAGACCCACAAACACTACTTTTTACATCCATTGAATCCATCCCTAAAAACAGCCCGACAAGAAGCAGTCTTGTCCCATGAGGACCGAGATCCCCACAAGGAACTCGAGAAAAAGAGGCAACACATCCTCACAGTAAACTTGGAAGAATATTTCCAGGCTGGGGCATTATCACAAACAGTCCAGTTAAAGCATTGGGAACGCCTAGAAACCCGACTTCAACAAACCGTCCCTTTGATTTTGGAGCGTCTCGAAACGGCCTCAGCTCAAGCGACTTTTTTTGTTTTGGGTTGGACAGCCGAACAGCATCCCGACCTTGTCCGTTTAATCCTTGACAAGGGGCATGAAGTCGCCAGTCGAGGGTATTGGCACCACGGATATCGGGATGCCCCCCCCGAAGCCTTCCGCGAAGAGTTGGGCAGAACAAAGGAAGCCCTGGAAAAAGCAGGCGTCCCGGTTGTCCATGGGTTTAGATCCCCTCGTTGGATCACCCGGAATGAACTCTGGATGCTGGATGTCCTCGCGGAAGAGGGCTATTCCTATGATGCAAGTGTCAACCCCATCCTCCGTCGCTTCGCCAGCGACCCCAGGTTTTTCTTTCGCCACAAGCATCGTGTAAGAACCTCCGATGATTGCATCATCGAGATGCCGATCTCCACTGTCCCCTTCCTTGGGTTTCGTGTCGCAATTTCGGGAGGGAATTATTGGCGGCAGCTTCCCCACTTTTTTCTTCGTAGGGCCATGCGACATTGGTCGGAAACACAAAAGGATCCCCTTGTCCTCTATTTTTCTCCCTGGGAGCTTGATCCAGAACAACCGAGGATCCAAGGCCTTTCCTCCTTCAACCGGATTCGCCAATACCGCAATCTGGAGAAAACCCAAAAACTCTTGGCCGAATCCTTGGAGAGGTACTCCTTCGTCAGCATTGCCCGATATCTCGGTCTTCCTCTTGAAAAGCGAATGGCAATCCCTTCGGCAGCGGAACCTCCCATTGTCGTAGAAACCCCAGCTCTCCCCCACATCAAGACAGAAAGCATCCCCGTTTCTGTTGTGATCCCTCTTTTTCAAGAGGAACCGACGATCTCCTATCTACACAGGTCTCTATCCGAACTCGAGGCCAGCGGCAAAAACCGTTATCAGTTTGATTTCATCCTCGTCGATGACGGCAGCGAAGATGAAACCTTTGCCACCCTCAAAAAGGAGTTCCGAGACCTTCCTAATTTCCAAATTTTGCAACACAAGGAAAACAAAGGAGTCGCGGCGGCCATCCTCACAGGTCTCCAGGCTTCGAAAAATGAAATCGTTTGCTCAATGGATTGTGACTGCTCCTACGACCCAGCGCTCCTGCTGGAAATGATCCCTGAAATCCAAAACGCTGATTTAGTAACCGCTTCCCCCTACCACCCCGAGGGAGAGGTTTTCAATGTCCCAAAATGGCGCCTCCTCCTCTCAAAGAATCTCTCTCGGCTTTACAATTTGGTTCTCCACGCCCATCTCCACACCTACACAAGTTGTTTCCGCGTCTATCGAAAATCCAAAGTCGTCACACTGAAACCTGCCCATTCAGATTTTCTCGGAATCGCCGAGCATCTCTTGCTTGTAATTAAGGGTGGAGGAAAGGTCCTGGAACATCCTGCCACCTTGGAGTCGCGGCTCCTCGGAGTGTCCAAAATGAAAACGGTTCGTACCATTTTGGGCCACTTAAAACTGCTTGCTAGGACGCTTTTCGGACGCTTAGGATCCCCTGGGACAATCTCTGAAAAAACTTTGGATAAGCACCAGGATCCTTCTGAACAAAAGATCCCAAACCTGTCGAGAGAGAAAGAGAACGTCCATTAAACCCCGGGGGGATCCCCCTTCTGTTGCAAGCTCTTACGAATGCCACCAAAGAAAAAGCCGCTGCTCAGCCTTTCGCTCGACGCAGACAACCTCTGGTCCTACATGAAAACCCATGGAGATCCGGGATGGGAGAGCTTTCCAAGCTACCTCCCGACTTTGGCAGAACAGATCCTCCCCATCCTTCAACAGAAGGAGCTCAAAATTACTTTTTTTCTTGTGGGACGAGATGCACAGGACCCAAGAAATGAGAAAAGCCTGCGATCCCTCGCACAGGCCGGCCACGAGATCGGAAACCACTCTTTCGAGCATGAACCTTGGCTCCATGAGTATTCGAAAGAAGAATGTGGAGCAGAGATCGCATCAGCCGAAGAAGCTATTTTTCAGGCTACGGGGCAACGGACACGGGGCTTTCGAGGACCGGGCTTCTCCCTCAGCCCGAACATCTTGGAGACACTCCAGGAGAGAGGGTATCTCTATGACGCTTCGACATTCCCCACAGTCTTGGGGCCGATTGCAAGACTTTACTACCTGCACAAATCCAAAAACCTCCCCCCCGAGGAACGGAAAAAACGGGGACGGCTTTTTGGACGATTTCGAGATGGAATCCGCCCACTCAAACCCTACCGATGGGAGCTGAGCACATCCCATCCCCCTAAAAAGCCCTTAGTCGAAATCCCGGTCACAACAATGCCTCTGTTTCGGGTTCCGATTCACCTAAGTTATATCCTCTATCTCGCAGCCAAAAGTCGCCTGCTTGCCCGCCTGTATTTCAAAAACAGCCTGAGGCTTTGTAAGTTCCTCGGCGTTGAGCCCAGCATTCTTCTGCATCCTCTGGATCTCCTGGGAGGCGACCTGGTCAAGGGGCTTGATTTCTTTCCCGGAATGAATAAGGACACAGCCTGGAAGGCCCGTCTCTTGATAGAATTCATCGATTTTTTGAAGCAAAACTTCGAGATTGTCTGCATGCGTGACCACGCCGAAGCCATCCTCGCGCGCACGGAGGCCGACAAGGCCCATCCTCTCCCCACCCTCAATCCGGAGGGGCTTCAGTGAGCAAGAAGCGCATCGACATCGTTTTCGGAACCCGCCCCGAAGCCATCAAATTGGTTCCAGTGATTCAAAGACTCCAACAGGATCCGGATCTCTTACCAAGAGTCGTGGTCACAGCCCAACACCGAGATCTCCTCGACCAAATCTTGGGGCCTTTTGGTATCCAACCTGACATCGACCTCGACCTCATGCAAGCGGACCAGAGCTTAAACCAGCTTGCCTCCAAGGCCATTCAAGCTCTAGGAGCCAGTTACGAAAGGGACCGCCCCGATCTCGTCCTCGTTCAAGGGGACACGACTAGTGCTTTTTGCGCCGCACTGGCAGCATTCCATTTGGATATTCCGACAGGGCATGTGGAGGCGGGCCTTCGAAGCGGAAATCGAAAACAACCTTTCCCGGAAGAAGCCAATCGCCGGATGGTCTCTGCTTTTGCCGACCTGCACTTTTCTCCCACCGCCACTTCCACAGCGGCTCTCCTTCGTGAAGGAATCCCTGAAAAGAAGATTTTTGAGACGGGGAATTCGGCTATCGACACACTCACCCTAGTTTTGGAAACTCAAGACCTCAATGAACCCGACAAGGCCGAAGTCCTTGTGACTCTTCATCGGCGTGAGACATGGAAGGGGGATTCGGGAGGGAGCTTTGCGGGAATCCTCAACACCCTGGTAGATTTCGCGAAATCTCACCCCGAGGTCCATTTTCTTTACCCGGTTCATCCCAACCCCAATGTCCGGGGACCCGTCTCCGCTATTTGCCAAGGCATCCCCAATTTCCAACTGGTGAACCCATTGGATTATGTCCCCTTCTTAAAGGCCATGGCCAACTCCCGCGCCATCGTCTCCGATTCGGGAGGAGTCCAAGAAGAAGCCCCCTCCCTAGGCGTCCCCGTCCTCGTTGTTCGGGACGTAACCGAGCGTCCTGAGGGACTCTTTCCCGGGGGGAATCGCCTTGTTGGCACAGAAGCACAAGACCTTAAACAAGCACTCCAGGATATTTTCGAAGAGCCACGCCGGGAAACCCAAGGATTTCCCCAACCCAACCCCTTTGGGGACGGCCAAGCTCGGCACCGTATCCACGGGGCCATCCGCCATTTCTTTTTTGGAGAGGAGAGGCCGGAGCCCTTCCTCCCTGCTCCTTCTTTTGAGTAATCGCAA
Organism: Planctomycetota bacterium; assembly: GCA_026984035.1. Lineage (GTDB taxonomy): Bacteria > Planctomycetota > UBA1135 > UBA1135 > HyVt-539. The sequence goes on from JALSSW010000001.1 coordinate 4,107, forward strand.
CAACCCAACAAGGAAACAAAATGACCAAAATGAACCTTCCGAGCGACGCAAACGCCAGCGGACGCAGCTTTGGAGAGGAAGAGCGAAAGGAGTTGATGCAAGTCCTCGAGTCCGGCACCTTGAACTGCACAAGGGGCCGGACCGTCATCGCTTTTGAAAAAGAGTTTGCCACCATGCATGGCGTCCCCCATGCGCGCTGCGTAACCTCGGGAACCGCCGCTGTCCACACTGCGATCAACGCGATTGACCCTGAACCGGGGGACGAGATTGTTACAACACCCATCACCGACATGGGTGCTCTGACCCCAATCGTCTACCAATCGGCCATCCCCGTCTTCGCGGATACGGACCCCGTCACCATGAACGTCACCGCCGAGACGATCGAACCCTGCCTCAGTGAAAGAACCAAAGCCGTCATCGTGACCCACCTCTTCGGGAATCCCTGTGAAATGGGTCCCATCCTGGAGTTATGCCAAGCCCGGGGTATCCCCGTCATCGAAGACGCCGCCCAAGCCTTTCTCTCGGAAATCGATGGGAAGAAGGTCGGCACCATGGGAGAGATCGGTTGCTTCAGTTTTCAACAAGGAAAACACATGACCACAGGAGAAGGCGGGGTAGTCATCACAAAAGATGATGCGCTTTTCCGACGCATGAAACTCTTCTCTGATAAGGCTTGGCCCTATGGGGAAGCGAATCCCGACCATGAATTCCTTGCACTCAACTATCGCATGACGGAACTCCAGGGCGCAGTTGCTTTGGGCCAGCTCCATAAACTCGAAGAGAATGTCGCCCAAAGGATCCGCACAGCCGAACGCTTGACCAAAGCCCTCGAAGGAATCCCCGGCCTCATTCTCCCCAAGGCCCCTAAAGGCGGGCGGCACACCTATTGGCGTTATCCCCTGATGGTGGACGAAGCAAAGGTAAAGGGCGGCCCCGACCTCCTTGGAGCAAAACTCAAAGAACAAGGAGTCTACTGCGGTCCCCGTTATATTGTGAAACCCGCCTTTGAATGCAAAATCTTCAAAGACAAGGTCACCTTCGGGAAAAGCGGCTTCCCCTTCCGGGGGCCTCACATGGAAGGAAGAAAGGAGGTCGTCTATGACCGAGCCCGGACTCCTGGCGTCATCGAAGCCCTCTCCCGGGTCATCGTGATCCCCTGGAATGAAAACATTCAGGACAAGCATGTGGATTGGATCGCTCAAATGATCAAAAACACAGTCGCCGAACTCAGCTCGGTTGGAGAAGCACAATGAGCGAGCAACAAACTCTTCGTTTCGCACTCGTGGGAGCGGGTCGAATCGCTCAGGCTTATATCGAGGCATTCCAACGCAGCGACCTGCTCCAAATGGCGACCGTGGTCGAGCCAAGAGAAGAAGCTGGCAAGGCGGTCGCCGAAGGGGCCGCCGCACGTTGGTTTTCCTCTTATGACCAACCTGGTGTTCTGGAAGACATAGATGGTGTAATCCTCTGCACTCCCCCTGCTACTCATTTTGAAATCGCAAACTTTTTCTTGGACAAAGGAAAGCCTGTCCTCTGCGAAAAACCTTTGACCATCCACGCCAAAGACTCCGAAGCTCTCGTTGCAAAAGCAGCAGAAACCGGTCTTGTCCTGATGATGGCTTCCAAGTTCCGCTATGTAGACGACCTGATCCGAGCAAAGAGCTTGATCGAAACCGGGGCCATCGGGACTCCCGTCCTCCTCACCAACGGCTTCGTTGCCCGGGTCGACATGCGGGGGCGTTGGAACTCCGATCCCGAAATCGCAGGGGGAGGAGTCTTGATCGACA
>JALSSW010000002.1 GCA_026984035.1 Planctomycetota bacterium
TAACCATTTCGCTTTGGATCCCCACACTTTCTTCAACCGGGCGTCCATCGTTTTCTTCGAAAGCGCTTCCGCCGAAAAGAATCGGATCGCCCACTGGACACGCCTTCCCAAAGGGGATTTGTCATAAAAAATGGTTTGTTCGATGAGGAAGGGACGAAAGTTTCCTGGCGAAATTTCACGTACATCAGAGAACTTCCATCGGATAAACACATGCCCTTGAGCATCCAGAATCTCCGTCTCTTGCAACAAGGGGGGCTGGCCTTGCTTTGTTTGCTCGAGGCGATGCCGCCGATCCACAAATTTTTTTCCAGTGTCCTTTGCGAAATGCTCAACGAGGAGAAACCTGCCATCTTTTCGGTGACGATATCGATGAGATTTAAAACCTGAAAGATGCAGAGGGTTTTCCACCCATTCAAAGAGGGGTTGAATTCCTAACGAGGAAATGGACTGCCAAACTTGGGGGCTCTGGTTGGAAGAAGGGGCATATGCATAGTGTTCGCTGGCATTGTCTGTCCAGTTCGCAAGCACTCCCCCCTCCGAGAGCCAATAGTTTCTAAGGAGAACGGTTTCTCCCGCCTTTGAAACCGAAAACATCTGAAGCAGATCAAAATCCCCATCTCGTGACATTGCACCAAGGAATTTGCTTCGAAAAACATTTCCGGGCTTCCTTTCCCCTGCATCAAAGTGCCGGACTTCCACTTGCGCACTTAGCTCAATTGCCAGAGTCGGATGGATCAATTTTGCGATTTGGCCGAGGAGGGCATCAGAACTCCCCCCTCCCCTTCTCCTTTCCAGGATGTCGGGGGTCAATAAAACGCTCCTTTGAAAACCAGGAGCAGATTGGGGTCGCTTGGATTTCCATACTTTCCACCCCCTCCCTGTGGGAGGTGTCGGAATTTCCTGTGTCGGAATTTGCGGTGTCGGAATTTGCTGTGGCAAGGAGTTTTCAAGGGCAAGGAGATTCGCAGGGAGCTCCGCCCAGTTCTTACGGCTCATGCCATTTTTTAGGCCCAGAAGATCGGGACAAGAAACCCCTATGTGGCTGATGAGTGTGGCCTTGTACCCCCTAGGATGGCAATAAAAGCCCTGGAGGTTCGGGATCGTACAAGCAACGGAATCCATGTGGGAATATGCCCCTCCACAGGGGACGGGTGTCCTGATTTCCTGACCAACGACGCTTTTGACAATTTGGCGGCAGTTCGCTTTGACTACCGCCCCAACAATGCTCCCTTCCTTTTGAATAACCCACCCCGTACGGTTGCAAGCAGAACTGCTTGGACCCTGCGCGTGACCTGCGGCTCCCAAAAAAAGACTTACAAGGCCGAAAGGTAAAACGAAAAGAGGAAAACCTAAACGAAAACACTCTGGGTTTAGATGCAACGCTCCGCCCCTCAATTGTTCGGCCCTTTTCATGATTCCTCCAAAACGAGCTTGAAAACGGTTGTTTGAATGGAGGCAAAAATATGTTTGCCTCCATTGGGAACAAGCTAACTGTGTGCATGGGTGCGGACAAGGTATAGCTTCATGTTTCCCGCATTCTTTTTCAAGTAAAGTCTTTGCTGAACCAGAAACAAGAAAAGGGAAACTTTAAGATAAGGAAGAGACCTTGGGAGGATCTCTTGTTTACCCTTATTAGGGTTTCCAGGTTCAGGTGAAAACCCCTCCGAGGCTTTTGTGTTTGCAATCCTTCTGGTGTTTTTTGGAAGTATGAAAGGTTTTGGATGCTAAGGTTTTTAGCCAGCCCAAAAGCCCAGAGGGCTTTCGACCGGAAAACCCGCGGATGGGTTTTCTCCTTTATTCTTCCTTAGATGGCTGCAAGCAGACAAAAGCCCCTCCGCGTTCTTCATGCCTTTCCTACCTTCGATTTGGGAGGGCAGCAGGCCCGCGTCCTTGCCTTGGCGGCAGGCTTGCCGAGCACATGGGAGCACTTGGTCTATGCGGCCGATGGGCGCTTTGGGGCCAAGGCGCATCCGGGGGGGGAGCGTTTTGTGCCGGTCTTCGAGGGGACAAGGCTGCCCACGTTTCCTCTGGCGGCGCGATCTGTGGCCAAGACTCTACTTCGTGAACTGGGGCCTGATCTTGTGCTGACTTACAACTTTGGGGCGATTGAACTGGCTTGGGCTGCGGGGGGCGCTCGGATCCCCTTGGTGCATCACGAGGATGGTTTCGAATCGGGGGGGAGGCAGCCGCTGCGCCGGGACCTCCTGCGTCGCTGGGTGCTGCGGAAGGCGGCTTCGGTCATTGTCCCGAGCGCTCCCTTGGCGGAAATCGCCAGGAAGCGTTGGAAGATCCCCCCTACCCGCCTGCACCTCATCGTCAACGGCATCGCCCTTCCTCCGCCGACAAGCGAGGAACAGCGCACCCGCGCCCGCGCTGCCCTGGGGGTTCCTCCCGAAGCCCTCTGCCTCGGAACGGCCGGCGGGCTGCGCCCCGTAAAGAACCATGCACGCCTCCTTAGGGCCTTCGCCTGGCTCAAAGAACGGCATCCCCAATCGGGGAGACTCCAACTCCTGATCGCAGGCAGCGGCCCCCTCGAACAAAGCCTCCGCGCTGACATCGATCTGCTCGGACTCCAGGGATGCGTCCAGCTCCTCGGCGAGCAAAAGGGGATCGGCACCCTCCTCCAAGCCCTGGATCTCTTCGTCCTCAGCTCGGACAACGAGCAGCTCCCCATCGTCCTCCTCGAAGCCATGGCCCAGGGCCTTCCCATCGTGGCCACCGATGTGGGTGACATAAGGGACACCCTTGCTTCGGAAGGTCGGCCCTTCGTCGTCTCCCTCCTCCCCCCTCCAGGCGACGCACAGGCCCTGGGCCAAGCCATGAGCAGCTTGCTAAAGGATCCTGTCCTTAGGGAAAAAATCGCTGCGGCAGGTCGCAGCAAAATCCAACAAAACTATTCCTTCGCTGCCATGCGTGACCTTTACTTAGAACGCTACTTGGATGCCCTGGGAGACAAAACAGGCTCGGGGATTCCAGCCCGAAGCTCCAGCTTGGAGGAAAGGAACAATGACGAATAGGCAGTACCCTTGCTTCATCGGCGGAAAGCCCGAAACCCCCAATCTTGATCTCGAAGTCAGAGACAAGGCCGATGGCAGTCTCTTCGCCCGCGTCCCCCTTGTGGGGCCGGAGGAGATCGAGCGGGCCATCGAGGCGGCTCATCGTGCGGCTCCCGCAATGCGGGCGCTGCGGCCCTATGAGCGCAGGGATCTCCTCCAAGCCTGCGTCGCCAAGATCGAAGAACGCAAGGACGAATGGGCGAAGGTTCTCTGCGCGGAAGTCGGAAAACCCATCAAGGACGCCCGGGTCGAAGTCCAGCGCCTGCTCGAGACCTTCCGCTATGCCGCCGGCGAAGCCATCCGCATGGGCGGCGAACTCCTCAACCTCGAGCTCGGCCCCCGCTCACGCGGTTACCGCGGCCTCACCCAACGCGTCCCGCGGGGTCCGCTGGCCTTCATCACCCCCTTCAACTTTCCCTTCAACCTCATCGCCCACAAGGTCGCCCCCGCCCTGGCCACCGGCTGCCCCTTCGTCCTCAAACCCGCCAGCCTCACCCCTGTCTCCGCCCTCCTCATCGGCCAAGTCCTCGAGGAAATCGCCCTCCCCCCCGGCGCCTTTTCCATCCTCCCCTGCCGAGGGGCCGAAGCCATGCCCATCGTCACCGACGAGCGGCTCAAACTCCTCAGCTTCACCGGCTCCGCCGCCGTCGGCTGGCATCTCAAAAAAGAGGCCGGCAAAAAAGTCGTCCACCTCGAACTTGGCGGCAACGCCGCCTGCATCGTCTGCGAAGACACAGACCTGGACCAAGCCAGTGACCGCATCATCGTCGGAGCCTTCTACCAAAGCGGCCAAAGCTGCATCAGCGTCCAACGCATCCTCGTCCAAGAAAAGGTCTACACCCGGCTCCGCGATCTCCTGATCACCAAAGCCAAGGCCCTCGTCCTCGGCGACCCCAAACAGGAAGAGACTTTTTTAGGTCCCTTGATCACCGAGGACGACGCCAAACGCCTCGAATCCTGGATCCAAAGCGCTGTCAAAGAAGGGGCGCAACTCCTCTGCGGAGGGCACCGAAGCGGCTCCTACCTCGACGCCACCCTCCTCGATGGAGTCCCCAAGGAACACCCTCTGGTCGCCGACGAAGCCTTCGGCCCGGTGGCCGTCCTCGACAGCTTCGGCGACTTCGAAGAAGCCCTCGAGAAGACCAACGACAGCCGCTTCGGACTGCAGGCCGGGCTCTTCACAAACAACCTACAACAGGGCCTCAAAGCCTTCGACACCCTCGAAGTGGGAGGCGTCGTCCTCGGTGATATCCCCTCCTGGCGCGTGGACCACATGCCCTACGGAGGAGTCAAGGACAGCGGCCTCGGCCGAGAAGGCCTGCGCTACGCCATGGAAGAGATGACCGAAATGCGCCTACTCGTCATCCGCGAGAGTTGAGGCAAAAACCTTCTCCCCCTCAAACCCCTCCCTCCCTGTGGAGCCTGCCACATTAGGAAGAGCGGTGAGAAAGGAAGCGACTTTTTCTAAGAAACAGCCTTATGGCACACCGCTTCGATGTTGTGCCCATCGGGGTCCAGGACAAAAGCTCCATAGTAATTGGGATGATATATCTCTCGAACCCCTGGCTTTCCGTTATCCTTCCCCCCAGCCGCAATCGCCGCCTCATAAAAGGCATCCACCTCTTCCCGGCTCCCCGCGGAAAAAGCGATATGCATCGGCTTTTGTTTCTCGGCTCCTTCACTGAACCAAAACTCCGGTTTTCCCTGCCTCCCAAAACCCGCATAGCCTTCAAACTCGGCAACAGGTCCAATCTTCAAGGGAGCCAAAGCCTTCGTATAAAACTCCTTGCTCCTGGCAAAGTCTGAAATGGAAAGTCCAATATGATCCAGAATCATGCGTTTATCCTCGAGGTTTTTCGGTTTCACCGATTAAAAACCCTTTCCCCAAGAAAACCAGGGATCTCCAGATCAAACTGGATCAGAACCATTGCACCCCACTCTCGGAAAGCTGAATGCGTCCACATCTGATCCACGCTTCCCTATGGAGCAATGAGAACCATTAAGAGGAAAAATCTTTGACACGATGAAAGACTTGCGAATGTTTCATCAAGAGCTGGCCTTTCCTACGCCAACTTCCCTCTAAACATAAAATAAACAGCCCCAACAAGACAGAACCCCGCCCACAGATAATCCAGCTTTAAAGGTTCTTTCATATAAAAGACGGAGAAGGGAACAAACACACTGAGGGTCACAACCTCTTGAATAATTTTCAGTTGACCAATGGACAAAATGGAGAAACCAATCCTGTTGGCTGGCACTTGAAATAGATATTCAAAGAGAGCAAGTCCCCAACTCATGAAAACCGCAAGAATCCATGGCTTATGGTTAAGCTCCTTCAAATGTGCGTACCAGGCAAAGGTCATGAAAATGTTGCTACAAATTAACAAGCCGACTGTTTGAAATACTGGTTTCATATTTTTATTGTTTTCTTCCCAGCATCTAAGCCTTTATTTGGAAGATTTTTTTGTTAAAGACCATCCATTGGATGAATCAAATTTCACCTATTTGGCCTTAGCACTTTTTACAAAAGCGATGGCCTGCCCAAGATAAATCAAAAAAGCAGAAACAAATAAGATGATGCCCGAAGGGCTGGGATCTTCGGCCATGGCCATACCGGAAAGGATGAAGATGTAAAGCCAGATGAGTGAAAGAGAAATGAAGAACTGTTTCTGCGTTACCGGAGCGTTCTTTGGACTGATAGACATGCAATTCTCCCTTCGATGAAAACCAATCGTTTTATTGTCTAAAATAAAACACATTACACCCAAAGCTTTTCCGAAGGAATCCATCTTCTTAGGAACCTCCCT
>JALSSW010000003.1 GCA_026984035.1 Planctomycetota bacterium
TGCGAATGGGAACCGGAATCGTGTTGCCCCGGCACCGATTGCCAACTACATGACCCCCACCATGTTGGTGAATATTCCTCCGATTGCCGGAGGGATCAGTGAACCCTTTGTTCCGCAGGGATCCCGTTTGCAAATGACCTATCTCGAAGATGATTTCCAGCTGGGCAATGCAGATCCCTTTAATTTTGAGCTGGATGTGGAGCAGCTCAACTGGGCGCCTTTTATCGGGAGGCAGCCGTCCCTCTTGACCTTTGATACCTTTGACAGGGTCAGCATGGTGCTTTCCACGACGGAAACGCGCCCGGATTTTATTGCCGGAGTCGCTGGCAACCCCCCCAGGTGTGTGATTGTCGGGGGTGGGAATACCGGCTTGAGCCGGATCTTCGAGGACAACTATTTGGATGGGGCTCCTCGGGTTCAAGTTGTAAAGGACCGGGTCTATAAAATTGATCCGAGCAATGCCTTTCTGAGTTCTACCCAGACGACATTCATTCCCTATCCCAAGTTTTCAAAGACCTACACTTGGAGGGATCGAAGGATTGTCAGTTACGATCCGGTCAACAAAAAGGTGACCGGTCTGGGCGGCGCCCAAAAACCTAAGGATCCTCAAAATGCCGACATCACGAACAATGTCACGAGTCCATGGATTCCTGAGGCTGATGACCTAACGGTAACGCCGAAAACCTATAAGGATCCCTTGACAGGGGTGAACAACAGCCAAGCGGATGATTTCCTGGGAACCATCAAAGAAGACCATCATCCCATTGCTCTTCCTTTGCTTGTCGATTTCTTTGTCTTCCCTGATGACCCGCAGAATGGGACAGCTAAGGGGGCCAACCTCTTTCAGATCGGTTACCACGGCCCGATTTGGCCCACCCGGGTTCCTCCCCATGGGTTTTATAATGGTCCCTGGCCCAGGCGCCGGGCTCATTCCACAGGGGGCATTGATCTTCAGAACCTCGAAACCCTTGTGGACCCCAAAAACGAAAAGGTTGCCCAGGGTGGATGGCTCCAGAATGCGGTTCTAGGTCGCTTTAACGCTCCACCGACCGACGATCATGTCCATTGGGCGCAGGCAGACTTTGTCCGGAAGATCTCTGTAGCCACCTTTGGCTATGTGGATTTGCTACAACCGGGAAAGAACGCGGTCAATGGTCCTTCGGGTTGGCCCAAGGATCCAGTGGGGTATCCGAATCTTCTGGCGATCGGCCAGGATCTTCGTCCTGCGCAGTTTTCGGTTCTCATGGAACCTCGTCCCGAGACGCTTCCTGAGGGAACCAAAGTGACGATCGAGTTCAGGGGGAGCGAAGGATTCGGTAAAGATGACACGCTTTATCTTCCTACGGCTACAGAAACGGCTAAGTCCCGGGGAAACCTTTTGAACCCAAACTATGCCTGTGAGCAATATCGATATTCTAAGGGGCGAGTTTTAGCGCGAGGTATGACGCCCTATTTCAAGAAGATCGAAAAGCTGTTCAATAACCGGACGGGTGGAGCCCCTCGATTTTTGAACTGGCGTATTACCTTTGTCAATAACGTCAGCGTGACGCCTGCCCGGGTCCCCTTTGTGGATTTCCTGGGTATTGTCTACCGAGTCCGGAAGACAAAGTAGCTTCTTCCTAACTCCTGCTTGATTCGAAACCAGCTCAGTGTGTTTCTTCCGGGAGGTTCTTCCCCGGGTTTCTTCCCGGGGATTCTTTCGGAGGATTCATCTTGGAGCACTGGCCGTTTCTCTTTCTTTGAAAGCCCTCCTTGCGGACCTTCTTTGAAAGGACGACAATCCTCGATGTTTTGAAAGGTCTCAAGAATCCTAAGGGAAGGGGGACATTGCTCTCCTACAGGAGTGGTTCCTTTGGCATGGGCTTCCCCCTGCTGAGTGGGCTTTTTCTTTTACTGTTGGCTTCCAGTTGTGGCAGGGGAGGGCTGGATCCCTTTTCGGATGAAGAGGAAGGTGAGATTCATTTAGTTCGGATCGAACCTCGTTCGGATCAAGTATTTCTCAACCAAAAAATCCTCTTGGTTTTCGATAAACCGCTAGATCCCCAGTTTGTCACCGAGGGGACATTGAAAATCTTGTCCTCCGATGGGACACCGGTTCCGGGGGAGCGTATCGTGCGGGGAAATACGGTTGAGTTTGTGCCTGTTCCCCCCCTTGCTCCAGACCTTCAGGATGGTTCTTTTCGTCCAGGGGAACACTACCGCTTGTATCTGTCCCACTTCCCCTTGCCGATTGCCATCAGAGGATCCCAAGGAGAGCTTCTTTTTAAGGTGCCTTCCAAGTCCTGGACAGCGGTTGATCCCAAGAATCTTCCTGAGGGTTACCCTTCACCCCTTTTGCCGAGTGCTCCCTCGGGGCCCTTTGTTTTGATTCCTCCCCCCAAGTTTGTTCTCCACCATGGAGAACCAGTCCTTAGGGTCCGCTTCAACCACAGTCTTTTTCCTCCTACGGTCAGGCCTGAAGCTTTTCGTATTCTCTCGACATCTGGGTTTTCTCAAACTATTCCTATCGCAAGAACCCGGATTCTCCCGCGAGAGGGACCGGGGGGGGTTGGATCCATGGTCGAGATTTCGCCAGCTTGGGATTTGGCGCCGGGGCTTTATCGACTCTTTTTTCAACCGGGGATCCGAGGAGTGCAGGATGATCGACTCCAGCCCTTGAAGATATGGGAGATCCAGCCAGGAACCGGTCTTCCCAAACTTCGAGATCTTTCCCAAAAGGGAGCATGGGTGGAATTCTTGGTCGACAAAAGGATTCCTCCCAAGGTTTTCCATGATTTTGAACCCCCCAGGTTGGGGCTTGTATCCTTGAGCCAAATCAAAGGGACTGGTTGGAATCCTGAAGGTCCCCTCCAATGGGGCCCCAAGGGGCTTTATGCCCCCAATCTGGACTTTCAAGGCTTTCGGAGTATGGGGGAGTTGAGGGTGGAAAAGGAGCTGATCCTGAAGGCTGGAAAACGCCTGCCTGGAACGGATTGGATTCTTCCCGAGGATGGGAGGCCTTGGGACTTTGACCGTCTCATTCTTGCTCCTGGAGCCAGATTGGTTCTCTTCCTAAACCCAAAAAGGCCCACAACCATTCGTGTTGCGGGGAGAGTGGACCTTGGGGGGATCCTCCAGTTCCATTGTCCCGAAGATATCAGCTTTCACGAAGAGAGCTCAACAAGTGTTCTATTGGGAGATCCAAGGCCAAGTTGGCCGCAAAAGAGGGGCCAGCTCCGCTTGTTTGTGGGAGGCTGGGTAAGGACAGCTGATTCCCTGGTTGTGGAAACCCTGGGATCCAAACAAAAAGGCTTGCTCGGTTTTCTTTGGGCCAGAGGCCCCCTTTCGGTCGGAGCAAGCCTCAAGTCTCGAGTTCAGATATGGGAAAAACCTCCTCCGGCGACCCCCCCAAAAAAGGATCCCAGCCCTCTCCAGCTTCCCGGCTCCTGGATGGCCATAAGTCCCTGGTTCCCCATCCCCCAGAAGGTGGATGGAATGTATTTCGAGGGGTTCTCCCAGGATTCCACCAAGAATCTCCTCAAGGGCATCCTGGTGGGGATTCCGAAGGAGAGAATGGATCTTCAATTTCTCCTCCAACTGAGGAGAAGAGATGGAACGGTCTTGGATTGGGAACCTTCGAGTGGTCTTAAAGGCCTGGGGGATGCCAATTTTATTCGCCTCGCAGTTCTTTGGGCAGGAGGATTGGTGACAGCTGATCCTCTTCTGCGGTCCTTTGGGATTCGGTAGCGATGGGGTCCATGGACTTTGAGGAAGCGAAAATCGGTTGATTGCTTGGATGCTAGGGAGATAAGAGATTGGAAACGGTTTTCGCCATAGCGGCTTTTACCTTGGGGGCCTGTATTGGATCCTTTTTGAATGTGCTGATTTATCGGCTCCCAAGGGGGATCTTTTTTTCAGGCGGGAAGCGTTCTCACTGCCCTCATTGCGGAGCATTGATCCCATCTTATGCCAATCTTCCCATTCTTGGATGGGTGTTTCTGCGGGGGAAAGCACTCTGTTGTAAAGAGAAGATTTCTATCGAATACCCCTTAGTGGAATTTGTTACCGGGGCGGCTTTTTTGGGGCTCTTTCTCTATCGAGCTCCGTTTGTCGGGGGACAGCTGAACAGTGAACGCATCATTCTCTTTCTGATCGATGCTTTTCTTGTTTCCAATTTAATTGCTGCATCTGTGATTGATCTGCATCACAAGATCCTTCCCGATGTTCTGAATTATTCCGGTCTTGCGGTGGGACTCATCTTGGGCCTTTTCCTTCCCGAATTGCATCAAGACCACTTTGTCTTCCGCCAGTTGACTTCCTTGGGGCCTGGAGCTCGGGGTTTTATGGACAGCATCTCGGGGGCCATCGTCGGTGGAGGCCTACTCTATTCGATTGCTGTTTTGGGGCGCCTTGCCTTCCGAAAGGAAGCCATGGGGCTGGGGGACGTCAAATTCATGGCCTTTGCAGGAGCCTTTCTGGGGCCGGAGGGAGTTCTCCTCACTCTCCTGCTGGCGGCAATCCTTGGATCGGTGGTCGGGATCCTTGTTTCCCTGCTCACCGGAGACTCCCTCATTCCCTTTGGACCCTTCTTGGCCCTAGGTTTTTTAATGACTTATTTCCAGGGTCCCAATCTCTCCCAATTCGCCTTTGAGACGTGGCCAAAATGGCTTAGGACGAGTCCGATCGCGGTTCCCCTTGTTTTGGGCTTCTGTGGACTCTGTCTTCTTGGTCTTTTCTGGCTCAGATCATTGCGAAGAAGGGGCGGTTCAGATTAGCCTTTGGGCAAGAATCCTCTGCTTCCAAGACCTGTAGTCTTGTCAAACCCTCTTGAGGGACGGCTGGAGGATTCGGGCGGTGCCCGGCTCTCGGGCTTAGACCTCCCCTTCTGCGTTTCGTTCATGAGAGCGGGGGAGGAGTTCAATGGAGGATATGATGAATCGACCGAAGTGGATGTCCCGCGGATTTGCCCGCATCTCCCTTCTCTCCCTGCTGATGTTACCAGCAGTTTCCTGCACGGCTCGCTACCAGGATATGATCCGGGAGCGGGATGAAAATATTCAAGAACTGGAAGCAAGTCTGGCCGGGCTTCGAAACCGGGAGCGGAACCTGACCAATGAGAATGCCAGCCTCAAATCCCAACTTGCTCGGTACCAATCGATGGCTCAAGCGGCTTCGGCGCATAAGGCGAAGGCCGCCCAGAAAGATCCTCTTGCAGCTTTTCGAAAGAAACTGGGGGAGAGTGTCGGGACCAAAAATCTGAATGTTCGCTATGTGAATGGCAGGATTTCGATTGGGATTCCAAATAGGGTGACCTTTGCCTCAGGATCCAAAAAACTCTCACCCGAAGGAAAGGCCCTCCTTGGGCGTTTAGGGCGCTTCTTGAGGTCGCGGTTTCCCGGAAAACGGATTTATGTTGAGGGTCACACGGATTCCGATCCCATTCGTAAGGCCAAGGGCTTCAGAAGCAATCGTCACCTCTCTGCCGAGCGGGCGGATGCTGTTGCGACTTATCTGATCAACAAGGCAAAGGTCCCCGAGTCCCGGATCGTAATTGTGGGATTTGGCCCGAATGAACCGATCTCCCGGACCAACAAAGCCTTGAACCGAAGAGTGGAAATCGTCGTGGCAAATTGACCCGCCTGGGATAAAAAAGCCGCAATCCGGGGGGGCTAGGGGAGGTTTTTTCCCTCTTCGGAGGTGAAGGGAGGAAATGAGGTCCTCAATCGCTTAATCTCTCCTTTCCCCGTTCTTTGCATCCTGTCCTCTTGATGGGTTTATTCATCTCGGGTCGGGATTGTTTTTTCTCTCCCTTCTTCCCCCAGAGGAGTTCCTCATGGTGCAATCTATGGAGAATCTGCGGACCTTAACTTTCGTAGGTCATGGTGGTTCCGGCAAGACAGCCTTGGTCGATGCCTTTGCTTTTCTTTCCAAGGTCAGTTCACGGCTTGGTAATCCAAATGATGGGACCAGCATCAGCGATACCGAGCCCGAGGAGAAGGAACGCCACCACACCTTAAGCTCCCATATCTTTCATTTTCCTTGGAAAGGGAAAACCCTCCAAGTGATTGATAATCCTGGGCACTCGGATTTCATGGCGGATACTCTTGCCTCTTTCCGAGCCGCGGATGCTGCCCTTTTTGTTGTGGATGCCCCTACGGGGGTTACCTTCAATACCAGGCAGCTCTGGAAACGAGCGAAACGCGTGGGCTTGGGGAAGATTCTGGTCCTCACTCGCTGCGATGCTGACAACATCGACCTGAATGCCTTGATCTCTGACCTTCAAGAGAATTTTGGGGACCAGGTCCTTCCTTTGACCCTGCCCAACGAAACAGGTTCCGGGTTCTCCTCTGTGGTCTCGGTCCTTCGAGGTGAGGGAGCTGCAGATTTACGAGCGTCCTTGGATGAGCATGTCGCGGAAGCGGACGACGCTTTGATGGAAAAATACTTTGAGGACGGGGAGATCTCTGACGAGGATCTGAAAAAGTTTTTACCTGTTGCCATCGCCAAAGGAACAGTCGTTCCCCTCTTTGTTGCATCGGGTACTTCTGCAATTGGAGTTCAGGAACTCTTGGACTTTATCGCCGAGGATGGTCCCAATCCAAGCCAGGTACCCCATCGCCGAGTCGCAAAAACAAAAGACTCAAAAGATTACGATTGCGAGGTTCTTGCTGATCCAAAAGGTGAACTACTTGCTCTGGTCTTTAAAATCGTCTCGGACCCCTTTGTGGGGAAAATGAGTTATCTCCGGGTTTTTCGTGGGACCTTAAGAGGCGATTCGACGCTCACTATTTGCGATACTGGGAAGGAAATAAAGCTCAACGGTTTATTGAGGATCCAAGGCAAAGAAAGTGAGGCCGTGGATTCGGCTGGTCCCGGCGAGATTGTTGCTTTGGCCAAAATCGAAGATTTGGAATTGGGAAACAGTATTGCCGATGAAGGGCATTGTTATTTCTTCAGACCTTTGGATTTCCCCTCTCCTATGGTCACCTTGGCGGTTGAACCCAAAAGCCGCAGCGATGAGCAAAAAATCGGCCCCTCTTTGGAAAAGTTAGCTGACGAGGATCCAACGTTTAAGGTGCATCGGGATCCTGAAACGGGGGAGACTCTTGTCGAAGGACTTTCGCAGCTTCATCTGGATGTGATGTTTCAAAAACTGAAGCGTCGCTACAAAGTGGAAGTCGAAACGCATCGCCCGAAGGTCCCTTATCGGGAAACCATCCAAGCTGAGGTAGAAGGCCATCACCGCCATAAAAAACAATCGGGTGGGCGCGGGCAGTTTGCTGAGGTGTTTATTCGCGTGAGGCCCTTAGATCGGGGGGAAGGGTATTCTTTCCAAGACAAGATTTTCGGAGGATCCATTCCGAGGCAGTTTATTCCGGAGGTGGACAAGGGGATTCAATCCGTCATGGAGAAAGGGATTTTGGCGGGTTACAAAGTTGTGGATTGCGAAGTTGAGCTCTACGACGGGAAGTTCCATGATGTGGATTCGGATGCACTTTCCTTCCAACTTGCGGGTGGGAAGGCCTTTATTGATGGTTTCAAAAAGGCTAAGCCTATTTTGCTTGAGCCTATGATGAATGTTGAAATCCATGTCCCCTCCAGGTTTACCGGGGACATTACCAGCAATCTGTCCAATCAAAGGGCTCGCATGACCGGCATGGATACAGAGGGGGACGATCAAATCATCCGCTGTACCATGCCCTTGAAGGAGGCACGGGGCTACCAAGCTCAGCTCCGGTCCATTACTGCAGGTGAGGGAAGTTTTTCCATGACCTTCTCCCACTTTGATCCGGTCCCATCGAACCTTGCTCAGGAGATCATTGCTCAAAGCAAGCCGGAAAACGGTTGAAGAGGGATTCTTGAGAGATCCTTTTCCCTCGGTTGTTTGAATTCCTGCCCCCCTGGATCCCTAGCAATGGGGGGCAGCTTTCTTGCCCCGCCCTTGTTTTTTCGCCCATTTGTGGAGAATCCCTGCTCCTGAGTCAACCCTCCCCCCTCCCTGTGCCGATACAGGGGATGGATCCCCTTAAAGCAAAGGTGGAGGAGGATAGATGGCTTCGCTTGAAGAACTTTTGACCCTTATGGTGCAACGTGGTGGTTCCGACCTTCATCTCTCAGTGGGTGGTCCGCCCAAGGTGCGGGTCGATGGGAAACTTCTGGATACGGAACACGAAATCCTGACGCCTGAGGTGACCCAAAAGTTGGTGTACAGCGTCCTCACCTCCGATCAGATTGCCCGATTTGAAAAATCCCTTGAGATTGATTTCAGCTTTGGCGTTCAAGGCCTTGGGCGTTTTCGAACCAATGCATTTATGCAGCGTGGGACCGTTGCTGCCGTGTTAAGGGTCATTCCCTTTGAAACCTATGATTTTGATCAATTGGGTCTTCCAAGCAAGATCTGTGAATACATCTGTGGTTTACACAAGGGCTTGGTCCTTGTGACAGGGGCAACAGGATCCGGAAAATCAACGACCCTCGCGTCCATGATTGATTTTATTAACCGTGAACGCCAGGGGCATATCATCACCGTTGAAGACCCCATCGAATTTCTTCACCGAAATCAAAATTGTTTGGTGAACCAGAGGGAGGTGAGATCGGACACCCTAGGTTTTGGCCCCGCTCTTCGATCGGTACTTAGGCAGGACCCTGACATTGTTCTTGTGGGAGAAATGCGGGATTTGGAGACGATTGAAGCTGCTCTCACCTTGGCTGAGACGGGCCACCTGACTTTTGCCACCTTGCATACCTCGGATTGTGTGCAGACCATTAACCGCATTATCGATGTCTTCCCTGCACACCAACAGCAGCAGATTCGCACGCAGTTATCCTTTACCTTACAAGCGGTCCTTTGCCAGCAATTGCTACCTCGCTCCCAGGGCAAGGGGCGGGCTCTGGCTGCTGAGATCATGCTTGTGAACCCCGCCATTCGGGCCCTCATCAGGGATGACAAAGGGCATCAGGTTTACTCGATCATTCAAACCTCCGGGAAAGTTGGGATGAAGACCATGAATCAATCCCTCTATGAACTGTATCGGGCAAGCCTTGTCTCTTATGAGGATTGCATCTCGGTGAGTCAGGACCGAACCGAATTCCAAAGGCTTGTGGGTAGATAGGAGGTAGGTTCAAAGCGAACCGGGGGTTCATGGCATCATTCGATAAAAAACTTTGTTCTATCCTTGTTAAGGCCAAGGCGCTCTCCCAAGAGGAGGCAGAGCGTCTTTTCGGAATTTCCGTCCGTGAGAAGGTTGGGCTGTCGAGTGTTATCCTGAAAGAGGGAGCTCTTACGGGAGAGGAGCTTCTTGGAGCCATTGGGATTCATGCCAATATTCCACCCATCGATCTGGATCGGGTGCATCTCAACATGGAATTGGCCGAAGTCCTGCCTGAGGAGGTGGCCCGCTCTTACAAGGTCTTACCTTTGGATCGCATTGGGGATTACTTGTCTCTTTGTGTGACCAACCCTTTTGACGTTCTCAAGCTGGATGATATTCGGATTATTACCGGTTGTGAACTTCGTCCCGTCCTGGCGCTTGAGGACCAGGTTGAAGCCAAATTGGATCTCCTCTACAAGTCGGATACCGAAGCGATCGGGGAGATGTTGGATGGCTTTGACGACCAGGAAGTGGAACTCAAAGAACAGGAGAATAGCAATTCGGATATGGATCTTGGGGCGGCCAACGATGATGCTGCCCCAGTCGTCAAGCTGATCAATAAGATTATCTCGGATGCAGTGACTCAGGGAGTCAGCGATATTCACATTGAGCCCTTTGAAAAAACCATTCTTGTTCGTTATCGGAAGGATGGGGGGCTTGTTGAGATTCTCCGTCCACCCAAACGATTTCAGAACTCCATGGCATCCAGGCTCAAGATTATGGCCAAGTTGGACATCGCGGAGAAAAGGAAACCCCAGGACGGGAAATTCCAGATGAAAATGGGGAAAAAGGCGATCGACTTTCGTGTCTCCACGCTTCCCACCGTTTGGGGCGAAAAGGTTGTTCTTCGTATCTTGGATTCCTCAAACCTTGCTCTCGATATCAAATCCTTGGGTTTTGAGGAAAAGTGTTTGGATGACTATCTTTGGGCATGTTCTCGCCCCTTTGGGATGATCCTGGTGACGGGGCCGACGGGGTCGGGAAAATCCACAACACTGTATTCTGCCCTCAGTCACATTCATGAGCCTGATGTGAATATCGTGACGGTCGAGGATCCTGTTGAATACACAATGATGGGAATCAACCAAGTCCCGGTGAATCCTGCGGCAGGTTTGACCTTCGCTTCAGCCCTGCGATCCATTTTGCGTCAAGATCCTGATATCATCCTCCTTGGAGAGATCCGGGATAAGGAGACGATCGAAATCGCAGTGAAGGCTGCTCTTACGGGTCACTTGGTCCTTTCAACTCTTCATACAAATGATGCACCCTCGACGATCACTCGAATGGTGGACATGGGCTTGGATCCATTCATGGTCGCAAGCTCAACACTGGTGATTTGTGCGCAGAGATTGGCGAAAAGACTCTGTATGAACTGCAAAGAAAAAGCTGAAGTTCCTACACAACGCCTGATTGAGTTAGGGCTCCCAAAGGCTGACTTGGAGTTGTTAAATGGGATCGAGCTTTTCAAGCCAAGTGAAAAGGGTTGCCCGAAATGTAATGGTGGGTACAAGGGGCGATTCGCCTTGTTGGAAACCCTTAGGCTTACAGAGCCGATTAGAAGACTAATTGTGGCAGAAGCCAATGTCATGGACATAAAAAAGCAGGCCGTAGATGAGGGAATGTTGACCCTCAGGCGTTGCGGGCTACGGAATGCCCTCCGGGGTGTGACCTCTCTCGAAGAAGTGATTCGAGTGACCATGGCGGATTAAACCAGGCCAAGTTCTTCTCTTAGGCTCCTTGCGGCCCTTGCTCCATTTTTAGATTTTTTTGTTCCAAGAGGGCTTTTTTAGGAAGCCTTCGAATCCTTGTTTGCCTTGGAATCTGTATACCGGAGAGGGGTTCCAAGCCTCCTTGCCTTGGAACAATTACTCTTCTTCTGGACCTTCACTCATTACTTGGGACGAAGCCATGGTTCCCTCGAGCTGATCGCAAAGGTTTTCCTGGATCCCATTTTTCTTCGTTAGTTTTTCTTTCTCTTTGCCGAAAAAGAGACGAAGCCCATGGCCGCTTATATGTGGCCGATTTTCTGGGGTCAAATCGAGTAAGGCCGGGACCGAGAGCAGGAAATGAGCCAGAACTATTCCTACACCGCAAAAGACCCAAAAGGGAAAACCATATCTGGGACCATGCATGCGGATTCTCAGGGAGATGTCGTCTTTGAGTTGCGACGGAAAAATCTCATACCAGTAAGCATCCAGGCTGGATCCGGAAAAAAGAAGTTGAAGGGAGGGCTCTCAGTTGGGAAGCGAGGCAAAGAAAATGCCTGGATGAAGGCCAAACCCAAGGCCGGATTACAGGATGTTGTTCTGTTCACTCGTCAGCTTTCCACAATGTTATCCGCTGGTATTCCTATGCTGGAGTCCCTGGAGATTCTCGCAGACCAAACTGAGAATCCAGGTTTTAAAAGAGCCTTAAAGGGCGTCGTCGAAGATGTGAGGACGGGTCAAGATTTCTCTAACGCCTGTGCGAAATACCCTCATTGCTTTTCAGATATCTATGTAAGCATGATCCGTGCCGGTGAAGTCTCAGGACAAATTGATGTCATCCTTGAACGGCTGGCTGAGTATGTTGAGGCAGCACAAAGACTGAAAAATGAGATTAAATCCGCGATGACCTATCCGGTGATCTCCCTTGTTCTTGTGATCGGCATTGCTGCCTTCCTGATGATCGGGATCGTTCCTCAGTTCAAACCTGTGTTCGAATCTCTTGAAGTGGATCTTCCAGGCCTAACCCAAATGGTCATGGATGCTGCCTTCTTCTGTAAGAACAATTGGTACTTGATGTTGGGTGGGGCTGTCGCTGCCTTTTTCGCTCTTCTGGCATACAAAAAGACCCCCAAGGGTGCCTACGTCATTGATGCTTTCATGCTCAAGATGCCCATTTTCGGCCCCCTCTTTCAAAAGGTCGCGATTGCTCGTTTCTCTCGGACTTTTTCTACCCTGATTAAATCCGGTGTTCCGATTTTGGCGGCCATGGAAATCGTTTCCGATACAGCGGGAAACCGAGTGATTAAGGAAGCGGTTGAAAATGCACAGGAAAGCGTGAAACAGGGCGATACCCTTTCGGATCCCCTTGCCGAATCACCAATTTTTCCACCGATGGTGACGAAAATGATTGGAATCGGAGAGCGCTCGGGTTCCTTGGAGACTTTGCTGGAGAAGATTGCCGTTTTTTATGACGAGCAGGTTGAAACCAGTGTAAAGAGTCTGACCTCCATGATCGAGCCGATCATGATCGCTTTTATGGGCTTTATTGTGGGCGGTATCGTCCTCGCTGTGTTCCTTCCGATCTTTAAGCTTCAGGAGAAGCTTGCTGGATAAGAGTTTTTCCCCCAAACCAGGATTCACAACATGAACGAAGCCTTAAAGAGGACTTTTCTCTATGGCTCGGGGGCAGTGCTGACCCTCGGATTGATTTATGCGGGTTTTATCTACCCTAAAACGGTTTCTGCCGATCCGGGGACCCTCCTTTCTATTGCAGAGTTGAACATCGGTTTTGCCGAAAGGCTCAATTCCACGGGAGCGGGAGACAAGATCATTAAGTTTCGAGAGGAGAGGCTCCGAGAGGCAGAAAAACGCTTGGATCAAGTCGAAAAAGTTGCCCCGGGACTTGCGATCACCAGGGAGCTTCGGGGCTTTGCCGATTGGGTTCGGGAGGATTTTGAAGGGGCAGAACACTGGTACCGAGAGACTCTTGAGGCTTGTAAAGATGATCTGCCCTTGGCAGTGAAGACCCTGGAAAACCTATCAGAAATATTGGTCATTCGAAAGAAAGGCCTGGAAGCCCTTGAAGTTCTGAAGAAAGTTAGGCCGGAGAATCGAAGGACTCGATGGTTTTTGGTAAATGCGAGGGCTCAGAATCTTCTGGGGAACGCAGAAGCCCGGGACGCTTCCTGGAAAGCTGCCTTAAAAGAGGCTGGAACGGATCGGGAAAAGAAAAAATATTGCGGGGATGTGGTGGCCGAATGGGACCGTAACAAGGCTCTTTCGACCTATCAATCGATTCCCGAGAAGGATGTTTACACTTTTTATCGGATCTCTTCGCTCAAGATCTCTGGGGGAGAGCCCGATAGTGCTGGGGACGCGCTTCGGCGTGCTGCTTCGTTGAACAAAAAGGTCCTTTCATTTCTGATTCGGAGGGACAGGGCCTTTTGGGACAAGTGGGACAAAGAAGGCATTTGGAAAGGAATCCTGCAAGGGGGGGCCAAGGGGGATGCGAAGGCCGATCCAAGGGCAAACCCAGGCAGGTAGACCTTCCGGTTACAAGAAGGATGGAGAGGTTTCCGTTTCGGGTGATAACGAACTCAAGGAGCTCGCAACATGAATAAAAAACAATCTGGTTTCACACTTATCGAACTGATGATCGTTGTCGCGATTATCGCTATTATTGCATCAATCGCTATCCCCAATTTGATGGGCGCGCGGATTAACGCCAATGAATCTGCGGCGATTGCTACCCTTAAGAACTTGAGTTCCTCTCAGGCTCAACTCCAGGCATCAGGCGCGATTGACGGCAACACGAACGGTGCCGGCGAATACGGCTACTTCCAAGAGCTTTCGGGCGTCCGCGGAGTCAAAACGGGCTCGACAACGACGGTTGCCGCCGGCTCGACCCGCCTCTCGCCTGCTTTGCTTTCGGGGGCCTTTGGCAAGCTGGATTCCGGAGGACGCGTCCTGCGCTCGGGTTACTATTTCCAGATGTATCTGCCTGGGGCAGGTGCTTCCTGGTTGGCTGAGGCAGCTACCACGGCTTCCTATCCCGCAGTCGACGCTTCCTTGTCCGAGGTCCTTTGGGCTTGCTATGCTTGGCCGTCTTCCTATGGAAACAGTGGCAAGCGCACCTTCTTCATTAACCAGGCCGGGGATATTCTGCAAAACAACAACGTGACCAAGCGTTACAGCGGCACGACCAACCCGCCTGCGGGAACCGCTGCTCTGCTTGCCGGAAAGACCTCCATGTCTCACTCGGTGGCGATCAACACCACTGCTGCTGATGGAACAACCTGGACCGTCGTCAACTGATCCAAAGGGTCTGAATGGACCGCAAGGTTCTCAAAAAACCCGGCTTTTGCCGGGTTTTTTTTGCTTTGAGAAGAGCCCAAGGAGCTTGGGAACTCCCTGGGGGGAATCGAAGTTTGTTCCGAGAACGAAGGCACTGATTCCTTCGCATGGATCCTTGGGAAGCATGGGACTCAATTTGGATTCGAATCCTGCCGATGTATGGGCATGGGATCAAAGACCAAGATGCAGCAGGGGCATACGACCCTGCTTCCCAATATTGTTCCCTCCTTGGGAGAACAATCTGCCATAGGGGGAGGGCAAGGTGCGGAGAAACGCAATAAGGTCCTTGTGTCCATTGTGCTCCCTGTTTTTAACGAAGCGGGGAATTTGGCCACCCTCCTGAAAGAACTCTTTGCTGTCCTCTCCTCTTGTGAGAGTCATAGCTTTGAGGTCCTTGTGATCGACGATGGATCCAGTGATGGTTCCGGGAACTTGGCGATCGAAATGGGCGCAAAAGTTCTTCGGCACCCTGTGAATCTTGGGAATGGTGCTTCCATCAAGCGAGGGATTCGGGCCTCCAAAGGAGATTGGATTCTTCTGATGGATGGGGATGGGCAGCATCCTCCCCAAGAGATCCCCAAGATGTTGGAGTTAGCCAAAGAATATGACATGGTGGTCGGTTCCAGGGATGGGAGCGGCGGTTCTTTTCATCGCAACCTCGCGAATCGGATTTATAACGCATTGGCCAGCTATGTGACCCATCGAAGGATTCCCGATCTCACAAGTGGGTTTCGTTTGGTTCGTGCAGATGCTTTGCGTTCCTTTGTTCATCTTCTTCCGAATACCTTTAGCTATCCAACGACGATTACTCTGGCCATGTTCCGGGCAGGTTATGCAGTTAAATACATGCCCTTTCGGGTCCGAAGAAGAGGTGGGCATTCCAAGATTCATCTTTTTGCGGATGGATCCCGATTTTTTTTGATCATTCTCAAAGTTGCCACCTT
This sequence comes from Planctomycetota bacterium, assembly GCA_026984035.1. GTDB lineage: Bacteria > Planctomycetota > UBA1135 > UBA1135 > HyVt-539. The sequence continues at coordinate 15,136 of JALSSW010000003.1, forward strand.
CTTTGCTCCCCTCCGTGTTTTCCTCCCCCTTTCGGCTTTTGTCGCTTTGCTGGGAGTTGCTTGGTATTTGGTGACTTGGTGGACGACCCATCGCTTTACCAATATGGCAGTCCTCCTCTTGGTGCAGTCTTCCGTCTTGTTCTCTTTGGGATTGATTTCGGAGCAGATCGCCCAGATGCGTTTTGATCGTCCTCTCTCCTTTTCCTCCTCTGAAGCGAAGGAAAAACCCGAAAGAGGGAGAGGGGGAGAGGGGGGATGAAGCCGAGGATCCTCTTCTTCGGGACCTATGACGAAGGACCCGGGTATCCCAGGAAAGACGCTCTCGTTTTGGCCCTCGAAAGGTTGGGTTTTTCGGTTGAATCCCTTCGGGTCGAGATACTTCCAAAAAGCGGAGAGCGGAAGCGGGTCCTGCAGGATCCTCTTGCACTCCTCCGATGGGGGGGGCGTATTCTCGGGGGAAGAAGGGCTCTGGATAAGGCCCTTAAGAAGGCCTTAGGGAAAGGCCCGGTTTCCGCAATCCTCGTTGGCCATCCCGGGCACTTTGCGATTCCTCTGGTCCGCAAGCGTTTTACCGGTCCCATTCTCTTGGATTTTTTCTTTTCTTTGCAGGACACGGTTGTTGGGGATCGAAAACTCTTCAGGGATGGCGGGTGGATGGATCGGTTTTTGACCCATTTGGATCAAAAGGCTTGTGAGGCAGCGGATCTCATTCTTGTGGATACTCCGGAGAACAGAGAATTCACATCCAGGTTGACAGGGGTTCCAAAGGAACGGATCTCTTTCGTTCCGATTTCCTTACCCCATCCTCCGGGCGCGGCGGTCCCTCTTCCCCGGATTCAAGATGACTCGATCGACATTCTTTATCTGGGCACAGCTGTTCCCCTGCATGGGACCGAGACACTTCTGTCAGCCGTTTCTCGTTGTGATCATGCCCGCTTGACCTTCGTGGGAGGGAGTGAAGAGACAAGGCTCCAGGCAATGGCTTTGGGACCACATCGTTTGCTAAGTGTCCATTCTTGGTTGGATTCTGAGGGAATCCAAAAAGCAATGGAGCGAGTTCAGGTCGTTGCTGGAGTCTTTGGAACGAGTGAGAAGGCCGGACGTGTCATCCCCTATAAACTCATCCATGGTTTTGCTGCGGGCCGCGTTGTTCTGACGGGGGATACCTCGGCAGTGAACACCCTTTGTGAACCCGGAGGGGATTGTATGACAGTGCCTGTTGGAGATCCAAGCGCCCTGGCGAGAGCCCTGGACAATCTATGGGAAACACCTCATCTACTTCAACGAATTGGAAGCGCAGCCCGGAAACGTTATGAGCGGACTTTTTCCATCCAAGGCATGTCGGAACGTCTTCGTTATGCTTTGGAGAAGTTTCCTTCTCTTGAAGAGGCCATGGGGGAGGGGGCCAAATCGACAGAGACAGGTTCCTCCGATAAGCCTGAAGATAAGGTGACGGGTCGGACAGAAATCTTTTCAACTTCGGCTAACTTGTAGGCTTCTAAGTTTGCAGCGATGAGGGCAGCCTCGCTTCGGCCTGCAAGAATTTCATGGCCTCCCTCGATCACTCTTCTTCGAAGAGATCTGTTTCGAACCATTTTTTCGATGGCCAGAGCCAAACGACCCGGATGTCCATTGGGGACCTGGATGCCGCTTTTTTCATGGATGACAATTTCTTTACATCCTCCCTCGGTTCCTGAAATCACAGGAATGCCCGCTGCAAAGGCTTCGAGATAGACAAGCCCCAAGGCTTCGGTTTGGGAAGGGAGAACAAAAATGTCGCTTCCAGCCATCATCGCGCGAACTTCTTGAGGAGAAACGCGACCGTAGAAATGGACTCGGTTTTCAAGTCCAAGCTCTTGGGCCATTCTCCGAAAAGCTTTGAGCTTTTTATCATGGCCTGCAACATGGAGAATGGGGTCAGGGACTCGGCCCCTTAAGATTTGTAAGGCGAGGAGGACCTGATCCAGTCCCTTGCGCCAGAAGTTCCCTCCTGCAAAGAAAAGAGCGGGGTTTCCGTCCAGAATCCTGGGTTCGGGGTTGGTGAGGCCTCGATCCAATGTTAGGGGAATGGTTTGAAAGAGAGTTGGTGGCAGCCCGTAAGTATCGCGAATGGCCTTCGTTGTGGAATCGGAATTGGAGAGGCAGAGATCCAATCCGGAGTATGTTTTCTTTTCTAAGTGGCGAAGATACGAATACCAAAGCCAACGACGAAGAGGGTCTCCACATGAGCCGAAAAAGGCTAAAAGCCGCCTGGGAGCTTTGGCTGCGTAGTCGTCATGGACGGTTCCAATCCACCTGCAAGTCTTGAGCCTTTTCTTGTTTCGAAGAGGGGCAAAGGCTTCACGAGCATCCAGGAAATGAACCACATCGGGTGAGACACCCGCAATAGGGAGGGCACGAGCGAATCGCCTGGAGAGCGTTAGGAAGGCACCCGGGCTTGGGTCAAAAAGAGGTTTCTTGCCCAAAGAGTGGAACCTGATTGCAGGAAAACCAATGGGATCGCACTCTTCCTCCCAGGTGGCAATGTGGACCCTGTGAGAGGTTTGGGACAGACCCTTGCTTAGGATCCGTGCATAGGTCCCGACTCCGGAGCGAACGGTTTTGAGTTGCTGTGTAAGAAGGAGAATGGTGGGGGTGGGCATTGTGTTGCAGTTATCGACAGTCTCGGTTTTTACCTTGAGTGCCAAAGTTCCTCTTCATCGGGCTTTTCGCTTTAGACGATAGAAGGAATATCATGCGGAGCCGAACAGCCTTTGTTCTGTTGATCGTTCTCGTTGCGGGGTTTCACCTGACCTCCCTCTTCGGTCCTCTTCTTTACGATGATCAGCATGCAATCGTGATGAACCCCGCGATTCGCGAGATTGCCCATCTTCCCCAATTTTTTATCAACCCTGATCTTTTCTCGGCACATGCCGGCCGGATGTATCGCCCTCTCGTTCTTGCAAGTCTTGCTTTCGATCATTTGCTTGGGAATGGGGCGGCTTTCTATTTCCATTTGGGGAATTTGTTTCAGCACCTTCTCGTGTGCCTTCTCTTCTTACAGCTCTTGCTTGTTTTCATTCAAAGGCAAGGTTGGGAAGGGAAAAGAAGCACTCTCCTCGCTCTCATGGCGAGCTTGACCTTTGGGTTGCATCCCTTTCATAGCGAAACGCTGTGCTTGGTCTCCTCCCGCTCCGAAATCTTTGCAGCGATCGGTCTTCTTGTAAGCCTTCTTTCCTGGTTTCAATCTGAAAGTCCTTGGCCCCGAGCGCTGGGACTAGGTGTTGGAACTCTGATAGCTTGCCTCGGCAGGGAAACCGGAGTCCTGGTGCCCGGCATTGTCCTCTTGGTGAGTTTTCTTCTTCCCCACCCTGATCGGCAAAGGAATGGGTTTTGGTCCTCTTGTCCCTCGTCAAAAGAGTGGCTTCTTGCGGCCCCTTCTTTTTTCTTGGTCATTGTTTATTTGCAACTTCGTAAATCTTTCTTCCATTTGACAACGGTTCCGTGGCAAGTCATGAAGGTTCATGGAGATCCCATGGCGGGGGGAACGCGCAGCCTTATAGACCAACTCCAGGAAATGGCTGTGGCACTCCCTCGTGCTTTCTTCTTGTGGGCCCTTCCTTTGGATCTCAATGTGGATCATCCCACCTTCTTTGGGCTTGGTTGGACGCATCCAATCATCATCTTTGGGATCTTTCTTGTCGTCACCCTTCCCCTTCTGGTGTTTCTTCGTAAGAGGCAACATCCATTGAGAGCCGTGGCGGTCCTCGGTGCTCTCGCCTTTGCCATGCCCTGGGTTCTGGTGCCGCTGAATGTTCCCTTTGCCGAACACCGGATGTATGTCCCCTCTCTCTTTCTGGCGATAGGGGTTTTGGGGGCATTCCTACTTCTTGATGGTGTTCGGACGAATCTTGGGCGGAAGGTGGGGATCGGAGCAGGTTTTGTTTTTTTACTGTTCCTGGGGCTTCGATCCACAATTCGGAATTTCGATTGGTGGAGTGGGAAAAGACTCTGGACTTCTGCTGTCAGAAAAAATCCTCAATCTTTTCGTGCTTGGAGCGGGCTTGGGGAGATTGCTCTTCGCGAGAAGAACAATCTAAAGGCCATCCGCTACCTTGAACATGGAAGGAGGGTTTATGGTCGCTACCAACCCCTCTTGCAGAATTTTTTCGAGGCCCATGTTCGGAACCTCGAAGATAGGCATGTTCCCCGAGAAACTAGGCGCCTATTGCGCCTTGCTGGAAGCTATGTGGATGAACGTTGGAAAGACCCCTTTGCCCGCCTCCTGATGGCTCGGGCGTATCGAGGCGTCTTTTTGACGACAAAAGATGCCTTGGATCTGGACCGAGGGAGGGCTTGGGCTCTCTCGTGTTTGGCGATGGTGGCACCCAAGATGCTTGTGTATCGAACGGCTGCAGAAGTTCTTCGGGTGGGGGGCCGCTTGGATGAGGCCCTGGCCTTGTTGGAGGCTTCGATTTCTCGTGGACTGGTGAACCAGGACCTTTTGCAGCATAAGGCAGAGATCCTTGTTCAAGAAGGTCGCCATAACGAAGCCATGGCCGTCGCTCGGGAAATCCAGAAGAAAAACCCCATGGATCCAAGGGCCTTGGTCGTGGAGCTGCGGGTTTTTGCTGCGGAGGATCGGGTAGAGGCCTGGAAAAAAGCCGCGGGGCTCTTGAAGGGGTTCGGCTACAACTTAAACAGTTTGCCCCAGCCACCTTCTTTGCCGGGGCGTTAGGAAGCTTTATTCGAAAAGGGACTCAGCGTTCTGAGCGCAGAGCTTGGCGCAGTGGGCGAAACTCTGCTTGCGGACTTCCGCCATGCAAGCGATGGTGAGTGGCAGGAAGGAGGGTTCGTTTCGTCGCCCTCGTTTTCCTTGGGGAGAGAGGAAGGGAGCGTCGGTCTCAGTCAACAGGCGGTGATCGGGAACCAAGGCTGCCGCTTCACGCAAATGTTCATTTTTCTTGTAGGTAAGAGGTCCCGCAAAGGAAACGTAGAGGCCAAGGTCCAAGCAGGATGCTGCCTCCTTGGGGCCGGCCGTGAAGCAATGGAGAATCCCGTGAACGGGTGACCATTCTTTCAAGACTTCCACCATACGTTCAAAGGCATCTCTGCAATGGAGAATAACGGGTTTACCTGTGCGCTTCCCCAGATCCAGGTGGGCTTCAAGAGATCGAACCTGGTCCCGCTCCGGGACCCGGTCTCGATAAAAGTCCAGGCCCGTTTCACCAATGGCCACAATCCCCGGAGTCATGCCCAGAGCTTCCAACTCCGGCCACTCCTCATCAAAGACTCCGCAATCGTTGGGGTGGAGTCCAGCACTGGCGCTGAGGCCCTCGTGGGTTTTCGCCCTCTCGCAAGCCTCAAGGCTCGAGGCCAAATCGATCCCGACATCCAAGATTCGAGTCACGCCATATTCGGCGGCCCTTTGAAGGATCTGTTCCTGTTTTTCGATGTCCTTTTCCAAGCCGATGTGGGCGTGGCTATCAAATATCTTTATGCCAGGCTCGGGAAGAGGGACTTCTTTTTCCTTACTCATTTGCTGCAAAACCTTCGATAGAGCTGCTTCAGTCGGTTGAGGACCATGTTATCTCCCTCAAAACGGATACGTTCCTCCAGCCATTTGCAGCTCTTTCCCTTGCTGATGAGAGCGATGGCCCTTGCAATATTCATTCTTAGGAGCGGGTTACGGGCGCTATCCCTCCCTCCGAAAAGGTTTTTGAGGGTAGGAACCGCTTCTTGATAGCCGAGTTCTTCAAGGGCTTTGACGCATTGATTCTTTGTTGCCATATCTCCCCCCGACTGGTTCAGGACCTGAAGGATGACCTCCCCTTTGTGAGGATAGGGGGTTTCCTTAAAGATCGGGATCAGATCGAAATAGCCGGGAAACCTTCGATCATTGTCCGGGACCACCTTGCCCGGTAGCGGATGCCGAATCCCTCCCAAGCTTTCACTGAGGAGGACCTTTGCCAAGATTTGTCCGGCCAGTTCCGAGTTGTGTTTTTTCAAGATCCCGGCGGCAAGGACTCTCAGTTGTGAAGGAACTCCGGGAGTCTCCAGGGTTTTGGCGGCAACTTCCTCGATTTCCTTGGCGTCGATCTTGTCGAGGGCGAGAAGCAGATTCCTCCGGAACTCTTCCTTCTTTCGGTTTTTTGGATCCCAGAAGGTTTGAATGACAGCCTGGATCCCCCTCTTCTTGAGCCCTTTGAGGGCAGTGGTGGCGTTGTCTAAGTATTCATTGACCAACTCGCGTTCAATGACACTGGCTCCTCTCTTTTTCATTCGCTCGGACCAATAGAGAATCCCTTGAATGATTTCCTCTTCCGGTTTTCCTTTTGGATTCCCGGAAAAACGTTGGAGGGCAATCCAAGACTCGATGCGATCCAGGCGTAGGTTCAACTTGGCTAACAGCTTTGCATTTTTTCTCATTTGGGGAATGAGCGTGCTTTGAAGCCAAGCTCCCATTCCAAGGACCAATGCGATCATCAAGACAAAGCTGAGGATGGGATTACCATTCCACGTGGATCGAGATTGTGAGCTAGAATCTTGCATTCTTTCTTTTCCGCTGCCTTAAAGGTGGATGCGAGTCGAGTGTAGCCCAAAAAATTGGGCGGAGTTAGGCATGTTTTGAGCGAAGTCGCACGTATTGAAAGGGATCCATCCCTCAACCTAGAGTTCCAGTAACCTTTTCCTACCTAACTCCTACTTCCTTTTGTTCCGTTATTTAGGGATGTTTTCGCCCCTTGTGAACCCTTGCGCTATACTTTTCCGATGCCAACTCTTGGGCCAAAGCCCCACAAGGCACGAGAATTGGACCGAAACAAGAGTTCTTTTGGGGGATTCGATGGTTCCAGGGCCTCAAATTCCGATATCCCTAGTATCCATCTCCCTGTCCTAAGGGGGCTAATGTTAGCTCCCGTTTTTTGGTTTCCACTGTGAATGTGAGGACTGCATGAAGGCCCTCTGGACCGCTATTCGAACCCTTTCTTTGATCAGCCTTGGCCTTATTGGTTCTTGTGGGGGGGGGAGTTCTCCCACGAAGACGGCTTCAGCCGGATGCACCAATGGTGCAGGCCTTTGTATTACCCGATGCAACCTTGGCTGTGGCCCCACAGGATGTGGGTTGACGGATATCGCGATCAACCAACCCTTGATCTTCACGTTTAACCAAGCCATCGATGGAACTACCCTGAACTCCGACACCTTTCAGTTGCAGACCTCTAAAGGCCTGAAACCCGTGGGATCCTACTTTGTCCAGGGGAACGTGGTGATGTTTATCCCCGAGGTTCGAAGTTCCGGCGGTAAGTCCCAGATAGGTTTCAAGGCCCAGGAAACATACATCCTGAACATTCCCGGACGTGGCAAAGGATTACAGACCCTTGAGTCCATGTCGGGAGACCCTCTTGAACAGAGTTTCACTTGTGAGCTCAACGTCACAAAGGGTGTGGTGGATTTCGATAACCGCGCTCCCACTGCCCGCTTGCTCACTCCGACCAAACTGACGGATGTTCCCGTGGATTCGATCATAGTTCTTGAGTTCTCGGAGATCGTGGATACCTCGAACCTTCTTCTTTCTCCTGAAAACAACGCAGTCAAGTTCAAGATTGCCAAGAAAGCCCCCAACGGGAACTGTTCCAGCAAGGACCTTCCTCTTCCCGGGACGGTTCAGGTCGCTGTGGACCAGGTCTCTCAACGGACGAGGCTCATTTTCCGCCCCTTAGCCAATATGCCCGGCGGGTTTTGCATCCGGGCGATTGTGACAAGCGAGGTTCGGGATCTCTCGGGGAAACGAGCCAGTCCCGTAACCTTTGAGTTTTCGACCAAAGCCGGGCAGCTCTCGGAAGGCTCCATCGTGGAGGAGTTTGACAAGCCTCAAGATACGCGGGACGCCCTACGGGACGGGTCTATCTGGAAGAATGGTAAGGTTGTTCCTGGAAAGGTCGGAGGCTCCGGCATCTTGGGGGACTTTGATATTCTGGCTGGTGGCAAGGTCTTCGATCCCATCGGCACGTATTCGAAGACCATTGTGGTTTGGAATACTGATGGGACAAAGATCCCCGGGACGCATACAAGAACGGGGAAGGATATTGTTGTGACAGATGGAGTTTATGAGTTCACTTCTTTTGTCCTGGATAAAAAATATCATCTTCGTTTTGTTGGAAGTCATCCCCCCGTGATCAAGGTTTCGGGCAAGATTGACATCAAAGGCACCATCGATGTGTCCGCCCCCGATGGCACTTATTACAAGATCAAGCCCACCCGCCCCACAAAGGCTCAAAAGGGCAGCCCCGGAGGTCCAGGGGGCGCCAGCGGCGGAGATGGGGCCCAGGTTCCTTTCCTCGCCAGTGCCACGAGCAAGGTGATGGGCAAGATCGACGGGTCGGCGGGCAATTCCGTCAAGCTCCCCGCGGGGCACCCCCTGAGTTCCTTGGTTGGAAATACGGGAGGAAAAGGGGCCAAGGGTTGGCCCCAACCGACAGCTTCCGTGAAGGATCTGAAGGGGATGGAAAAGCTTGTCACCTTCACCGCATTTAGTGTGATCTCTCAACAATTGGGTGCGGGGGGAGGCGGTGGCGCCTTCTTCACGGATGGGGGAGGCGGAAAGCCTGTCAAAAATTCAAGTTTCGCTGCCCCCAAACCTGCGGATTTTGGTCCTGCTTCTCAAGGGGGAAAGAAGGTGAGTTTTGCTCCCCTGTTCAGCTCTTCCCTACCCAGTCGCAAGCTCTATCAAATGGGAGGCTCAGGTGGCGGGGGAGCGGGCTACAATGTCTCTGGATCCCTTGCGAATACCTATAAGTGGAGCCCCGGACACGGAGGCGCCGGCGGTGGTGGATCCCTCATCCTTATGGCTGGAGGTCCGATTGTTCTCCAATCTACTGGGGTCATTTTGGCCGAGGGCGGTTCTTCCCAGGGACAGGTCCGCTGGGAAAATCAGGCAAAACAAATCCCGGCCATTGATCCGGTCACAGGCAAAGTGGCCCTCATCAATCCTGCCTATGAAGTTTCCGATTTTTGGAATCCCCTCTTGGGAGGAGCCGGGTCCGGTGGAACCGTCCTTCTTCAGACCGGTGGGTTCTTAGATCTTCGGGGCAAGATCTCCGTCAAGGGAGGTGCGAACCACAGAATCGAGGGCAACTTCATTGGGATTGATTCGGAGAGCGGGAAAGGGGGCGCAGGCTTTATCCGGGCCGAAGCCAATCCCAAGCCGAACTATAAATCCTTTGTCTCTTTCGACCCTCCGGCTCAGGCGGATAACGCCGGGCTTTTGCGGAGCGTGGATCAGGACAAGACCAGCTCGGTTGTGACCAACTGGTATTTCACCAAGACCCTCTTTCCTCCGACCTATCTTTTTTATGTGATTCAAGCCAAGGTCGATGGGAAGCTCGTGACCTTTAGTGATAATGTCTCTCTTGGGAAGAGGGCTCAAACGGGCGAACCGATCATTCTCTACCTTCAGGGTGCCCAGCTTGATCCCAAGACTTTGATTCCCCTCCCAAAATCCAAATCCCGTTGGTTCGAGGGGCTGATTGATCCCCTGAACACTGATGGAGGAAATGGGATCCGTTTCCACATGGTGATGGATCGCTCGGCCACAGCAACGGGGCAAATTGAAATCCTTTCCCTCAAAGTATCCTTCCGGGGCTAGTGTTAAGGAGTCCTTATCGCTTCCCCTTTACTTTCACCAAGTTGAACGAAACATGAATATGCGAACCCGCCTTCTTGGAATCTCATTGCTTTCGACCGCACTCCTCACTGTAGGAGGATGTGGGGGAGGGGGCTCGGCTAATACGGGGAACCTACGGGCTACATGCACAGGCCGAGGGAATCTCTGTATTACAAGTTGTAACCTGGGATGTTCCATCTCGGGGGGTTGCAGTATCAGCGATATTGCTGTGAACCAACCTCTTGTGTTTGTCTTTAGCAAGCCGATCGACAAGAACTCCGTAAACAGCACGAGTTTCAATCTGCGTGGGAGCTTGGGGGGGGTGCCTCTTGGTGACTATGTTGTTCAAGGGAACAAAGTTTTATTTGTTCCAAGCCAGATGACAGTGGGAGGGCAGCCTGTTTTTGGGTTCAAGAAGGGTGAGACCTATTCCATTCATTTCGAAACGGGACCCTCGGGGGTCCGTTCGGTCGGCGGAGGAGTCCTGACCAAGCCCTTTGATTGTTCCGTCCGAGCGAGCCTGGGAGTGATCGACTTGGATGGCAAACCTCCTGAGGCCCGATTGCTTCTTCCCAGCAAGCTGACGAACGTTCCCGTGGACAGCCTGGTGATCCTCGAGTTCTCTGAGGTGATCAACACGGCCACTTTCCAAAATGGTGGAGCTGGCAATGCTCTCTTCTTTAAGATCCGTCTTCCTGCCGCCAACGGTAAGTGCAGTTCTCGTGAACTCCCCCTCCCGGGGACAGTCTCGGTGAGTGTGGATCCGGTGAACAACAGAAGTCGGGTCGTCTTCCGGCCGGCCTTCCTCCTTCCGGGGAATTCCTGTGTGCGGGTCCAGGTGACAAACCAGATTCTGGATTTAGCCGGGAATGGGAGCAAGGAAGCATCCTTTGAGTTTCGGACCGAGACCCGCGCGTCTGCCGAGCAGTTTATTGATGAGAATTTTGCGAGTAAGGGGCAGTTTGATCCCAGCGCTTCAGGGGCCATCTGGCTTGGGAATGGCAAGCTCCTCGCCGGCAAGGTTGGAGGGAGTGGCATCCTGGGGGATTTCGATGTGCGCTTGGGTACGGATAAGGGAAAGGACAAAAACGGGAACCGCGTTTATGAATGGGATACGACCAAGATCGATATCCCCGCCCGGCT
>JALSSW010000004.1 GCA_026984035.1 Planctomycetota bacterium
AGGCATCGCCGCATCTCTCATCATGACGGGACAGGCGACCTGGTGGTCGGGTCCTGCGTCTTGGAGAGGGGGACGTTCCTCGGCGCATTGGGGCTCCGCGTAGAGGCAACGGGTCCTGAAGGCACAGCCGCTGGGTTTGTTGAGGGGGCTGGGGGGCTCACCCTGGAGTTGGATTCGGTCCGGGCGGGTTTTGCGGGGATCGGGGAGAGGGACTGCAGAGATTAGAGCTTTGGTATAGGGATGGATGGGGTTTCGGTAGAGGACTTCAGCAGGCCCGATCTCCATGAGGTTTCCGAGATACATGACGGCGATCCTGTGGCTGATGTGTTCCACCACCGAGAGATCGTGGGCAATGAAGAGGTAGGTCAGGCCGAACTCCTCCTGGAGGTCCTGCATCAGGTTGATGACCTGGGCCTGGATCGAGACATCGAGGGCGGAAACCGGCTCGTCAGCGATCACAAGGCGGGGGTTGGTGGCTAAGGCTCTCGCGATGCCGACTCGTTGCCGCTGCCCCCCCGAAAATTCGTGGGGATAGCGGTGGGCCTGTTCCCCCGTGAGCCCGACCTTCTCGAGGAGCCATGCGACGCGTTCGTCCCGCTCGCTGAGGCTCATGTTCCGTTCATGCACCTTGAGGGGCTCGGCGATGATGTCCCCCACGGACCAGCGCGGATTCAGGGAAGAGTAGGGGTCCTGAAAGATCATCTGGATCTCGGAGCGGATGGGGCGCAACTCGGAGCGGGTCATGGGGCAGAGGTCCACCTTGCCCAGGGCATTGCTGTGAAAGAGGATCTTTCCACCCGTAGGTTCAACCAAGCGGATGATGGCTTTGCCGGTCGTGGTCTTTCCGCAACCGGATTCGCCGACAAGGCCCAGGGTTTCACCCTCGCGCAGGGCGAAGCTGACCCCATCGACAGCCTTGACTTCGCCGACGCGACGGAGAAAGACACCCGCATGGATCGGAAAGTGAACCTTGAGGTCCTGGAACTCAAGAAGTGTGGTTTGGTTTGTTGCTTTTGTGCTTTCCATCAGACGCCCTCCTCGTCATGAAGATGACAGCGGCAAAACCTTCCCGGCTGGATCTCGCGCAGTTCGGGCTCTTCAAGGTCACAACGCTCAAAGCGATCGGGGCAGCGCTCGGCAAACTTACAGCCCTTGGGCATGTTGAGGATGCTGGGAACGATGCCGGGAATGGTGGGAAGCCGATTCACTTTTCCCCGGTCCGGATGGGGGAGGGACATGAGGAGACCCTTGGTGTAGGGATGCAGAGGATCTTCGAAGAGCGGGATGACAGGGGAGATCTCTTGGATCTTTCCGCCATACATGACCGCGACCCGCTGGCAGGTTTCGGCGACGACCGCGAGGTCGTGGGTGATCAGGAGCATGGAGGCTCCGTCGGTTTCTTTTTGGAGGCCGACCATCAGGTCCAGGATTTGGGCCTGGATGGTCACATCGAGGGCCGTTGTGGGCTCGTCAGCGATGAGGAGATTGGGTTGCAGGGAGAGTGCCATGGCGATCATGGCTCGTTGTCGCATGCCCCCTGAGAACTGATGGGGGTAATCCTCCAAGCGCTTGGTCGCATCCGGGATCCCGACGAGGCTGAGCATCTCGGCCGCTTTGACGCGAGCCTCGGTTTTATCGCAACCAGTGTGAAGTCGGATCGTCTCCACCAACTGAAAGCCGATGGTGAACACAGGGTTCAAAGCGGTCATCGGCTCCTGGAAGATCATCGAGATGCGGTTCCCCCGGATCTTGCGCATTTCATCCCAGGAGAGGTCCAGGAGATTGGTGCCCCGAAAATGGATCGATCCCCCCACGATATCGCCGGGAGGGTTGGGAATGAGCCGAAGGATGGAGAGGGAGGTCACGGATTTACCGCTTCCGGATTCTCCCACCAAGCCGAAGACTTCGTTTTCACGAATCTCAAAGCTGACTCCGTCCACGGCCTTGGCAGTCTGTCCTTCGACCTGGAAATAGGTTCTCAGGTTTCGGACTTCCAGAAGAGGTCTTTGCAGTTCCTTATCCATCAGCGCAACCTGGAGAAAACTTTGGGGTCGAAGGCTTCACGAACGGCTTCACCCACCATGACGACGGCGAAGAGCGTGGCGCAGAGCGCGGTAACGGGAACAATGATCATGTAAGGGTGGAATTTGAGGTTTTCGAGACCAAGGCGGATCAAACCTCCCCAGCTCGGTGTTCCGGGCGGAAGACCAAAACCCAGGTAATCAAGGCTGACCAAAGAAGAGATGAAGGCGACAATGCCGAAGGGGGCAAAGGTGACTACGGGGACCAGGGAGTTGGGAAGAATGTGCTTGGTGATGATGGACCAGTCGGAGACTCCCGAGGCAATGGCGGCTTGCACGTAGTCTTTGGACTTCTCTCGGTAGAACTCTCCACGGATATAAAAGGTGATGCCCAACCAAGAACGCAGGATGATCAAGAGCAAGGCCAGGATCATGAAGGTGGGCGGCATCATCGAGGCGATGATCATGATCATGAAGAGAAAGGGGATGCTTCCCCAGATCTCCACGAAACGCTGAGAGAGGATGTCCACCCAACCTCCGTAGTATCCCTGGAGTCCTCCCACGATGATCCCGATCAGGTAGCCGATTCCCGCGACCACAATTGCGAATCCCAGGGAGATCCGAAACCCGTAGAGAAGCAGGGTGAGGATATCCCTCCCCCCCGGTGTGGTCCCCAGGGGGACACCCATCTTTAGGCTTGGGGCATTGGGGGGGTTCTTATGCAGATCCGTTCGAAAAGAGGTGGGGGACCAGGGGTAGAGGGTTTGCAGGATGCTTGCCTCTCCCTTTTCAAAGCTTTGCTTGGCTTCGAGGAGGGTCTCCAATTGCCGTTTTTTGACAAGGACCGCTTTTTTTCGGAGCTTGAAGCGATCCTTTTTAAATTGCGAATCCGACTCTTTAGGGGGGGAGAGCCTCTTAAAGCGTTTCTCTACTCTCTCCAGTTTTTTCTTGGCCTCTTCAATCTTGGGAAGCAAGAGGCTCGGGTCTTTGAGACAGGCTGCGAAAAAAGGGAAGTCCACTCCGCTCTTTCCCGCTTGCCCGAATTTGTTCTTGGGAGTGAAGGTCGAAATGCTGTTGAAGGGCACCCACAGACTTAACCAGTCTCGGAGAGCGGGGTAGGCAGTCTGTTCTTTGTAGCGGATGTAGAGGGGCTTTTCGTTGACAATCAATTCGAGGAAGAGGGAACTCACAAAAAGAATGCTGATCCCGAGGAAGGACCAGTAACCCCTCTTGATGCTTTTGAAGCGGAGGAGGCGCTTTTTGGTGATGGGGGTCGCTTTCATCCGAAACCCCAGTAGACGCCCCAGAGTGACGAGGATCCATGGGATGGCTTTTCTTGTGAGAAAGGTGCCGAGCCCAAGGACGATGACGAGATAAAGGATTTTTCCGAGCATATTGTCGTGAATTGCTGGCGGTGAAGAAGGGGTTGTGAATTATTGGAAGCGGACTCGGGGATCGACAAGAGCGAGAATGATATCGGAGAGGATATTGCCCACCAGGCGCAGCATGACGCCAAATGCCAGGAGGCCGAGGAGGATGGGATAGTCCCGCTCCAAGAGGGATGTGTAGCCAAGGAGGCCCATTCCATCGATGTTGCAGGTCTTTTCGATCAGGAAAGAGCCGGCGAAAATGAGGCCGATCGCGTTGCCGATGCCTACGCAGATGGGGATCAAAGAATTGCGCAGAGCGTGGAGGAAAATCACACGGCGTTCGGGGAGTCCCTTGGCGAAGGCGGTTCTCACATAGTCCGCCCCCAAGTTGTCGAGCAAACTGTTTTTCATCAGGATGGTCATGGCCGCGAAGCTGGCAAGCATGTACCCGATCAGAGGGATGATGGTATGGGCGACCTGGTCCTTGATGCACCACCAGATGTTTCCCGCTGCCCACATCTTGTCCCAGTTCTCCGATCGGAAATCCCCCAGAGGAAACCAGTTCATTCCGAAGTTGTCGGTGGCGAAGAAGAGAAGAAGGAGGAGAGCTGCGACAAACCCGGGGATCGAATATCCAAGAAAGACAATGAAGGAAGTGACAGTGTCAAACATGCTGCGATGCTTGAGCGCTTTGAAGATTCCCAGGGGAATGCAGACAACCCAGGAAGCAAGGTAACCGATCAATCCAAAATAGATGGAGACCGGAAACTTGGAAGTGATCGTGCTGATGACGGGGTCGTTGTATCTGTAGGACTTACCGAAGTCCCCCTCCAGGATCCCGCTGAAACTGTCATCCTTTTGGGCGTCGGGCCAAAGGCCCAACCAGATGAGGTAGCCAATGGGGATGGATCGATCCAGGTGGAAGTGTTTGAGGAGCTTTTCTTTTTGTTCCTTGGTCAGGCCGCTCTGTTCCCCGAGACCGGCGGCGACCCCACCCCCGCCCTCACTGGACTGGGCCTGTTGAAGCATCATCTCAGCCCGTTCAATCGGGCCACCTGGGGTCAGCCGAAAAACGGCATAGACCATAAAGGTGATGATGATGAAGGTGAGAGGCACCAAAAGGAGGCGCCTCAGAAAATAACTCACCATTCCGTGCACAGTATTACCCTTCGGACAAGGCGGGCCGGAGCCCCGCAGTTCGGTTACCTTTCATTGAAAACGGATGGACCTTCAATGGTCAGCGCGATTATTTAGAGGGTTTTTCCCAGGGTTTGACGGTGATCTCTCCCCTGGGCTCCAAATTCTTGCCTTCCTTGCGTGCACTCTCCAGGGCTTTGATTTTTTGGGGATCCCACCACCAGGAGAGGAGGACTTCGCTGGCGGGGTCGTCTCCGATTTTTGTGAAGTAGGTTTTGGGGTGTCCCAGGCGGTTCCAGTAGAGGATCCTCTGAAAGTTTGCGTACCAGGCCAGGGCATAGGGGTGTTCGTTAAAAACAATAGAATCAATCTTTTTGATGATCTTGATTTGTTGGGGGCGTTCGAGAGCGAGGTCGTATTCCTCCAGGAGCTTGTCCACTTCGGCGTTTTTGAAACCGGGGATATTGTTGTTGTATGGCTTGTCTGCCAATTCCGAAGACCAGGAGGTTCGAGGGTTGGGGAAGATGAGGGCACCCCAACTTTGGAAGTGGAGGATGAACTTCCGCTCCTGGACCCTCTTGTAAAGAGTGGTGGGATCGATGAGTTTCAGGTTGAGTTTGATGCCGGCCTCTTCCAAATCTTTTTGCACGACCAGCCAGATTCGTTCGAAGGATTGCGATCCGTATTCCAGGGTGATTTCGAAGGGTTCACCCTTGGCGTTGACCAACCAGCCATCGTCATTACGGTCCTTGTATCCCGCTTGGTAGAGAAGCTCTTCGGCCTTATCGGGATCGTAGTCAATCCTTGGGTTGGTGTCATCGTTGCCCCAGACCCTGCC
This sequence comes from Planctomycetota bacterium, assembly GCA_026984035.1. Classification (GTDB taxonomy): domain Bacteria; phylum Planctomycetota; class UBA1135; order UBA1135; genus HyVt-539. Next base: position 5,367 of record JALSSW010000004.1, read on the forward strand.
TGGATAATAGGATCGGATTTTTTGGTATTGGTCGTAAAACAGGCGGTGGTTGAGCTTCTCGACATCGAAGAGGTGGGCAAAGGCCAGCCGGACCCTTCGGTCATTGAAGGGAGGTTTCCGCATGTTAAAGGCGAAGCCGGAAAAACCTTCGGGAGCCTTGTTGTGGATCTTGCGGGCCTGGATCCAGCCCTTCTGAACGCCCATTTCCCGGGGCACTTCCTTGACCCAGCGCTGAGAGCGCATGACCCGGTAGAGATCGAATTCGTCGGCCTTGAATTTCTCGTATGTGAGTTCCTCGTCGAGGATGACCTTGAACTTGATGAGTTCGAAGTTGTAAGTGTTTTTTGCCCAGGGTTCGTTTTCGGCCCACCAGTCATGGCGTCTGCGAAGGATCAAGCTCTTTCCTT
>JALSSW010000005.1 GCA_026984035.1 Planctomycetota bacterium
AACCGGCACTCAAAAGCAAGTAGCCATCCTTGGTCACCAAAATGTCATCTTCGATGCGACAACCCATCCCCTCTTTTCCGAGATAAGCTCCTGGCTCAACAGTAATCACCATGCCCTCTTTCAGGACATAGGAATCTCCCCCAGCGGTTACATCGTGAACAGCCATTCCAAGATGATGACTAGGACCATGCTTGATATTGATCCCGGGCTTATATCCCCGGTCTATCAAAAGATCTCGCCCTACTTTGCTCAAAGCCCCAAAAGAGACACCAGGCCGAACGATAGCGAGAATCGCCTGTTGAGCATCATAGACATCCTGCACAAGCTTGCGCGTTTTCGCATTGAACTTGCCCCCTACCGGGAAAGTGCGGGTTACGTCGGCCGCAAACCCACCGATGATGGGAGCAAAATCCATCACCACCAAATCGCCCTTCTGCATGACTCTGTTGATGCGCCAGTGATGGAGAACATTGCCATTGGGTCCTGATCCAACAATGGGACCGTAGGCTTGACACCAGGCGCCATATCGACGGAAGACATAATCTGCGACTGCAGCGAGCTCCCATTCGCGCTGGCCAGGCCGGCAAGCCTTGATCGCTTCGGCAATCCCCATCGTGGCTACTTGGGCAGCAAAGGCCAAGGTAGGAATTTCCTCCTTGCGCTTGATGACGCGCATCCGGCGGAGGAAAGGGGAAACATTGTTTATTTTCACTTCGGGAAGCTGTTGGGCCAAGGCTTCTCGAAGACGCTGATTGCGATCTTTGCGCCCGTCAAGAGGATCATTTCGCCACTGACCCAATGCCCTTCCCGCATTATCGAGGCCGCTGCCTGCCAAAGTTTCCGGGTCAAATTCGATCCAGAGGGCCTTCGTCTTTAGGTTGGCCAGAGTTTTTTTGAGAAGACGGAGGAGTTTGCGGGAACCCCTTCCCCCATTCTGAACATCCTGGATCCCGGTTTCCTCTTGCCCCTCCCTTCCCGGGCGCAGCCCCTTACCTTCCCAATCTTCGATGAAGCGGTTGGTCGGAGGGATCAACAGAATCTCCTTTCCTGTTTCTGGAAAAAGAAGGAGGTCGCAGCCTGGTTCCCTCACTCCAGTAAGATAGAAAAAACTTTGCGAAGGGAGGAAGGTCAAGTAGTCGGGTCTTCGAACCGCCCCACGAACCAAGATCACTCCACTGCCTACTTTTTTCATCAACTCCATCCGGAGTTTCTTGCGAAAAGCCTTACTTGGGAGAGGGGGAACCGAAGCAATCACCCCTTTGTTGAACCGTAGGCTAGATGCTTGCTGGGCACCCAAGATCGGGGCCAGAAGCAAAGCAAACGAGAACAAAGGAAGACTTGGAAGTGTTTTCATTACAGGTCCAATTATGAATGAGGGGAAACAGAAGATTGAGGAGAGGAGGAAGTCTCTTCTTGCGGAGGAAAGCCTCGGTCCAACTCCCAAAGGCGTGCAGCAAGAGCAAAAGAACCCAAGAGAGACGCCTGGAGAGTCAAGAAGACCATTTGCCCCGTTACAAAAATGGGTAAAGCCGAGGCTTCTGCTGCCTCAAACCTTTGCACGAGGAAAGCTCCCCCTAAGAGCACAATGGTTCCAACCAGGCAAAGCCCAAAACAGGAGAGCAAGAGAACGAGAGGATGGCGCAAGAGGAACCAAATCGAACTGAAGTATGCAAGGATCGCTGAACGCTTGTCCGTGAGAACGATTCGAGCCAATGCGAGACGCCGCAGATAAAGCAAAAGAAAGAAACCGAGAAACCAAAAGACCGAGAGTCCGAGTTCCCGGCGGAAGAGAGCTGTCTCATTCCCCCCCCTGGAAAAAGCGGGTGGAAGCCAGGTCACAACACGCCCCAAAAGAAAAGTCCAGAAGATGAGGAGGACAAGAAAAACCAGAAAAGTCCGAAAGGATCGGAAGAAATTGGTTCCTGCACTACAAAGAAAGGAGGAAATCTTCCGACCGGCCGGATCCTCGGTCCCCATCATGACAGCCCCTCCGGCGAAAAACATCATGAGAACAAGGGAGATGATTCCTGTGAAAACAATGGAGGGGTCTGCATCCGGATGGATTCGGACCAGCTCTTCAAGGAGGAGGCGTCCTCCTCTCCCACCAGAGAGAGGCGTCACGTCCAGATTGGCGTGAAGAACCTGCCAAGCTGGAAAAACTTGGAACAAGCTCAAAAAGAAGAATGCCCCATACACAAGCGCCAGGATCGAGGGACGCCGGAAGATTCTGCCGATGGTGGTGGGACCGAGGACGAGGCTTCCGAAGAAACCGGGAAGGCGGGATCTTTGCTGGCTCATCCAAGACCCCCAAAATAACTGAGAACGGACTGAACCCAGAAGAGGGCTTTCATTCCAAAACGATTGGCTGCAGCGGGGTTTTTAACCTTCCGCCATGCGTTATTGAGTAGATTCCGATCAATTAGAAAAATACCGGCTGGCCCAATGCTGGGTTCAAAATCACTTCGACCCGGTGGATCCACAAAGACTTCTACAAGGGTGCCGCGTTGGGCCAGCTCGGAACTCGAGAAGAAAAAGCGAGTCCATTGATACTGCCCCATTGCAGCCCATTCTTTATCCAGAGTCTGGCGCTTCCCATCCTTTTCAAAAATGAATCGAACAGGGACCGTGGCGATGATATTACCAAAGCGGCGCACAATCACTTCGGTCCCCCCTAAAGCTTCGCTACTCCTCACACGCTCAATCCCATAATCGAAGGACTTGGTTGTAAAAAAACAATCCTTTGCGATGCGGTGCACCTCTTTTCCGCCAAAAGCTTTAACCAGAGCCATAAAGTCACTGAGCTTAGGATGTGCAAACCTGGCCTGCTCGTGGAAGCGCCTCATCATGGGCCACCATTTTTCTGCGCCCATCATCCGCTCCAATGTACTGAGAATCGTCGAAGGTTTTGGGTAGGAATTGACTCGATAGCTGGATCGATCCAAATACTTCCAAGCAAAGCGAAACATGGGGTCTTTGTCCGGATCTCTAAGAAAGGAAAGACGATCTGCATAGAGCACCCGATAGGGGATATCCCTCTCTGCCGACAAAACAGGAAGGTCCCGGAGAACCCGAAGGCTTGGAATAAGCCGAGAGTTGGGAAAGATCCTCCCGTCAAAACCGCGCTTGCGTAGCCAGGCATTCCATCTGCTGGGTAGACATTCGGTCAGAGGAAGAGCCTCCAGTTTGGATAGAGAATTCCAGCCCAACGATCCAAAACCCAGCAACTTGCCCGGCACTCGCCCCTTGAGTGCAAGGAAGGCACCATAGGTCTGAGTGATGACAGGATCACCCTCTGGTCTTCCCCCATAGATAACGTCCAGACAACGGCCTTCGGAATAGGAATTCCAACCTTCATCCAGATAGGATGCTTCAAACTCGTTGTTTCCCGAGAGACCATACCAAAACTGGTGGCCGAACTCATGAATGGTCACCCCCTCCGGTTGCAGGAGGCGAGGATGGGGAAAAAGCCGGGTCCCGCAGGTGATCAAAGTTGGGTACTCCATTCCTCCACCCAGCTTTCCTCCGGGCCAATCATCTTGACTGGAATCCACAACAGTCAAGGTCTTGTAGGGATAACGGCCGAAGCGGCTTCCGAAGAAACCCAGGGCGGAGAAAACCGCCTCCTTGTGACGCCGGACCTGTAAGGCTGTGTCATGCTCGGGGTGGAGGAGAAGGCGTACGGCCACATCATTCAAGGCCATCTCTGAATCGCCATACCCAAGCGCAATCCTATAAAGGTCAACGAATTTCAGATCCAGCCCGCTGGCCCCGTTGAAGGTAAAACTATGGACTCTGTAATCTGGATCTGTTGTCCAAGCAAAATCGTGAACGTCCTCTTGAATAAAACGCCGCCGTTCCCAGCGCCCATCCACCGGGATCGGCCCCTCGATCTTTCGCCCTGTTGCACCCAGGGGCCAGCCGCTTGGTGTGTCAAGGGTGACATCAAAAACCCCAAAGTCAGCGTAGAATTCGGTCCAGGCATGAAACTGGTGACAGTTCCAGCGGGCCTTTCCTCCCCCGGCATCCTCCAGAACTCCTAGTTTTGGAAACCACTGCGCAACCATAAAGAAATTTCCGGGTCCCCAGCCAGTGCGGCGATAAGCCTTCGGGAGCTTCGCCTCGAAACTTGTCTTGAGCTGAACACTCTTACCGGGCAAAAGAGGCTGGGGGAGTGGAACAACTAAAACTGTGCGATCGTCCAGATTCCCGTCATCCGGAGCATCAAAGCGAAAACCTGGTTTCAAATCCTTTTCAATCCGCTCCTCCTTACCATCCCTTTGGACCGTCCCAATCCAAAGGCAAGAGTTCAGATCGATCTGACCAAAAGCCTCGCCATCTTTGTAGCGATTCCTCACTCTCTCATCCGACTCCCGCAAATGGGTGGACTTTAAATTTTTGAATGCATTGAGGTAAAGATGGAACCGAAGTTCATTGGTAGACCCGGAGGTCTGATTTCGATACACAATCTCTTGGGTCCCCACCAACCGGTGCGTCTCGGGGAAGAGCCTGACCCGCATCTTGTAACTCACAACTCGGGCGCTTTTCGTAGGGAGCCCCTTTCTGGAAGGATCAACCCCCTGCCCGGGAAGACTTTTCGCAAAAACGAGGAGGAGGAGGAAAAAAGTGAGGGGAAATCTTTTCATAGGAGGACAAAAGGCTACATCATTCCTCCCCCTTCAGGAATGCCCGATCGATGAACCCCATGAATTCATGTGATCGTATTCAGAGAATCCAAGACTCTAGTTGGACTTGGGATGAATGTCCTGAAGAAGAGGTTCTCCACAAGATGAGGCTTCAGTCGCCTTGCTTCATACGAAGAATCATTTCCTTCAATCGACCGAAAAGCTCATCGAGACCCTCCCGAACCCTGGCCATGGATTGGCGAATCGTTTGATCTCGTTGGCACGTTAAAGCCAGTTCCTCCAAGAGTGGAATGCGCTCCTCATCGGAAAAGGACTCACTCAGAATAACCTGAAGGATGGGTTTGAGTTTTTCTACAAAGGGCTCTTCAAGCAAATACCGCTCGCCAAGCTCCGCCAAGATCTTTTCACTTCTGCTCGCTTTACCCATACTTTCCCCCTTTCCTTTATCGATTCCTGATCCAAGAAAGGGTACTACAGAAACAACACAGAGGCTGAGATGGATGGAGTTTTTACCTCCTCTCTTTCCGCCACCTTGCAAGACCATCGACCAAAAAACTCCTTGTGACCGAGACTTCCCCACAGGCGATCCAAACAGCCCTCAACGCAGGTAGCATCCATAAAGCTCTTTGGCTTCGCGGCTCAAGGTTGGGGGATTTTCTCTTCACAACTCCAGCCCTCGCAGCTTTTAGGGAACGCTGGCCAAAGGTGGAGGTCAACCTCCTGACCAACCCTTACACCCAGGAATTGGCCCAACTTTGCCCCCTCTTTTCCAAAATCCTGGTCTTCCAAGGAAAAGAATCCTCCCTCGCCGGAAGAGAAGGTGACCGAATCGCGCAAAGAATCCAGTCCATATTCGGAGAAACTCAACTCCTCCTAGCCCCCCGCCCCCGACCCGAGATTTCGGCCTTTGCAAAGAAAATGGGTGTCCCTTATGTCTTCCCGCCCGACACCGGACAGGGGGAGGACAGGGACAGCCATGTTGTGGTTCAAACGTGGCGGCGCTTCGCCACCTTGGATCTCCCCCCCCCCCCCCCCCCCCCTCCTCAGG
>JALSSW010000006.1 GCA_026984035.1 Planctomycetota bacterium
GAAGTCCGTGTGGGTCCTATTCCTTTTGAGGACCTGAAAAAGGCCTACCAGGAGGGAAGGGCTTTATCTGAAACCTTGGTTTGGACCCCTAAGTTTGAAGATTGGAAACCAATCTCCGATGTTCATGGTTTGGAGACTCTCTTGCGTGAATGAATCAGAAAAAACCTCTCCCGTTGAAGAACCATTCCGCTATGGCTGGTTTGACGGGATTCTCCAGGGGAGCCAAGAGGGAGAGTCTCAAGTCCTTTGGACTGTTGTCGGAGATCTTAATCGAATTGGGTTGACCACCTTTTCTTTGGATATCGATGGAGGGAGGTTCTCAATCTTGGCTGAGGACCAAACCGTTTCGGGTGAGGCCCTAAGCAAGGAAAGGGTGGAGCGATTCTTTCAAATTCTCAAAGTTTTTCCTTCTCTGTTGAAAAACCCGCATTCGATTGAATCTACTCTTCGGGCAACCTTTGTCACTGAGAAGGAGGTGGTTGAAACTCTTTTTGCTCCCATTCAAAGCGAATTCCAATCTTTAAGTAAGAGGCGCGGCATCTCTGAGAGTGACAGGGCTCGGGATCCTTCAGCAAGACTTCTTCCTCCTGTAAGTCGCAGGGCAATCCTTGGAGGGATTGTTTTAGGTTTTTTTGTCATGGCTTGGATCCTTTTCGGAGCCTACCAAAAGGGAATGCTTGGGCGCATTTTTAGTCCCAAGGTTAATGCCATTAAGGTCGATATGGGACCCTTAAAGGGGTTTCTCCGCAGCAAGATCACAAAAAGATGGGGGATTTATCAGGTCGAATTGGAGCGAGGACCGAAATATCCCAAGACGGTTAAAGAATTTGTCCCCTTGCTCCAAGAGGCAAAGGATTCCATGACAAGAGCTTTTTTCCTTCGCCTTCAGGATGGAGGGAGGGTTTGGGTCTTCCTGCTCACTGAGAAAGGCCGGGTCCTTGAATCCAAAGAGCTTTCCCTTGCTCCTTTACTTCAAGGGGATCGGGTTAAAGTGAAGATTCCAGGCCGAATGTGGGCAAAAACCATGAGGCTTTCCCTTTATCCACCAGACCAGGGGAAATAAATTGTGCGATAAAGAAGCTCCAGGGAATAAGCCAGAGGCCTCTTCCTTGGAACCCCTATCATCTGAGCAGCCACTTATTTGGTCGCCTGGTGGCCACCAGCCTGAAGGCCCTACAGTTTCCATCGATTGCCCATCGTGTGGGCAATCCTGGGTCTTGAGCGAAAAGTTTCGAGGTTGCCGGATTCGTTGCAAATGTGGGGATTGGATGAATGTCCCCCAAGAGTTGGCTCCTCTTGCTTTTCCTGGGGAGTTAGGGCTTGCGATTCTTGGGGAATCAACTCGCAAAGAAGAGGGTCTGGAGCTCCCATCTCATGGGGTTTATGCCAACGGGGCTTTCGAGCGAGCTAGCCATGCATCAAAAAACCGTTGGATTAGCCTTACGATCCTTGACCTGAGCTTGATCATGTCCGGCTTTTGGGGAATTCAACTAGCTTTCCTTTTTCTTCTCCCGGTGGGAAAGGAGGAATTGCTGTTACCTCTCAGTACTCCGATCATTGGGCTTTGGATTTTGATGCTCTCCTATTTGAGAAAGGATCTGGCCTTTCGGGGGATGCGTTTGCCCCGCCTAAGCTATTTTTTAGAGGCTCTGGCTGCTTGTGCGGTGTTTTTTGCCATGGCCCTTCTTTTGGATCGGTTGATGAGGGGGAGCGACCATATCAGTCCTCTTCATCCAATTCTTCGGGTGATGGGATTCCCCCTTGCCATTGGAGTTATCGCGGCCTTTCCCGCCTTTTTTGAAGAGGTGGCCTTTAGAGGTCTAGTCCTAGGGAGGCTCACCGCGCTCATGGGGGACTCTCTGGGGGCCTGGGTTGCAGGTTTGGCGTTTGCCCTTGCCCATGGGGTCTCCTTTGCATTCCCCTTACTTCTGGCCATTGGGGTTTATTTAAGTTTTCTGCGCCTTCGTTCGGGGAGCCTTCTTCCAGGGATGCTCCTCCATTTTTTATACAATAGCCTTCTTGTCTTCATGGACATGAGCTAAACCAACCACGTATTTTCTTTCGATCTGTTAAGATGACCTCTCCTTCCTGCCGCCTAGCCCCCAATAAATAAATGCGACATCTTCTGGTTACACGTGGATTCCCCCCGGAAGGGAAATGGGGATCTGAAGGATACGCGGCAGACCTAGCCAAAAAACTGGCTCGGGAAGGGCATGAGGTCTTTGTCTTCTTTCCTTTGCCCGGCCAGTTAGGAGAGCTTCGAAAGAGAGAGGTCGAGCCGGGTTTGCACGTCCTGGCCCTTCCTCTTCTAAGAAGAACGGGAAAGCCCTTTCGCGACTCTTACAGCGACCCAAGGCAGGATCGTGCTTTTGACGCTCTTTGCAAAGACATGGGTCCCTTTGATTCGATACATTTCCTCGCTTTGGGAGGAGAAGTCTCAATTACAATGCTTCATGCGGCTCGAAAAGCATCAAAGCTGCTTGAAGTGACCTTGACAGAGTTTCTTCCCATCTGTCATCGGGGGCAATTCCTTAATGCGCATGTAAAGGAGTGCAAAGGGCCCGAACCCTCTCGCTGTGCTGCCTGCATCATGGATCCAGGTCCTTACGAGGGAAATCCCCTCTCAGCCCACTTCAAATCATGGATTGCTCGTTTGGGTTGGCCTCTGGGTTCTCTCTCTGCTCTACCCACTCCTGCAGCCTTCAGGCTTAGGGAGAAGGTAGTTCAGGAGTCTTTAGAGTTGGTGGATCGTTTTTATGCACCAAGTCCGGGACTGCGGGATAGATATGTTGAGTTTGGCCTTCCCCCGAAAAAAATCTTAAATCGACCTTACGAATTGAACCCTGAACGCTATGCGGATTATTCTCCTGTTCCATCTCCTGATGGAAGGCTTCGCATTGTTTTTATTGGGCAAATTGCTCCCCATAAGGGGCCACAGATTTTGATCAAAGCTCTCTCCCTTCTCTCTAGGGAAGAGCGCAAAAGGCTTCTCTTGAAGATGCATGGCGGGCCTCCAGGTTATGGACATGCATCCTTCCTTCCTGCCATTCAGGATGTGGTTCGACGGGAGGAACTCCCAGTGGAGTTTCCTGGCACCTTTTCTCCCGATCAAGTGGCTCAGGTGCTTTCACATGCCGATTGTGTGGCAATCCCCAGTCTCTGGATGGAAAATCAGCCCCTGGTGCTTATTCAGGCTCGGGCTGTCAACCTTCCTGTTCTTGCATCGGATACAATGGGGATACGTCCTTTTATTGAGAATGAACCACAGTGCAAGCTCATCCCTCCCGGAGATCCGGATGCTTGGGCGGATGCTTTGCGGAAACTCCTCATCCGAGAACCCTTGAAGGTTTGAGAAAAGAGAGACGGCCCTCATCAAAAGTCTTTCAGCAGAAAGATTCTTGGAATTGAATTTGGGAAATCTGGTGACAGAGGTCCCGTTTCAGGGGTCTTGATTAACGATGGATCCAAGTGATTCGAAAACCTCCGCTGATAGAAAGAAGTCTCCGTCTTTGGATCCCGAAGTAGCAAAGGCAAAAGCTGGAGACCCTCAGGCTTTCGATCGGATCGTCCGCCCTCTACTTGCTTCCCTCTTGGCACTCTCTTGCCGACTCGCGCCTGCTGGGAAAGGAGAAGAACTTCTCCAAGAAAGCCTGATCCGAGCTCATCGAGGTTTGTCTCAATTTCGAGGAGAATCCAGTTTCCGGGGTTGGCTTGTATCTATCGTTTTTCGGCTGGCCAAAGATCCTCGGAAGTTTTTGGGTCCCAAACCAATCAAAGCAGCAACCTTGGATGGGGTTCCTTCTCACCTGGGAGAAGATCCATTTCTACATGTGAGTGCTCAGGAGACCTTAAGAAAGGTGGAGCAGGTCATGGAAAGGCTTCCATTGAGATTGCGGACAGCCTTACATCTGAGAGCCGTTGAAGGCTGGACTTACGAGGAGATTGCTCAATCCATGAACACTTCCAAAGGAAGTGTGCGGAACGCGGTATTAGCCGCGCGGCGAAAGCTCAGAGAAAAATTTGGAGATCCGCAATGAAGGTCGAACCATCGAGCCATTGCCCCTATGAAGACGATATTCTTGCAGTCTTTCTTGACGGAGAACCTTCCACTTATTTCCCTATCCTCGAAAAACATCTAAGGAATTGCATCCACTGCAATAGAGTCTTAGATCAAAGCCGAGAGCTTGATGCTGTCCTGTCTTCAAGAACCCAGGTATCTGTGACGGATTCCGAAGCTGACCGGTTTCTTGCTTTTCTTCCCCTAAAACCAACTTCCTCCATTCCCAAACAAAGCCTTGACCCTCTGGGTCAATTTCCGCTTATGGTCCTAATGGCTTCGGTCATTGTTTCTCTCGGAGTCTTTTTTTTCGCCCGAGAAGGAGAGCAGATCCCTAAGCAGCATCCTTCATTTGCAAAGCAAAGCGACAAGGAAGCCTTCGATTCCAGGGGAACCCAAGTAAAAAAAACATCTTCCTTATTGTTAAGTGTAAAAGGGATGGGTTTTGCAGGATTTCCCCTAGGGATTGATCGGATCGAGTCTCCTCTTGGATCCAAACCGAAAAAGAATTCCAAGGTTTGGAAAAAGGAATTTTCTTTTCGGTTGAGGGAGGAAGCTATCCAAGTCTTGAAAAAAAGCTTAGGTTTTTTCCATGGCCAAAGGCCTCTGATTTCTCTCGGTTTTTTAGCCAAAGGCGATATGGCCCAGCTGCAATCCTTTGGGCCAAGATTTCCCTGGTGCGAATCCGAAGAATCTGCCCTTTCTTGGTTTTTACTTCAATTAAGTAAAGGCCGTGTTTCAGTTGTTTCTTTTCTTGGGCAAGTTGTAGAAGGCAGCGCGCCTGATTTGGGAAGCATGTTGGTCCATCGGTTGCATAACCAAGAAAGCGCTATCAATAATTTGCGCAAGTGGCTTCGGCAAAGGAGAGGATGTTCCCAGCAAGTAGCTTCCTTATTGGGAGGAGTTCTGGATTTTTCCTCCATTCCTCTCCTCGTTCAGCGAGGCACACCTTTGCTTCTAAAAGCTATTAGGGCGGCTCGGTCCATCCGCGGGAGGAGTGCCTTTCCGTTCTTGCTGGCTCTTTGGCTTGAAACGCAGAGGAGGGATCCACCTTTGGCCTCTAGACTTGCTCCCTCCTGGTTTGAAGGCATGGAGGACCTGTGTGTTCGAGAGGGACTTGCAATCCTTGAGGGAACCGGCTCTAAGTGCGGAGGATCCAAGAGGAATGGGATCCGTAAACTTTTTCGCTCCCTTGGAGCTTCCACCGATTAGCTGGCGCATTACGAATTCAACCTGTTGCCCCGCAGTGTTTACCCCAAACTTATTTAGGAGAAGCTTATGTCCTTAATGACTCTTTTTCTGCTTATCCCATTGCTTGTTCCGGGTGGTGAAAAAAATTCTAAGAAAAAAACGAGCCTAGAACTCAGCCTCCATGAATTCTCTGTTCACGGACTCATTTCTCCCCTCCTTAACCAGAGAAATCCAAATGCACCTGAGAATGAAGCCATAGATGGAGGCCTTCCTATGAATTCCTTGGATTCGGATTCTATTTTGGAATTTATAGGGGAGGTATTGGGGAAAGAAAAGTTTCGAGGAGGGAAAGCGCGGATGGCCATTCGCGGAGGGCATTTGGTTTTTGTTGGGGAACCGGAACTTGCAAAGCGAGTTGGTACTCTATTGCAAAAGATGAAGGCAGCCCTCGTTCCTCGCGTCGAAATCTGTTTCAAGCTGGTTAAGGCGGGAGGCCGACACAAAGTTGGAACGATTGATTCTAAGGCTGCTTCTCAGCTGTCAGTTCTTTATGAAGGTCGAGGTAGAGGAAGGGCCGGAGACCGAATTTGTTTTGGTTTGAGGGGAGAGAAAGTTTTCCAAGGACAATTAAATTCTGAAGTTGCCCAAGAATCTACCATTATGGATCCCATCCCCCGTTCCCTCCCCCAAGGGCGGACCTTTTCCATGCTCGCTCTCCCAAACCCAAGCGGAAAAAGCTTTGGGGTCTTTGGGTATTACCTCGATTGTGATGAAGGTGCGGAGATTATTACCAAGGACCTTTCAGGGAAGGGTCTGGGGGCCATGGAGTTTACGGAACAGAGACGATTAAAGCGGGCTTTTTCTTTTAAGGCCGCCTCGGACTCTTCTACGTTTATTCCTCTCGAAGGACCTGGTGACTTAGGTTTGATTCTTCAAGTCAAACGAATAGATCCCATTCCTGAAATGGAGGGGGTTCTCTTAACTTCGTTGAGACTGGTGGGTCTTCCTTTTGGGGTTTATTCGGATTCTCTCTTTGGTCATCTCTTTCGTTCTTTTGTTGATGAAGAGCAAAATTCTTTAGAAAGTTTTGAACTAGAGGGATGGATGAATTCCTACGTGGACACAGATTCTCTCATGGACCTTCTGAGTGCCACCCTAGAAAAGGATGGGTTGATTGTGGAAAATATGAGGGGGATGGGTCTTTTTGTTTCTGGAGCTAAAGGAGTTGCGCAAAAAGCTGGAAAACTTTTGGATTTTCTCTCCAAGGATCTTCGCCGTTCTTTCTTGGTAAATGTGGAATTGCAAATCCAACCGATGTCTCGCCCCAAAGAAGAATGGAGACCCTTCAAGAAGATTGTAAACCTTCCGACTCTTTCGAATCGTTCCATTTTGGTGGAGACGGGGAGAGAAAAGGGTTATCTCCAAGATTACGGCGTAGAGATTGCGCAAAAGGCTAGCATTGCTTCTCCCGAACAAGGGACGGTTTTTATTGGAGATCGATTCCGCCTTTTTCTTTCATCCGAAGGAAACAATGTTCATGTGTTTCTCTCTCTGGGTAGGCAGAAACTCTTGGGATTCCGTCGAATGCCTCCGGCTTGTGAAACCTTGGGGCCTCTCATGGCGCCGGATCTTCGGAAAGTCCAGATTCGGAGGAGGTTTTCTATGAAAATAGGTGAAACGATCCTCCTGGGCGATGGGATCCCCAGGGATATAGAAGGGATTGGATTGTGCCGAACGCGATATTCCATGACCATCCGAGAACTTGATTGAGGTTTGATTTGACCCCATAAATTATGGCCAATGTCGGTAATAATGCCCGGCTTTGGCTTTTTTTGGAATCAAAGTGATATCGCTTCGATATTGTTCTTTTTGAGCCATCAAAAGGAGCTTTCAATGTCTCAACGCACACAGGAAAGGATTGTGATTCCAAAAGTCCATGGGCTTTTGGGTATTTTGAGTTTCATTTTTTTGGTGGGGGTTGGGATTTTATTCTTGATTCAGCCCGCATTACACAATGGGGAGTTCCATGCTTTGTACCTGGTTTTTGGGATCCTTAGCCTGCTCCTTGCTCCGTTTGGGCTAATTGGGCTTACCTTGGTGAATCCAAACCAGGCAAAGGTTCTTATTTTGTTTGGATCCTACAAAGGAACGATCCGCAAACCTGGGTTCTTTTGGGTGAACCCCTTTAAGGTGCGCCGAGGGGTGTCTCTGCGAGTTCGGAACTTCGATAGCAACAAACTCAAGGTAAATGATGAATTGGGAAACCCAATTGAGATTGGAGCCATTGTTGTTTGGCGCGTCCACGATACTGCACAGGCCCTCTTAGATGTTGAGGACTTTGAAGATTACATCACAGTTCAGAGTGAATCGGCCCTTCGTCAGTTGGCCACAGGCCATCCCTATGACTCCAAAGAGGGAGGGGAAACCTCGCTTCGGGGGAGTACGGATGTTGTGAACAAGCAGCTTCAGGAGGAGTTAAAAGATCGCCTTCACTTGGCCGGCATCGAAGTTTTAGAGGCACGGTTGAGCCATTTAGCCTATGCGCCCGAGATTGCGGGGGCCATGCTTCGGCGCCAGCAGGCTGAAGCTATTATTACGGCACGTAAACGCATCGTCGAAGGGGCGGTGAGTATGGTGCATCTTGCCCTTGAAGAATTGGAAGAAGGCAATGTCATTTCTCTGGACGAAGAGCGAAAGGCTCAGATGGTCAGTAATCTCCTTGTCGTGCTCTGTTCTGATCATGATCCGCAACCAATAGTCAATACAGGAACTCTCTATAGTTGATCGGTTTGGCTGAGTTTGGCTGAGAGAGAATAAAAGGGGCCCGGTATGGCTGCTCGGAAACCATTCCTGTTGCGCGTTTCTAAAGAGGTCTTGGATGAGCTTCGGGCTTGGGCGGCCCAAGACATGCGGAGTCTCAATGGGCAAATTGAGTTTTTGCTTCGAGAGGCGCTGCAAAGACGAAAAAAAGCAGAGCTTGCCGAGCCGACCGAAACTCTTCCCTTATCTCAAAGGATCCTTTCATCAGTAGAGGATAAAAAAGAAAAGGGATAGGGCTCTGGTCAAAGCTCGAAGCCGCGCTCCTTGGCTTGTTGTTCTCGTGTTGCTCTGCGCTGGTCTCGTTGTTGCTCGGCTTCAACCCTGCCGAGGAAAACCGAATCCTTCGTGATCCGAACATACTTTGCAAAGTTCGGAGCAAGCTCTTGAAGGGTTTGCCCCATCCGAATTGCAATGTCCCGATAGCTAAAATGCCCTTCCGGGGCACTCCTGAGTTCGCAGAAATAAGCCATTTGCCGGACATCAAATTGCACTCGAACTTTTTGTAAAAAGGCGAATGGGATGAGATAGCGCGATTCTTCGGCAAAGCTCTCGGCCAGCGTATGGATCCGAGCTGTAATGCCATCCATTGTTTCTGAGTAGCGCTTTGCCAGTCCGGCTTCTTTAAAGAGAGGCGGCATGCTATAGCCGTGGATTGTTGTGAGTTCCTCTTGTTGAAGGAAACCCTTGCGATGACGAGCAATGTCTCGAAAGGCACCAAAATCCAGGAGAATCTCAAAGTCGAGCATCCCAGCCCCTTCAATTGCCTCCGGCATTGCATCGCGTTTACCCCTGGGGCCAAGGATGGACTCAAAGCCCTGGGCCTTTTCGGCGGGGCTAAGAGAGGCGCTCCAAGAGAGAAGACTCTCGTAGGGTTTGGATGTTTGCGTAAAGGCTAAAGATGCCAGGATTCGATCCTCGAGGTCGGTAGGGGCAGCTAAGAGATGGACAGAAGCTTCTGCCTCCTGGGGTTTCGGTTTGGGGGCAGGATGGTTGGGCTGTCCGCATCGTTCCGCAAGATCTTGGATCTTCTTCCGTGTTTCTTCGAGGTAGGTGTTTTCGCCGGCGTGAGACAATAAGGTGGGGAGCTCCTTGCGTGCTTCTTCTCGGATTCTTGCACCCACAATTCGAAACTCTGCCAGGGGGTGGGAGAGTAAGCGTGTGCAAATATCTGAAATGGTCCGGGCGTCCGCGACCAGGCCCCACTTTGTAAAGAGCGCAGGGGTAAGGAGGTATCTTGCAGAGTCAAAGGCCTCTGCTTTTACAGCACGAAGGTAAGCCTTTGCTTCTTCGCCTCTTCCCATCGGACGGGTTTTTTGGATGTATTCCTGAAGGATTTCAATGGACTCTTGGTAAAAGCCGAACCCGAGAGCGATCGTTTCGTCCCATAGCTTCTTCCATTTCTCTCCGGCCTCGAAAACTTTAGGGCATCGCCAATGACCCTCGTTGGTAAAGGGAATGTAGCGTGTGCTCGACTCCTCAAAACTTGCTCTCCTCTCCTGTTGAATGAAACGAGTGACCCGTTGGGAAACCTGCTCCACTGCAAGCTGTAAAACCGCCCCCTCCCGCAAGGAGTTGTGTCCATGGTCGATTGCGTAGGTTCGAAGAAAACTCCCCGCCTTTTCCGTTAGAAATTTCCCCAAAACTTCTTCATCCGTGGTTTCTGGGAGATGTAGGTCCTCCAAGCTCTTCCCCGCCTTTTTCAATCCCTTTTGGAGCCGGGTCCAAAAAGTTTCACGCATCGAAAGATGACTTCGTGAATAGAGTCCATTCAAGGTCGCTCGGATCTCTTGCGGAAGGTTACGAACCACATAGACATCGGCGTGTTCCCTGGGCTCAATCTGGCTGAAAAAACGGGAAAGAATCTGTTTTCGAAGAGAGGAAGGCATCGGCAGGAAGGATAGCGTCCTGGCGCCGAGAAACACTCCCCCTTGTGCCATGAGGCTCCATCGTCTCAAATGCGAAACATGAGCAAGCAAGAGAAATTCTCCCACGGTTCCGATCGCATTCCTCCCGGTCAAAGTCTGACTCGTCGGTTTCCGGTCCTTCACGAAGGAAGTCCTCTCAATTTTGACCCGGCGACCTGGCGTCTCCATGTCCATGGAAGGGTGGAGAAGGCCCGAGAGCTCAGTTGGAAAGAATTTGCTATGTTCCCGCGGGAAACGGCGCTAAGTGATTTCCACTGCGTCACTTCCTGGTCCAGGCTCGATAATCAATGGATGGGTGTCCCCTTTGGGGTTTTTGCTGGAGAGCTTGGGGTGTGTGAAGACGCAGCTTTCGTCCGGTTTGCAGACCATCAGGGGTATGACACAAGCATCCCCATGAAGGTGGCTATGGAGAAGGGTGTCCTTCTTGCTACCCACCATGATGGGGAACCTCTAAGTCCCGAGCATGGAGGTCCCTTAAGATTGATCGTTCCTCAGCTCTATGCCTGGAAATCTTGCAAGTGGGTGGTCGAGATTGAGTTTATGGCCGAAGATCGCCTCGGGTTTTGGGAGTTGCGTGGATACAACAATGAAGCCGATCCCTGGAAGGAGCAACGTTATTCTTAGCGAGGGATTCTGCACTAGGGGCTGGAAAGAGCCTGTGCGGCCAAGCGTTTTCGACTGAAAAACCATAGGGTAGCGGGGACCAGGCAAAGTGTGGCGGCGAGCAGGATGGTGGATTGCAGGGAAATACCGCCTTTGTCAAGAAGGAGGGCGTAAACCACTTGACTTGTTGCGGAGCTTAACATGACTAAGCCCAGTTCGGCGGCAAAGGTCCGCCCGCGGACATGCTCTGGGACAATGCGTTGTAAGAGAACTGTGGAGATGACCCAAAGGGTAGAGCCACCCAGGTGAGCTAAGAAAACAAAGGCCCCAGCAACCCAGGGGTTGGGAGCAATGGCGACTGCCATGTAGAGAAGCGGGGCTGCGAAGAAAGCAAAGGTCAGTGTTTTTTGGAGGCGATCCTGATCGTCTTTGGCATACCAGCGTGCGATAAAGGGGCCGATCCCTGTTCCGAGCCCTCGGCACATCCAGAGGAAGCCGATTCCTAGATCCGCACTCCCCTGCAGGCGAAAGGCTTTTTCTGCACCAAGAAGTGTGAGAAAGAGTGAGATGGCACCCATGGAGCCCCAACCGAACTTCACCAAGATGATGCGCCGAACATCTCCATGATGACGGATGAAGCGTAAACCTTCCCGAATGTCTTCCCAGCCGAGGAGTGCGAGAAGGCCCTTGGCCTTGGCTTGGATTCTTTTGGGGGCCTGTGTGAGATCAAAGGGGAGTCCAGCCAGAAGGCTCGCCGAAAGCAAATAAGTAATTGCATCGATAGTGATCGCAGCGCGCCAGCCGATCCAAGCAAGGACGAGAGCACCAAGAGCCGAACCCAAGGTGAACATCAAAGACCATGTTGCGGAGCTGAGGGCATTTGCTTCGAGTAAATCGTCCATCCCGACCAAGGTGGGTGTCAGGGCCTGCCGGGCTGGTTCTGCGAAGGCTGCCAAAGAGATTTGTACTGCTGTCAGTGCATAAATAGGGAAAAGGTTTCCCTTTCCCACCAGTAAAAACCCGAGAACCGTAACGGCAGCGAGGAGGTCGCAAGTGATCAGGATTTTTTTTCGATGTGCTCGATCAGCTACAACTCCAGCGATGGGACCCAGAAGAAAAACCGGCAGTTGCTTGAGAACGAAAACCACTGCTAAGGCGAGGGCAGATGCACGTTCTCCATTGCCAAGAAGGTGAATAATGGCGAGGGCGTTGAACCAATCCCCAAAAAGGCTGATTGTCCGTGCAAGGTAAAGCCTTCGCCAATAGGGATTCCTCCGAAATACTCCGAACAGCCCTCCGTTGGCCCTGCTTGTTCCGGGTCTCAAGACCCCCTTCCTCTCGGAATACGACTTTGTTCGGCTTTTTCCCGTTCCAGCCAGTCGATCTTCGATTCCGCTCGCTCCATTCGGTCTTTTAGGACTTTACAACGGTCATCGAGGGCTTTGATCTTGCGTTGAAAAACGGTTCCCAGCCAGAGCAAGGCGACAGCAAGGGAAAGTAGATGGATTTCAGGGTCGTTCCAAGTAGGAAGGATTTTTTTGGCTTGGCCGCTCAAAAAGATACTTCCGATGAAGAGAAGGCCGAAGACAAGGTGAAGCTGGTTGAGATTTTTTTCGTCCTTCTTTTCCACTGCTCAAATGCCTTCTAGTTTCTCAAGAATGAGTTCATGTTCGGGGAATCCTGAGTCCAGACCATT
Organism: Planctomycetota bacterium; assembly: GCA_026984035.1. Classification (GTDB taxonomy): domain Bacteria; phylum Planctomycetota; class UBA1135; order UBA1135; genus HyVt-539. The sequence continues at coordinate 12,293 of JALSSW010000006.1, forward strand.
TTTGTCCCAGATTTTATTTCCGTCAGCGATGACAATAAAATCACCTCCTTTTCCCGGGATCATCTCGATTTCAGCATCGGGAAATGCCTCTTTAATGGCGGCCTCCAGACCGGAAGCCTTTGGAAGATAGTTTCAGACCATGCAATATTCGATTGAGATTTTCATGCAGAGGAGTTTAGCGGGGGTTCGGTTCAGGGGAAAGACAAGGAGACGCTCTCCCTTTGTGATTCATAAACACGGGTTTTGCTCGAAAGGATTAGTTTTCTTTTACGAACACGCTGAGACCGGACCCATCGCGGGCATGAAGGACGGGGAGAATGCGTTCCGTTGAAAGAAGTCGGAGCCCCTTCTTCCCATCTAGGGAGCGGGCTAAGTCTTCGTTCTCCTCGGGTTCCAAGCTACAGGTGGAATATACAAGTGTCCCCCCTGGCTTTAAGGCCTCTGCTGCCTGAAGGATGAGTCTTTGTTGCACACTTACAAAATGTTTGAGGTTTTCCTGGGAAAAATGCCAACGTGCCTCTGCTCTTCGGTTTAAGACCCCCGTGTTGGAGCATGGGGCGTCCACCAAAACCCGGTCCATAAGACCTTCTTTGCAAAGGGCCTTGAGTTCCTCCTTAGTCTCCAGGATTTTGAGACATGTGAGTCCCAATCGACCTGCTTCATCTCGGAGGCCGGCCAGGCGATTTTGGTTCAGGTCAAAGCAAAAGATTTCTGCCTGGTCTCCAGTGATTTCCCCCATGGCCGTTGCCTTAGTCCCCGGAGCTGCGCAAAGGTCAAGGATGCGCTCTCCTGGCTTAGGCCCAAGAACATCCACAATCTCGACATGAGCGCTGTCTTGGATCGTGAAGAAGCCTTGTTGGAAGGCCTTTGTCTCTAAGATGGCCCCATGACTTGGCTTGGGGAGGACAAGAGTTCCAGGGTGGAATCCTCCCGAGCAAGCAAATCCCTGGTCACAAAGGGTGCTCATGAGGTCTTCAGGGTTGCTCCGCAGAGGGTTGACCCGGATTCCCAAATGAGGGGGAGTAAGAAAAAACGCAAACAGGTTTTCGGCTGCATCTTGACCCAGCTCCTGGATTTTTTTTTGGATGAAGGATTGGGGAAGGGAAAAGCGGATTGCAAGGTTTTTCCTTTGAACCCAAAAGTTGGCATCGCGGTTCTTGGCGATTTTTCGTAGCAGTGCATTGGCAAAGGAAGCCCCCCCCCTTCCTGCTGCCTGTCGCGCAAGGTTGACCGCTTCATAGACGGCAGCATGGGCCCTGACCCCTTCTTCGAAAAGCAGCTCAAAAGACCCAATCAGGAGAGCGGCAAGGAGAGCCTTAGGCCGTGGATGCTTTCCCTCCGCCAGTTCCCGCAGGATGGGTTCCAGAGACCCAAAACGCTTGACGCAGCCCTCCGCAAGGCGCGCAGCATAAGCCTTGTCCCGTGGAGAAAGGTTCACTGGAGGAAAAGGCTTTTTCGGGGAACCTAGGCGGGCTTTCTCTGGCCCGATCACTAGCCAAGAGGATAGAGCTTGCCATGCGGCCTTACGCGCCGGGCTCAACGGTGGTCTCCCCATGGGAGAAGACCGTACCTCATCCGAAACGTGCATCGATGGGAAAGCGATGCCCCCTCACAAACTCGCCCGCTGTCATCTTCCGGCCATTTTCGGGCTTAAGTCCGCGGATGCGATAGATCCCGTCTCCTGTGCAAACACGAATCCCTTCTTCTCCGGCGGTGAGCACCCGGCCGGGCTCATCGAGGCCAAAATTATCCTCTTCGACCCTGCCTTCGAGGATGATGAGCTTGCGAGGTCCAAACCGAGTCCGAGGTGCCGGTTTGGGAGTGAAGGCCCGGACAAGATTATGGATCTCCTGTGCGGATTTTTTCCAATCGATATGTCCATCTTCCTTTACCAGCTTGGGTGCATAGGTGGCCTTGGATTCATCCTGGCTCTTAAAGCTTTCCTTACCTTCTTTGATGATGTTCAGGGCCTCCAGGATACTAGTTCCACCCAGTTCAGCCAGGCGGGTGAAGAGTTCTCCGGATGTCTCATTTTTTCCGATCTCCGTTTCTTTGGTGAGGAGAATCGGGCCGGCATCCAATTTCCGCACGATTTTCATGATCGTTATCCCCGTTTTTTTGTCCCCATGGAGAACTGCCTGTTGGACTGGAGCTGCTCCACGATAAAGGGGGAGTAAGGAGGCATGGACATTGAGATTGTACTTGTTGGGAATCTCCAGAAACTCTTGGCTCAAAATCCTCCCAAAACTGACTACTACGAAGATGTCGGGTTGTAATCCTCGGAGCTTTTCCATGAACACTGGGTCAAGGACATCCAAGGGCTGTTCGCAGGGGATTCCCAGGTTTTCGGAGACTAAGCGAACCTTCTGAGGGTAGATTTTTCGCCCTCGGCCTCGGGGGGAATCGGGTTTTGTGATAACGAGGGATGGGCGAAACTCGCTATTTGCCAAGGCATTTAGAGAGGGGACGGGGAAGTCGTCGGTTCCAAAAAAAATAATATTCACAGCTAAATTTCCACTGGATCAGGAGTTTTTTGCCCCAGTCCTTAGAAGAAGCCTTTGAAAGTCAAGGCTTCATTCCCAACGTGACTTGGCGGGGGCGGGTGGCTAGCATAACCGTCCCCATCGGCGGATGGGAGCAAGTCTTTTGCATGCGCGAAGTAGTAGGCTCCAAAGAAAACTTCATTGGGATGAGGGGAGCTCTTCGCGTTCGCTTGCCAGGAAATCACTCTAGGGAGAATCAAATGAAGCATGTCTTCTGTTCGGCAGTTGCTGTGGCGATGATCGCCTCTTCCCTCTTCGCGTTCCAGAAGAGCGCTCCAGGAGGGTTGACATCCGATTTGAACGAAAATTTGAAGATCGGGGGCCAACTCGATTTCCAATTTTATGACGCTCAAGCAGAGCGACGTCTCGGTGTCAATGGGGCAACCCAGTTCCGGATTCGGCGGTTCCGCCTCAATGTCGGTGTGGAAATGATCGAGGACTTTTATTTTCGGTCGACTTTAACCATGGATCCTGTGGTCCGGGACCAGGATGAAGGTTCCGTTGACATTGATGAGGCTTATTTTCGCTTTGGAAATATCGGACGGAACCTTTTTAACCTCGAAGACCCTTCCCATACCTATTTGAAGGTGGGGAACTTCTTTCGGTGGGAACGAGGCTTCTTTGAAAGGCGCCACGAGACCTATTCCTTGGCGGGCACCGCCTTTTATCGGGACGAGATCACTGGCCTTCAAATAGGCGGCGATTTTGAGGAAGGCTTTTTCTATCGCTTCTCATTCAGCAATGGCCAAGCCTTAGCCACCAGGGACACAGGGGACAACCTCACCGGGGGGTCTCCCTTCATTCATGACAATGAGCAGAGGGGAGATGCGAATAACTCCAAAGAGGTCTCCTTTGGTCTGGGTATGCGAGGGCGGATGGAAGCTCCCGATATAGGGTACAAGATTGCAGTTGCAGCTCGTTTCGGACGGCTTTCTGCAACAGATAAAAACTATTTGACGACCAATGTCGCTGCCTTTGACGGAACGGGAAAGCAGCGGCGCCTCGGGATCTTGGCTGGGATTGATTACGATGATCCCAGCTTTAGTCTTGGAATGGATACGGAACTTTGGTTCAGCGATGACGGCAATGGTCAGCGCGAGATCTTTAGTTTGGCTCCATGGGTAAAATTGAAGTTGGATGGAGTCTATTACCAACAGCGCAAGTTTTTTACTGGTGTTGGGCTGGGTTATCGAGCCAGCTATGCCCATCTCAAGGATGGTTTTGCCAATCCAGCTTCCACTGCATCTGCAGCAGCTCGAGCCCTCGTGGATGATCGTTTGCAACACACTCTAACGCTTTGGACCGATATTACTCAAAATGTTGACATGCGGATTGAGATGAGCACGGTTGAAGAGGGGCAGTTCGATGTGGCGAACACCGAATGGTTTGTGCAATGGAGCGTCCGCTTTTAATCGATTCTTAGCCCTTATGGGTTGGGGGACCCGGTCGAATCCCGTAAGCGACAAGTCGAAACCATAGTATGCGCGGTCTGCACAATCTCTGGAGCCTCTTAGAGGAGGCGCCCGATGGGCTTGTGGCAGGCCGTCGTTCTGTGCAAGTCTTTGGCCTTCCTTTTGAGGTTCTTTGGATTCCTAGTCGGGGGAACCGACAAGGAATCCCCTCGGAGGACAGGCCCATTTTCGTGAAGAGCCGGGGGCTTCAGATCCGAAAGGTGGAAGCTCTATGGGAGGGGGAGGCTACAATCCTTACCCCCAATCGTTTTCCCTTTACCAATTCTCATGGTTTGCTATGGCCCCGGGAGGGGCATCCTCGGGAATGGCCCCTTAGCTTTCTTGGGGAGAGTTTGGGGTTGGTGTCTCGGTATGGGGGGACACTTCTTGGGAATAGCGTGGGGGCTTCGGCCTCGATTCCCCTTTGTCATCTCCACCTTTTTCCTGATGAAAGTAAGGTGTGGCCTCTCCTTCCCTTTGAGAGTTTGGGTGCCCTGAAGAGGAGGGGAGAAAGGGTGTTTGTCGGCTTGCCTTCTTCCGGGTTCCCTCTTTTTGTGGTCAAAATCTGGGGAGGGAGCCCTCTTGCTCGGGCTACGGTCTGCCGGGAGCTCTTGGACCGGAGGATGACAGCAGCGGTCAATTTGGGGGCGGATCCAGAGGCCCTCTTTCTTTTTCCCCGATCAGAGGAGACTCCGAACCCATTCTACTGTCATGCGCTTGGTGGAATGGAGCTTTTCGGGCGTTTTGTCTTTCCTGTGGAAGATGGGTTTTCCGATGCTCGGGCGGAGGACCTGGAGGCAGCTTTATCGAAGGCCCTCCTACCTATGAGGGAGACTGAGGAGTCCGCCCTCCGGTCCGTTTTGAGAGAGCTGGGGGGGACGGATTCATGATCAAATACATTGGCTCAAAAAGAAAGCTCGTTGAAGGAATCCTCATGGTCGTCCGCGCTTGCTCCGGAGTTCGGACAGTTTCGGATCTTTTTTCCGGGACTTCTCGGGTAGGCATAAGCCTCAAGAAAGCAGGATTTGCTGTCCATGCAAATGACCATCTCGCCTTCGCCCATTGTATTGCAACCTGTTACATCCAAGCGGACAGGGAGACATGGTGGGAGCGAGGGGTCTCTCTGTTGGAGGAGCTGCGTCGGACTCCCCCCAAGGATGGTTATTTCACGGAGACTTTTTGTCGGAAGAGCCGGTTTTTACAGCCAAAGAATGGGGCGCGTGTGGATGGGATTCGCGAGCGCATTGAAGAAATGGGGCTGGAGCCTGAGCTGAGAGCCATAGCTTTGACCTCTCTGATGGAGGCAGCGGATCGGGTGGATTCTACGACAGGTGTTCACATGGCCTATTTAAAACAGTGGGCACCAAGAGCATTCAATACCTTGGAACTTCGGATGCCGGAGCTGTTGCCTCGTGCGGAAGCAGGGCCTTCGTTCGCTCATTGTTTGGAAGCTGCCGATGCTGCGGAGATCGAAGTTGACCTTGCCTATTTAGACCCGCCGTACAATCAGCACAGCTATCTGGGAAACTATCACATGTGGGAATCCTTGATCCGCTGGGACAAACCTTCAGTTTATGGCGTTGCTTGTAAAAGAGAGGATTGTCGAAGCCGGAAGAGCCTTTTTAACAGTAAGCCGCGTGCTTTTCAGGCTTTAAAAGAGGTTGTAGAAGGGGTCCATGCTCCTTACTTGGTCCTTTCCTTTAATGACGAAGGATATGTCGATCGCTGTTCCATGGAGTCACTCCTAGCGTCACGAGGAGAAGTCCTTGTTTTTGAGAAGGAGCATCGCCGCTATGTGGGGGCGCAGATTGGGATCCATGATCTTCAGGGGAAAAAGGTGGGGTCAGTGGGGAGCCTTAAAAACAGAGAGATGCTCTATGTGAGTCTTCCTTCCCACCAAGTTGACCGTTTTTTAGGGCGGATCAATGTTTCAGGCGCAAGTGGGTTCCAGGTTTCACCTCGCTCTCACTGACGTTACCGTCGGGCCAGGTTACCCTGAAGCTAGGGGTCTCGGAGAGGGTGGTAGGGAGGCTGAAATAAAGCGCAAGAGCATCATCCGTTCTTTGTGGAGGCCAGCGATGCCGTTGAAGAACCTTGTCTCCAAGCAAAAGCTCTACATAGGCCCCGATTGCATGAGGGAATTCTTCGATGCCCTCCAGGCTGACTATGACGCTTCGGTCTATGGCGGCAGGGGTAGGCTTATTGAGCAGGAGGAGGGCCGGCTTGTTTTCTCGGAGAATGCAAAAATCTGGGGCGAGATCCCCATTGATGTCTCCAATCAGGATTCTTTGGCCACCACCGGTGATCTTCCGGACCAAATCCACAGCTTCGGAAAAGAGGCTGACCTGATATAGCCCCTTTTCTGTGAGGACCCAGAGTTCCGGAGTCCCATCCATGTTCATGTCCAGAAAACGCGCATCCCGAATCCCTTGATTCAGCTCCCCAAGATCACGGACAAGGGGCTTAAACACATTTCCCTGATTCCTCTCCAGGAGAAGTGCGTGCTTTTGGTTGGATTGTGCCAAAAGCCATTGTTTTTCCGAGAAGATAGGGCTTAAGAAAAGTTGTTGTGCCTTAAGGGGGGTCCCCATGATTCCTTGAGGGAGACTCGCATCTTGTGCCAAGCTCCAGCTCATATTCCCTTTGTTGAAAACAAGAGCCACCTTCTTTCCTGGCCCAAAGAGGAGAAAATCTTCTAAGAAGTCACCGTCGAAATCGAAGACGAGGACTCCAGCAAAGCCTCCCCCGATGTTTAACTCCGGGATGGGGGAGCTGTTCGGTTCTTCAGAATGAGGGGCCGTATATAAAAAGGCAGGAGCAGCATCTTGATTCTCGGTATCAGGGTTCATTGCCCAAAGCTCTGGAAGCCCATCTCTGTCCAAATCCGTCGAAAGAATGGGGATCCCTAGAGCTGGGGCTTTTTCGATGGTTGATGCTTGGAAGAAGGGGGAATGGTCAATAAAGCTTGGGGCTACTCCAGGAGAGGCCCAAGCGATGCCATAATTGGGAGTCTCACCGAGGAAGGGAACCCTCCCAAGAGTAAGGCCTGTTGCTTTGGTGGTTTGAGGGAGGTTCCCGAGGGAAAGCGTTTTCCAGGTGAGCTTCTCCTTGAGGTTCTTCAGTTTAAGGAGAGTAAGGCTTAGAGGTTCGCCATCTTTATAGGTCACGAGTCCTGTCTGGGGGAAAGAAGGGAAGAAACAGTAACTTTTGTGACTCGGGGAACCTTTGGGGAGAGCTTGCAGGTAGAAGTGGGGGGCTTTGGGTTGCTTGTTTAGGGTCGTGCCTTGGGAAAGGGCTGTGGAGAATATGCCAGCAATGATGCTTATTTTTAGGGTCTTCATAGGACTTTGCAAAATCTAGTTGGGCTGCGGTTTTAGGACCACAAGATCTGGTGGATTTTTTGAAGAAAACCCTTGGCCTAAGCTCAGTGATTCCATATCTTGTTGTCCAGTTGGGCGGTGATACCAATAGGGAGGGGTTGGCAAGCGTTAGCTTGCCAAGGCCTTGTTGGTAAGGATGGCTGTCCTAAGAACTTGCTTCGTCCCCTACAGGCGACCAGGTTGGTACCTTTCCTCATCCCACTTTTCCCCAGGACAGCCATCAAACACCACGGAGGGGCCGTAGCTGACGAGCTGCGGCCTCCCTTTTTTTAGGGGGAGAGGGTTTGGTAGATACAAACCCTTTGAGAAACAAGGGCTTGTTGTTCTTAGGGCCAACTTGGGGGGATTCTATGATGCTTTCCCTCTTACTCAAGGGGTACATGGCAACGGAGCAGGTCTCCAACATGGGAGCCTGCTCCGCTGTCACGAATGGATCGTGGCCTGGATTAAAGTTTGACAGAAGAGATATCATCAACGCGGAAGTCGACGCTGATTTCATCATCGATGTTGATCAGTCGTCCCGTCCCTTTGAATTCGTTGAAGATGATCGCTCCAGAAAGTTTCTGGCCACTGACCATTTCGAGCTCCACCCAGTCCGCTTGACGAGCATTCATGAGGAGATCGAAAATCTCTTCACGGTCTATCTCGAAGCTACTGTCAGAACTTCTTGAAAGCATTGCTTTCCCTGGCATTCGTTTTCCTCCAATTCAATAGATACCAGTGAATGGTTTGTCTTGTGATTCGAAACAACCTTCCCTGCAAAACAATTCTCCTCGGTGCATTAGCAGACGCTTAGTGCCGAAGGAGGTTGTCGTTTCCGCCTTTGTAGAACAGGTGAGCCTGTGCAGAAGTGGGATGACCGCCCTAAATCATTCAATTTAAGCTATTCTTTGACCCCCGTTCTCCCCAGGGAGGAGAGGTAACAAGGATCTAAAGGACAACGGTTTTATCTTCAAGATCCAGAGAAGCCAAAACCGCACTGCTCCAGGTCTCAAAGAGGGGGGAAGAATCGCACATCTTTTTGACTTTGACAAGGGGCTCAAGCCATCCTCTCATTTTTTTTGTCTCTTTCACCTGAGCAGGGAATTTTGTTCTACAAATGAGAACTATTCCCAAGTGGACGGCTCCTACCTCCGTTTGGTCATCATTGACGAAGCCGAAGAATTGGAGTGGCTCGGCAAGTTCGGCAGACGCTTCTTCCTGGATTTCTCTGAGAGCTGCATTTTCAACGAGATTGGAAGGGCCCCAAAGATCGCATGGATTGATATGCCCCCCGATCCCGATGGAGAGGAGGCCATGCAAGCGGGCCTCAGTCTGGGCAGAGAGGCGTTCTAGGAGAAGGACTTGTTCCTCATGGAGAAGGAGGCAATAGGGGATGCATTGTTTCCAAGCCGGCTCTGTTTCAGCCTCTTTTCTTTCAACAAAAAAGCCTTTTTCAAGGATGCAATCCAGAGTTTGGGCGCTCTCCTCCTCTATCTTCCAGAAACCTTGGGGATAACGCCTAGGGAAGAGATCCTGTCTGCGGACAACCCAGACGAACTCGGGGTTTTGGTCATTGGATGCTTTAAGGCTCATATCTCCCATGATTCCTTCTTTTCTTTGGGGAGCAAGGACACAGAGCCAGAAAAAAAGGAAGGTGGCCGTAAGCCGGGTCCTGGTGCTGCGAAAACCGCAGTGGCGACCATTTCTCTGGGACCCACATTGCTGTGGGCCTCGAACGGCCTACCCGAGGGCCATGCACGGGCCGTGCGGACCCTCCTATTCTGGCCTTTCACCGGGTGGGGTTTGCCATGCCAGAATCGTCTCCGATTCCGCGGTGAGCTCTTACCTCGCCGTTTCACCCTTACCGAGGCCCTAAGGCCGGCGGCGGTCTATTTTCTGTGGTACTTTCCCTATCCTTTCGGACGGTGGGCGTTACCCACCACCCTGCCCTGTGGTGCCCGGACTTTCCTCCCCTCAACAAAGTGAGGAGCGGTCGCCCAGCCACCTTCCTGGAGTGACTTATAGGGTCTTTAGAAATGCTTACAAGGGGGCTCTTGGTGAGAGATCCTTTTCATTCCTGAGATGGGGGCCTTGACATCTCCAAGGCAGTCTTTACTTTGGAACCTCCTTCCCTGGCTGGGATCGGAAGCCTGAAAGCTGGATCCTCAGGCTCGACGTTCTTCTCCTGTCGAGTTCCTTGGGTTTTGTTCCGATTTCTCCGGCCTTTTGCCAAGCCTTCTCGTAAGTTCAGTTTCTGCAAGGTTGATTTGTTTTTCGTTCTTTGTATCTCTTACCTCTCTCTCTGTCTCAATACCGCCTAGCCTTTTAGGCGGCAGCCTCCCTCGCTTGCGAGGAAACGTTGACCAATCCTCTAGGGTTTTTCTCAGGGGGATTCCAAAAGAAGGTGAAAAGGAAAGGCCTTATCCTTTTCGGCTTTGATTGTTCGTAGCTAATCTACGAGGTCTCACCGTTGCGTTTTCATGGCTGACAACTTCGAGGAATGCAATGTTGATGATACCTGGCCTTGTCGCATGGGCTTTTCTTTCTCTTGCGACTCCCGGCACGGTGGGTTCTTTGTCTGTTCTTACACCTCCCAAACCGGCTCTCTCCCCATTTTCGATTTCATCCCCGTCCGACCTTGATGTTCAAGGCTCGGAATCAGTTCCAAAAGAAGGGCATCCTAACCCTTCCTCGGAACCTGTGGGTGTTCCGGATCAAGCTTCTTCCCGGTCAGCGTCTTCCCCTAAAAAGGGTGGGGAGGATGCCCCTCAAGGCAATCCAGTTCCTGAACCGGGAACTTTGGCGCTTTTAGGTTCGGGTTTGCTTGCCCTTGCTTTTTATCGCCGAAGAGGGAGTGAAAGCCACCCTTCTTAGCCCGCTTATTCGTAGGATTTCGCCCCCTGCCCCTTGGGGGGCTTTGATTTGGGTGTACACCCCGTTTCTTCCATGCCTTTGAGGCTGCGGGGGGGGGTGAGGCTGGAAATCTTTATTTTTTTCTTTGTGGGACAGGAATGTTTATTGGAAAGTTCCGGCGATGAAGCCGCGAATCGCTGTCTCCCTTTCTTTGGAAGCTCCAAGCCAAACTCGTCATCTGTTCAAGGGGAAGGCTCTTCAATACATTGAACAGGAGATCGTGTCTTCGGTATTCCGGGCAGGAGGCTCTCCCCTTCTGATTCCCTTTTGGGAGGATTGTGAGGGGGCCGAACCCTATTCCGAGTTGCTTGAGAGTTTTGACGGCCTTCTTCTCACGGGAGGTGTGGATATTTCTCCGGAGTCCTATGGGGAAAAGGCAGAGAAGAAAGAGTGGGAAGGAGATCCAAGGAGGGATCGCTATGAAATGGGGCTTTTCCAAGAAGCGCAACGCAGGGAGATGCCTATTTTAGGTGTGTGTCGTGGATGCCAGTTGATCAATGTCGCCATGGGGGGGAGTCTCTATCAAGATCTTTCCTCCAAGGGGTCAGGCGGGATTCAACACAGAAATCAAGAGCTTTATGACAGCCTTACTCATCAGGTAAACTTAAAAGCCAATTCTCTCCTTGCGGATCTTCAAGGTGCAACAGTCGCAGTGGTCAACTCGGTGCACCACCAAGGGATAAAAGAATTGGGAAAGGGTTTAATCCCTATTGCACAAGCTCCTGATAGGGTGATCGAAGGAGTGGAGGGAGTGAACAGCGGATTTCTTTTGGGAGTTCAATGGCACCCCGAATGGCTTCCCAGGGAAAGTAAGCTTGGAAGTCAGATTTTTGATCTCTTTGTCAGCGCCTGTTCCCACCGCTTCCAGCAGGGGTAGTTTGTGTCATGTTGGCTAAAACTCACAAGCTCCCAAATCGGCAAATCCATCTTTGCGAGGTTTCTTATTGAGGTCAAAGGCAGGGGCAAAAACCGAAGACCCCTTGTTGATGAGGGGGGATCCCCGAAGAGGCCGAAAATCACCCTTTTTGCTGTTTCGAAGCATGGGTTGTCTAATGGCCTTGTTATTTGGGCGCCCCCAAAGGGATGTATTTGCCCACAGGTTTTCCAGTCCGTTGAAATCGAAGAGAAAACCCTTGGTTTGCTGAACCTTTGCCACGGGATAGGCCGTGAAGTTGTAAAGAAGGTTGTTGGCGAGAACTAGGTTGGTCCCTGTTCCCGAAAGAAGAACAACTCCCGAAGCTGCACTGGACTCTGCAAGAAGGGTGCAGTTGACAATGCAGACATGGTCGGGCCTGAGTCCTGCGCTTGGAGCGAAGTAGAAGATGTGGCTATTGGTTTTCTCCACCTGCACTGCGCAATTCAGGAAGGCCGTGTCTCGAAGCTGTCCGTCACCCGTTAGGATCACAAAGGTCATCCCTTTTCCTTTTCTGCCCGAATCGAAGAGTCTTAGGTCACGAACAATGAGGTTTTCAGACTTACCCCAGATGAACTGAAAAAAGTCGCAATGGTCCTTAGATGGGCGCTTTGCATTATTACTGGAAGTAATCCCCGTCCACAGTGAATCTCGAGCATCGATCATGAAACCATCATTGATCTGTTCGATTCGGAGGTTTCGGAAGATATTCCGCTTATGTTTGGAGGGGATCTTGTTTGGCTCTAAGCGGGTGGATGTGAAGGAAAACGCTTTCCTTGCACCCAGGAAAAAGCAATCTGTCCATTCGCAATCTGTCATTCCTTTTCCTTTGGAATCGAGGAGTCCATAAATAAAGACTCCAGTTTCGAGCTTTGGATCCACGTAAAAGGAGCAACTGCGAAAAACAGCGTGGTTGGTTCCTGTGGCTCGGAAGGCATATCCGGTTTTTGTGAAAAACTGGATCCCTTGGTAGAGCGTAAAGTTTTGGAGACTCTCGTAACGGTTCATGAATCCCCAGACTTTAGCCCCTGGGGCCGCTAGCCAGAGCTTGTGTTCTTTGCGGTTCTTTTGATTGCGGTCAACAAAAATATTGTAAACCCCCGATGTCACAATAATGGCGTCTCCTCCCCTTGAATTGAGTTCGGCATGCTTCCATGTTCGCCAAGGCTTTTGAAGGGTCCCCGGG
>JALSSW010000007.1 GCA_026984035.1 Planctomycetota bacterium
AAAACGCTCCCTTCACGCTCCCGAAAACATCCGGGGACACCCTTATTTTGTCGAGCTGGCCGGAGAATTCCGTCCGAAGCAGTTGGGGGTGATAGAGATAGGGGAAAGGAAGGATTCCCTCTGGCTCCTCCCAAAGAGGGATCTCACGCTTGAAGTGAAGGTCCCCAAAGGCACAGAACCAAGGGTCGATCCTGCCTTCGTCCGACATATCTACCAGGACCAGGCGGCGGGTTTTTTTCAGCCGCTTCTCCAGCCAGCGGTTACGGAATTCTGCCTGCTTTGGATTGATGGAGGAGAAGAGGGGGTCTTCGGGTCGTACGGGAGCTTCCCCTTGGATTCCGAGTTCCCGGCACCAGGATTCGTCCGCGAAGGAGGCGGACACAATGACCAGGGGGGCGGCCAGAATCGGCTCCAGCTCTGCCTCAAAACATGGGTGTCCCCCTTGGGCGAAGAGGCGGAGGGTGGGGTCGCCGGGTTCGAAGCCGCCGATGCCGCGGTAGTGGATGCGGTGACCGCGGAGGGCGAGACCGAGGGCGGGGCCGCAAAAATTGCCGCCATAGTCGAGGATGCCGATTTCCATTGGTTGGGGGAGGAGTCGGAGGTCTATTCCAAAGGACCGATAAGGATTTCAGATAAGGTTTTCTGGCAACAAGGGGCCGAAGAGGCCACAATCTCCAGCTGAATTCTTTGCTCTCCTTCTTCCATCGACGGGATGGAGGCAGGAGCTGAAGAGGGGTGGGCAGAGGAGAGCGCCCACAACGAGAAGGCGGGATGATGGCAGAAAACGGGTCCGGGAAGTTTTTTCAGGCGTTTTTACGCAATCCCGGCCAAGTCGGCGCCATCGCGCCCAGCTCGCGTTTTTTGGCCGAAGCCATGCTGGACGGTCTTCGCCTACCGGATTCGGATGAGACTCTTGTCGAATTCGGCCCAGGGACTGGAGCGATTACAGCAGCGATCGCCCGTTTCCTCCCGGATCCCAGCCGTTACTTGGGGATTGAGCGTGATGCAACCCTTGTGACGCATTTGAAAAAACGCTTTCCCCAACTCAGATTCATTAATGAATCCGCGGAACACACCAGCCGAATCCTCGAATCGGAGGGGCATGCCAAGGTCCACTCTGTGATCTCCGGTCTCCCCTTTGCCAGCCTTCCCGATGAGGTCTGCGCGCAGATCATCGAGGACCTTCACCACCTTCTCCATAAAAACGGCACCTTCCGCACCTTTCAATATGTGCATGCCTACTTGCTTCCCAAGGCCAAACGCTTTCGGCATGACATGGCTGCTTACTTTGGAAGGCCGGAAAAGATGGGTCCGATCTACCGGAATTTTCCTCCTGCCTGGATCCTCTCATGGGGGCCAGGCGCTTGCCCCCGGTCGCTCTAAGGGCCCTCGAGCCCCCCTCGTTTTGACGCCTGGGCCAAAGAATGGGATTCATGGGATCCATTCTCATCCTTCTTCTCTCTTCTGAGGTGCCAGATGCAAGTATTTCCCCTCCTTTTTCTAGGGGTGCTTTTCTCCCTTCTTTCCCCCACTCGGGCTCAGTTTCATGATGACTTCAGCACCACAAAGCTCTCGAGGACCTGGACCTGGTCGGATCCGGGGAATGACTCCAAATTCCAGGTCCTTTCGACCCAAGGCCTCCTTCGCATGACGGTTCCTCCCGGCAATGACCACACCACAGGCCATGGGGGCGACCCTGGAGGTTTCGCCGGGCTTCGACGCCTTGTATGGGCGGAGCCGGGGCCTTCCTGCGAAGGTCCGCATTTCAGCCGCCCGGGGGGCTTCGCGGGGGCTGTGTTTACGGATCTGGATGGGGACGGGGACCTGGATCTCGTACTCGCGGGATTCTGGGGGGGGAGCCGTGTCCTGCAAAACCCCTTTCATTGAAGATCTCTCTTGCGTGGAACCTGGGGTTTCGACGATAGTATCCTCAGTATCCTCTGTGATCCGATGAAGTCCTTCCTCAACATCTTTCTGTTCGTTTCTCTGTTTTGGATCGGAGCTCCCTTGGCTTCGGCCCGAGCGGGGGATTGTTGTGGAGCTTCTGAGGTGGAGGCTCTCCCCCAGGCCTCTCCGGCGGGGATCCTGGATCAGAGGACTTCTTCAAACCAGCTGCATTCCCTTCCCTCTAAACCTTGCGGCTGTTCCCAAGGATGCACTTGTGCGATGTGCACCTGCTGGAGGCGTCCCGGGCGTCGCCCCGGACCTCTTCCCCAAAAAACGACAGTCTTTGTTTCTGTCATACGGATCCCTGACCCCCGCTTTTTTTCACTCGCTTCGCCCATTGCGAGCAGCCCTCCCGCGTTCACTTCCTCACGGGAATCGCATTGTGATTTCCCCACCCGCGGTCTGTACCGAAGACGCGAAAGCCTCCTGCGAGGCAGTCTGATCCTCCCCCTGCGCAGCTGATAGGGAGCATTGTGTACCGAGTGTCCAGGCTGCGGCCTCGCTCGGTGAAATGTTCCCGGGTTCTCCCCTGAAAGGGGTTGCCCATCCTCCAATGCCACCATGAACCTTGTGTGCATTTGGGGAAGAGTCTCTGCATAAGAGGTGTTTGCATGTCCGCATGGAAAGGAAGGTTTCGTTTAGGGAAAACTCCAACTTTGAGTTCGGTTTGGACGCTTGGATTGGTGGCGGGATTTTTGTTCTTGGGATCCTGCCGGGATGTTTCGATTCGTGATGATCGGATCGGAGGAAAGGATCCCTGGTTGTCTCGCTTATCCGCAGGAGCTTGGGGGAAAGGGCGGGAAGCAGAGCTTCAAAAAGCATTGACTGAGCGGGATTTTTTAGAGCTTGTGCTCCTGCGAAACCGGGGCCTTCGGGCTTCTTATGAATCCTGGAAGGCTTCGCTGCAAGCTGCGGGTGCAGTTGGCTTCTTACCCGAGCCCAAAGCCCTCATTGGAGTTTTCCTTGAGCCTGTTGAGACACGGGTGGGACCCCAGCGGGCCTTTGTTCGGCTGGGACAGGCCTTTCCATTGACCAAGAGGCTTTCCGCCCAAGAGGAGGCGGCAAAAGAACGGGCTGAGGCGCAGGCCGCCCTGTTTCGGCAGAAGAGCCTCGATGTTTTGGCGGAGGCCAAGGCCTTGATTGCATCCTATCGTTTTACCGAAGATGCCCTCCGGATTACGCAGGGTCATTTGGACCTCTTGGTAGGCTGGTCCCGTGTCCTTGTTGCCAGGTTTCGGACCGACAAGGGGAGGCATCCCGATCTCGTCCGCCTCCAGGTGGAGATTGGAAAGCTGGAGGATCAGCTTGCTTCTTTGAAGGATCTCGTCGGCCTCCGAAAGGCTCGCTTGAACCATCTCGTGGATCGGGCCTCGGATGCCCCCTTTGCTTTGGGAAAAGGAAAGGAGGGATGGACCTTGGCGCTTCCCGACCCAAAGGAGGCGGAGAAGCTCATGGCAGAAGCCAATGAGGAACTCAAGGCTTTGGGGCTTATGGAGAAAGCAGCCGAAGCGGAGATCAAAGTCGCGCAGTCCACAAGGACACCGGACTTGGATTTGGGGCTTCGATGGGTCATGACCGGAGAGGCTCGCAATGGTTCTGTTGCAGGGAGTGGAGATGACCCCATTGCGGTGGAACTGGGGTTTCGGCTTCCGATTCAAGTCTCTCGCTACGACTCTTTGGAGCGAGCCGCCAAGCGTCGCCGGAGGGCGGCTCGCGAGAAACTCTTGGAGCGACAGAACCGGCTTCGCTCCAGGTTGCGCGAGGACTTCTACAAGGCCCGGGACGCTGCGCGCAGGCTCACTCTCTTCCGGGATACCCTCCTTCCCAAGGCCAGAGAGTCCGTCCAAGTCCAGCTTCAGAGTTTTCGAGCAGGCAAGGGTAACTTCCTCGACTTGATCGATGCCGAGCGAGTCCTTCTGGATTTCCTCCTGCAGAGGAGTCGAGCGCAGGCGGAAGGTGAAAAAGCAAGGGCCGACTTGGAGGCACTCTTGGGGCTGACTTGGGGAAGAGAAAAAAAGAAATCGGCACAAGATGCCGTCAAGGAAACAAAGAGGTCAGGAAAATGAAAAGAACAGCAATATGGAAATCGAAGGTCTCCCTTGTATTGGGGAGTGTCATGCTGGCATCCCTCTTCACCCTTGTCTCCTGTGGGAAGGGTGAATCCGTCCAGGAAAAGGGAGGGACCGCAAGCGCTCCTTCCAAGGGGAGGTCCTCACAAATGGGGGCCGAAAAGAAACAGCACTGGACCTGTAGCATGCATCCTCAAGTCGATGAGGATGGACCCGGCAAGTGCCCCTATTGCGGCATGGACTTGATCCCGGTTGCCAGTGGGAAAGGAGGCGTTTTGACCCTGACCAAGGAGGCGGCAGCCCTGGCAGAGGTCGAAGTGACGAAGGTCAAGAGGCGCCCCCTTAACGCGTCTATTCTTGTGACAGGCAAGGTTGTTGAAGATGAAACCAGGGTTCATTCCGTGACGGCTTGGGTTTCCGGTCGGATCGACCGCCTCTTTGTGGATTTCACCGGGACAAGGGTGTCCGTGGGAGACCATATTGCCGAGCTCTACAGCCCGCAGATGATTTCCGCGCAGGAAGAATACTTGGAGGCCCGAAAGGCTTTGAGCGAAATGGCTGCCTCCAAATCCCCGCTTATGTTGGACACGACCCGTGCTTCCGTGCGTGCAGCTCGGGACAAACTGCGGTTGTTGGGCCTTGATGAGATGCAGATCAAGGAGATCGAGACAAGCGGCAAGGCCAAAGATCACATCACGATCAGGGCACCCCATGGAGGGATTGTGACCAAGAAACGGGTCCAGTTGGGCACGTATGTGAAAACGGGTCAGGAGCTTTATGAGGTCGTTGATCTCACGCAGGTTTGGGTCGAACTCCTTGCCTTTGAGCGCGATCTCCCTCTGCTCAAGTTTGGGCAAAAGGTCGAGGTACGGGTGGACGCCATCCCCGGAAAGGTTTTTGAAGGGAGGATCAGTCTCCTGGATCCCGAGATCGATCCAAGAACAAGGACCCTGCCTTTGCGGGTGGTTCTGGAGAACAAAGACCTGCGGATTCGTCCCGGAATGTTTGCACGGGCTTCTGTTAAGGTACCCTTGGATGCGGAAGGGAATCCCAGGACGAAAGACTTCTCCAACGCTTGGATTTGCCCCATGCACCCTGAGGTCGTGCGCAAGGAAAAAGGGAATTGCCCCAAATGCGGGATGCCCTTGGTCAAGGGTTCAACCCTCGGCTTGCATGGTCAAGGCGTCCTCCAAGATCCGCTTGCGGTCCCCGAGTCTGCGGTCCTGTTTACCGGACGTCGGAGTATCGTTTGGGTTGCGCTCGCGGGGGATAAGCCCCAATACATGCCCAGAGAGATCATTCTGGGCCCCCGGGGTGAAGGATACTACGTTGTTCTTTCCGGCCTGATGGAAGGGGAGAGAGTGGTTACAGAGGGGGCCTTCAAAATCGATTCCGAGGCCCAAATCAAGTCCAGGCCTTCTGCCCCGATTCCCAGCATGATGTCGCCGGGGGGCTTGCAAAAGGCGAAAGAGCCAAAAACGAGCAAACAAGCTTCAAAGATCCCCAACCTGAAGACCGTCAATTCTGCGGATTTGGCAAAGATTCTGAAGTTCTATCTCCGGGCACAAGATCTCTTGGCAAAGAGCAACAAAGAAGCAGCCCGCGAGGCTCTGACCGAAGGCTTTGTCGATGTGAACGCTCCTGCTTTCGAAGGTCTACGAAAAAAACTGATGGAGGACAAAAGCGATAGGGGGCTCTTGGAAGTCTTCCGGGACTTGGGGACAGCTCTTTTCACAAGAAAGGAAAAGCTTGCAGGGATCCAAGAAAAATTGGTTTGGGCCTTTTGTCCGATGGCCTTTGATGGAGACGGTGCCAACTGGTTGCAGGTCGGCAAGAAAATTCAAAACCCCTATTACGGGACGGAGATGTTGAGTTGTGGGGAAGTTGTAGAAACCCTTGTTCCCGGGAAATCGTCCCCGAAGAAAAAACAAGGAAACGCGGGGAATCGATCCAAAGGCAAACCGAGGGGGAAGAACAAAGCAAAAAAGGAAAGGAAGCCTGCAAGTCGGCCCGCACCCAAAAAAGTGGGAACGACCAAGTCTCCCAACCCAGTTCAACCCAAAGCCCTGACGGTAGCTCAGATCCTTCCCGCATATTTGAAAATCCAAAAGGCCCTCAGTGAAGACCGCATTGCCGATGCAGCCAAGGGGCTCTTCGCTCTTTCGAAAAAGGATCGAAAAGGAGTCTTGGTGGGGATCTCCCCCGAGAAAGGTGCAGATTCGGTTCGAAAGTGTTTCAACGCCTTGGGAAGGTATTTGCTGAAGCACAAAGCAATGCTCCGAGGAAAAGCCAAGGGGCTTGTCGTCGCCCATTGCCCCATGGCCTTCGATGGGAAGGGCGCCGACTGGTTGCAGTTGGGCAAGGAAATCCGAAATCCCTATTACGGCTCATCGATGCTTGCATGTGGCTCAGTTGTGGAGGATCTCTCGAAACCTGCTGACAAGAAGGGAGGGGGGAAATGACTCAGGACCCCAAAGGACCCCTTGCGAGCCTGATCCGTTTCAGTCTCCAAAACCGTCTCGTGGTGATGCTGGGGGTGGCCTTTTTGGTTTTCCTCGGAATGTTGAATGCCCCCTTCGATTGGGATCTTGGTGGGATCGATCGGGATCCTGTTCCTGCGGACGCGATCCCGGACATTGGGGAGAACCAACAAATTGTTTTTACGCGTTGGGATGGCCGTTCCCCGCAGGATATTGACGATCAGATCACTTATCCCTTGACCCAGGCTTTGATGGGGGTTCCAGGAGTTCGAACGATTCGTTCCAACTCGATGTTCGGGTTCTCATCTATCTATGTGATCTTTGAAGAGAAGATCGATTTCTATTGGTCGAGGTCCCGAATCCTGGAAAAGCTGGCCAGTCTCCCCGCTGGTTTGCTTCCTAAGGGGGTTCGACCAGAATTGGGTCCGGATGCGACCGCCCTGGGACAAATCTTTTGGTACACACTCGAGAGTCGGGATGACGAAGGGAATCCTGTTCCCGCTTTTAATCTGGCTGAGTTACGTTCAGTTCAAGACTTCCAAGTTCGTTATGCCTTATTAGCGGTTAAAGGGGTTTCCGAGGTTGCTTCGATTGGTGGGTATGTGCGGGAGTACCAGGTCGATGTCGATCCTGATGCCCTCCAAGCCTACAATGTTTCGCTCGACGCCGTTCTCAACGCTGTCCGGGGATCCAACCTGGACGTCGGTGCCCGAACCATCGAAGTCAACCGGGTCGAATACGTGATCCGTGGGATTGGTTTTTTGCGGTCGCTCAAGGATTTGGAGGAAACCGTGGTTCGGGCCAAGGATGGGACGGGCATTCGCCTCAAAGAGGTGGCGAGGATTGCCTTTGGCCCTGCGCTACGGAGGGGAGTGTTGGACCGTGATGGTGCCGAGGCTGTAGGAGGGGTTGTCGTCTCCAGGTATGGCGCGAACCCCCTCGCTGTGATTAAGGGTGTCAAGCAAAAGATCAAAGAGATCGAAGCCGGCTTGCCCCAACGGGTCATGGATGATGGCCGGAGAGGTCAGGTTCGAATTGTTCCCTTCTATGACCGAACGGGTTTGATCCAAGAGACCCTCGGGACTTTGAACGAAGCTCTCTATCAAGAAATCTTGATCACGATCATTGTTGTCCTGGTGATGGTTCTCCATCTTCGAGCCGGTTTTTTGATCTCGGTTCTTCTCCCCTTGGCGGTTCTTGCCACCTTTGTGTTGATGCGCTTCTTTAGGGTGGATGCAAATGTGGTGGCTCTTTCGGGCATTGCGATTGCCATTGGGACCCTCGTGGACATGGGGATCGTGATTGCCGAAAACGTCCTTGTGCAGCTTGGAAAGGCGCCGCCGGGAGAGCCCAAGTGGAAAACGATTTGGAAGGCCAGCCATGAGGTCTCGGGCGCTGTGCTGACATCCACTGCAACGACGGTCGTGAGCTTCTTCCCCGTTTTTGCCCTGGAGGCCCAGGAGGGAAAGATGTTTCGCCCCCTCGCCTTCACAAAGACCTTTGCCCTCATGGCTGCCGCTGTGATTGCTGTGACGGTCTTGCCTGTTCTTGCCAACTATTTCTTTGGGAAACCTAAGAAGAAGGTTGATGCAGAGGATGGATGCTCTCCCAAACCCAAGGGCAAGGCAGCATGGAAGGCTCGCCTCTGGATGCTCCTGAGGACCTTTTGGAAGATTCCAGCCCTGATTGCGGCATTGATCGCGGCCATCCTTCTCGCCGATTCTTGGGAACCCATGGGCGCGGGAGCGGGGCTTTGGAAGAACCGTTTCATGACTTTGTCCATCCTTGCCGCCGTGCTTTTATTCTTCCAAATTTTTCAGTGGCTTTATTCCTGGTTGCTTCGCGGGATGCTTTGGGTGCGCCCTCTCTTTTTCGTGTTCATTGGGTTCTTCATTTGGCAGGGACACAGTGCGTGGAAAAGTTTAGGGCGGGAGTTTTTACCCCCCTTCGATGAAGGTTCTTTCCTGTTCATGCCGACGACCATGCCTCACGCGGGCGTGGAGGAAACCGTTGATGTCCTATCAAAGCTGGATCAATTGATCCGGAGCGTTCCCGAAGTCACAAAGGTTGTCGGCAAGGCCGGGCGGGTGGAGAGTGCGCTGGACCCTGCTCCACTCGCAATGGTTGAAGCCGTTGTCCATTACAAGACCGAGTTTATGGAGGATGGTGAAGGGCACAGGCTTCGCTTTCGCTATGACGAAGATAAGGATGAGTTTGTCCGGGATTCCCAAGGCAAACTCATCCCTGACGACAACGGCCGTCCCTTTCGTTCTTGGCGGGATCACATCAAATCCCGAAGGGATATTTGGAATGAAATCGCAAAGGCAGCCCAGCTTGCGGGAACGACCTCAGCTCCTCTCTTGCAGCCCATCGAAACACGGCTTGTGATGCTCCAAACCGGGATGAGGGCTCCCATCGGCATCAAGGTGTATGGGACGGACCTCAAGACTCTTGAGAAAGTCGGTTTGCAAATCGAAGCCTATCTCAAAGAAGTGAAAGAGATCGACCCTGGTTCTGTGGTTGCAGATCGGATTGTGGGGAAGCCCTATATAGAGATCCACTTGGATCGCTTCGCTCTCTCTCGCTATGGGATCAAAATCTCGGATGCGCAAAGAGTCCTGGAGACCGCCCTCGGCGGAAAACCTCTTACTTGGACAGTAGAGGGCAGGGAGCGCTACCCTGTCCGCGTGCGTTATCCCAGGGACTATCGGAGTGCTCCCGACAAGCTGAAAGAGATTCTTCTTCCGACTCAGAATGGGAAGCAGATCCCTCTCGGCCAAGTGGCTGAAACCAAATTTGTGAGAGGTCCTCAAAGTATCAAGAGTGAGGATAACTTCTTGGTGGGCTATGTGGTATTTAACCGCGCCGAAGGCTATCCGGAGATTGATGCTGTCCTCGCAGCCAAAGCCTTCCTCCAAAAGAAGATTGATGACAAAGAGTGGATCCTCCCCTCGGGAACCAGTTACAAGTTCACGGGGAACTACGAAAACCAGCTTCGCATGGAAAAGCGGATGAAGCTTTTAGTTCCCATTGCACTCCTTCTCATTTTTGTGCTGCTCTTCTTCCAGTTCAAATCCTCCTTATTGACTCTCATGGTCTTTTCGGGAGTTCTCGTCGCCTGGGCGGGAGGGTTTATGCTCCTGGCAGCCTATGGAGACCCGAACTTCCTCAACTTCAGCTTGTTTGGGGAGAACCTCCGCGAGCTATTCCGAGTGAGGCCGATCCAGATGTCGGTGGCTGTCTGGGTGGGCTTCCTCGCCCTCTTTGGGATCGCGACCGATGATGGAGTGGTCATGATGACCTTCCTTAGGCAGAAGGTCGAAGAGCGGAAACCCAAGAACGCCAAGGAAGTCCGCGCTGCGGTTCTCGAGGCAGGCAAGCGACGAATCAGGCCCTGTCTGATGACAACTGCGACCACCGTATTGGCGCTTCTTCCGGTGTTGAGTTCTCGGGGTAAAGGAGCGGACCTGATGATCCCGATGGCCATCCCGAGCTTCGGCGGGATGTCGATTGAACTATTGACGCTATTTGTTGTCCCTACCTTGTTTTGCTCGTATCACATTTGGCGTCTTCGCCTTGGTAGGTGGAAGGCCAAGCTCTTAAAGTTACTGCCAGGGAACCTGAAACCGAAAACGACTCCGGAATGAGTCTCAGGTTTGTGGGAATTTTTCAGATCCATTTGACTGACCATGGAGGTCCCAGATGAAACGAATCGCAATTTTTAGCATGGCATTGGCTCTCTCCCTTTCTTCCTGTGCGAGTTCCCGTGGGAACCCATCGGGGGATCCTGTGAATACCAACTGCGTCATGATGCCCGATGAAACCGTCGATCCAGATATCACGGTCATGTACAAGGGGATGAAGGTCGGCTTCTGCTGCCAAGATTGTGTAGAGGGGTGGAACAAGCTGAGCGATGCTGAAAAGGACGCAAAGCTCAAGAAGTGAGAGGGAGCGGAGATGAGCCACGAGGGCCTTTCCCCCTCGTTGGCCTTTTCCCCCCTCGTGATTTGCCGGAAATTGTTATTTGCCGGAAATCGTGAGGCCTCCGATGGCAATCCATGGGAGGACAGCACCACCGAAGTGGATTCTTTGTTTGGAGATCCCTTCGATGGACTTCAGCATGTCCCGGATATTGCCTGAGATCATTGTTTCGCTGAGGGCCGGACCGACAGCTGCTTTTTCGATGAGAAAGCTGTTTTTCGCGACCCCCGAGAAATCCCCGTTTTCATTGGGGTTGCCGCCGGAAAACCTGCCGAGGAGGACGCCGCGATCGATTCCTTTGAGGAGATCCTCAAAGTCCTGATCGCCCGGATCGACGATCCAACAGTCGCCATTATTGAGACTGCGGGCAAGCCCCGTTTTCTTGGAGCCATAGAGGCCCAGGAGGAAGGTTTCGAGCTTTCCGTGATCCAGGATACTTGTGTTTTGTGCAATATAGCCATCTCTGGTTATGTGCGATCCCGTAGCGATCTCCGGATCCAAGGGTCTCGAGTGCAGGCTGAGACAGGGGGAGGCAATCAGTTCCCCAAGAGAATCTTTGTAGGGGGAGGTTCCCGAGATCAGGGGGTAGTCTCCGAGCATTCCGGTAAACATACCCAGGAAATCCGTGAGGCAGTCGGGGCTGATGAGCACCGTGCCTTGGAACTTCCCATCCAAAACCTCGGTGTCAATTTGCTTGGCGTTTTCCGAAATGAGGCGATGGATGGAGCCACATTGGTCCAAGGGTTTTTCGAGGTTTTGGCTTTCGTATCCCGTGTAATTGAAGGATGCGCTCTTCTTGCCTTTCTTGCTGGAGAACATGGTCGAAAGAGCATAAAGCCCCTTGTCCTCCTGGAGATCCACTCCCTTGCTGTTGAGAAAGAGACGGCTCGACCTCGTGAAGTCAAAGATCAATTGGTCAAGGACGGCCAGGGGATGATGGGTCTTCACATGTTCCAAAAAATCCGTAAGCCGTTCCTGCATGAGCGGGAGATCGGGATGGGATGGTCCCGATTCGAAGGTCTTGGGGCTGTCACCTTCGGCGATGTCGTTCGCCTCATCAGGCTGGGAAATTTTGGCGAGGCCCAGAGTTTCGTCGATGGCTGTTTCCACGGCGCTTGCACTGAGGTCGTTGATGGTCAGGCTTCCCTTCCGTTGGTCTCGGATAGCCGTGAGAGAGAGTTGACCGGTTTCGGTGGTTCGTAGGAGATCCAGTTTTCCGGCGTTGACGGTGAACTCCGTTTTTTCTTGAACGACCAGGATGCAACCGGCTTTGTCAGCGCCTTTTTTGAGGAGGGCTTCTTTGCAACTTTCTACGAGGTCTCGGTCGAGTTCCATTTCACCTCCCTCCCATGTTGACCGTGCATTTGATGGCGGGTCCTCCCATCCCCACGGGGATCGGTTGTTTTTTGCCGCACATCCCCGTAGCCACCCATTTCATTTCGTCGGAGAGGGCGGTCACAGTCTTCAGAAGGTCAAAGGCGACGCCGGAGATGGTTGTGTCTTTAATGGCCTTGCCCAGCTTGCCGTTTTTGATTTCATAGCCCTGGACCACAGCAAACATGAACTCACTTGTCGTGTCTGCCTGTCCATTCCCTGGGCGCATCAGATAGTAGCCATCATCGATGGATGCAATCATGTCTTCCAGTTTGGATGTTCCGGGAAGAATGGCTGTATTGCGCATCCGAATCAGAGGTTCGTCCGAGAAGAGAAAAGCTCTCGCATTTCCCGTGGGGGCGGTCTCGAACTGCGCTGCGCTCTCCTTGTTGTGCATGTAGGATTTGAGAATCCCGTTTTCGATGATGGTCGTGTCCTCGGCGGGTGTCCCTTCGTCATCGACGTGCACCGGGATGGGGCAGGTTTCGCCGAAGGCGTGGTGGGCGAAGTCCACGAGACTTACCATGGGGGAAGCCACTTCCTTGTCCATGTAGTGGGCAGCGACCGAGCCGCCGAGGACAAAGTCCGCCTCCGTTGTGTGCCCAATTGCTTCATGGGCCAGGATACCGGCCAGGTCTGCATCGAGGATGCATTCCTTGGGTCCTGCAGTTGCGTGGACCCCTTCAGCTTTTTTGACCAGATGTTCATATTGTATTTGGAGCTTTTCGAAGAGACTTTCGGGAGTCGTAAACTGGTCTTCGAATTGCCCAAGGCCTCCGAATCCTTCGAAGAGATTGACGGGTTGTCCCTCGCTCATCAGGCTCATGTCCACATAGATCAGAGAGCGTGGAGTCAGGGAGTAGGCCTCGGTGCCCTGAGAGGTAAGGAGGGACTTTTCCATGTCGAGGTTGCGCAAGACGACGACACGTGACTGCAAGTTGGGGAAGTTTTTGAGGATGTAGGCATCGATGCCGCGAGCGAAATCAAGGAGCTCCTTCTGGCCCATGCGCTCCTTTTCGGTGGCGTAGTCGAAACATCCTTCGGTCCGGGTCTCGGGGAGGCTCCCTTCCTTTCGGCCCTTGGCAAGGACCTTTGCGTTCCGGCTTGCCCTTTCGACGATACGTTCAAAAGTCTTGGTGCCGACTTCCGGGGCGGAGGCAAATCCCCAGGCTCCGCAGCCTCCCACGCGTGCGGAGGATCCTCCCGTGGTATTTACTGCGTTGCGCATTACGTCACCGTTGACTAGAGCAATCTCCACGCTTTTATTTTGCTGCACGCGAAGTTCGGTGTAGTCGTGAAAGAAAGATGCGCTCTTGCGCAGTTCGGAGGCTTGGATCATTTCAGGGTCCTGTTTGATGTTCTCAAGTATTTGAGTTTTACTTGCAACAAAGTACCCAAGTTACCGCATCAGCTCAAGCCAGGGGGAGGGGGGCTTGTTTCCCCTTTGTTTTGAGGGCCCTAGGGTGCCAGCTTTCCCCCGTAATAAAGCCCGAATCCCGTTCCAACGGAGCTGAGCAAGAGCGCGATGATCGTTCCCAGAGGTGCGCCGATCCACCACCCAAGACTCGCCCCTACAAAAGAAAGCATGGTTCGCATCATTCCCTTCATCTCTACCTCCATGATCTTCTTCGGGAAAGGTGGGAAGGGAATGAAGAGGAAAGAGCGAAGGCCCCTTGTTATGCTCCTTTTGCCTGCATGCACTTGGAGCCATCTGAGGAAGCATGAGGCTTAGATTTGACTTTCAAATCCAGGAGTCACGCATGGACGGTCATTACCTTCATTTGCTCATCAACCATATCCCGATTTTGGGGGTTCCCTTTGCGATTCTTGTGCTGCTCTACGGCCTCTTACGGAGACAAAAGGAAGTGTTGCGCCTGGGACTTCTTGTCATGGTCGTGGCGGGGGGAACGGCCTATCCTGCCATGCTTTCCGGCCATGAAGCCGAAGAGAGGGTGGAGCACCTCGCTGGAGTCAGCGAGCACTGGATCGATCAGCATGAGGATTTGGGGGATAAGGCCACCTGGCTCTCATTGGCTGCTGCGGGTTTGGCCCTGATGGGTTTGATTGCGCAATTCATCAACGAGAAAGGCGCGACAAGGATTGCGATTCTCTGCTTGGTGGCGGCTTTGGGTTCCATGTATTTTCTGGTCCTCACCGGGCAGGCCGGTGGAAGAATTCGGCGGCCTGAGTTGCGACCCAAAACCGTGGGAGCACAAGCGGGAGAGCGCGGAGAATCCCACGAGGGCCGGGAGGAGGATGATGAACATGAGGGCAGAAAGCCTGGGAAAGCTCCTGTCAAAACTCTACCCAAGAAGAGAACGGGACAGAGCGGTCCAAGGAAAGAAGGTAAGTAATGTCTTTTCCCGGAGAGTGGATTCCGGAGAAGGCGCCGTTTTGGCTGAGCCGGGAACAACGGGGATTTTTGGAGGAGATCCGGGTTCTGGCGCGAAGCGAGCTGGCCCCCCTGCAAAACGAAGAAGCTGGGGTCAACCGGCCGCTTCTCGCGGCGCTGGGGAGGTCCGGACTTTTGGCTCGCCTCTTTCCCGAATCGACTTGGGAGGGGAAGGAAGGGGCAAGGATTTCTGCGATGGCACTTTGTCTTTTGCGGGAAGGCCTTGCTATGGAATGCGGGCAGGCGGAGTTGCTCTTGGCTTTACAGGGCTTGGGAGCCTATCCCATTCTTCAGTCAGGGACCGTGGATTGCATTCGCGAGTGGATCCCCAAGGTGGCTCGCGGGGAAGCGGTTGCAGCCTTTGCGCTTTCGGAACCAGGTTCCGGTTCGGATCCTGCGGCACTTCAGCTTCGAGCCGAGGAGGTTCCGGGGGGGTGGAGGCTTTTCGGTGAGAAGTGGTGGATCTCCAACGCGCCGGAAGCTGATGTCTACACCGTATTCGCGAGGACGGATCCCGAGGCCGGGGCGAAGGGTGTGAGTGCCTTCGTTGTGCCGGGGGACAGCGATGGTTTGACAGGGGAACACACCGAGATGCTTGCTCCCCACCCCATTGGTCGATTGTTTTTTGATGGAGTGTTTGTTCCCAAAGAAAAGCTCCTGGGTGAAGTGAACCGAGGCTTTCGTGTTGCGATGCGGACCCTGGATTTGTTTCGGCCCAGTGTGGGGGCCTTTGCGGTGGGGATTGCGCAAAGAGCGCTCGACATCGCTTTGGCCTGGGCGCGGGAGCGGGAAGCCTTCGGGAAAAAAATCGGTTCGTTTCAGGCTATCGGGGCCAAGTTGGCGGACATGCACACGGGGACCCATGCGGCAAGACTCCTGGTGTACGCTGCTGCCTCTGCTTTTGATGGGGGGGTCGAGAGCAATACGGCCAACGCTGCCTCGGCAAAACTTTTCGCCACCGAGAATGCCCAGCGGGTCGTGGATGACGCCATCCAGATTTTGGGAGCAAGGGCATTGGTTCACGATCATCCCCTTGCCCACCTCTATCTCGATGTCCGTGCCCCTCGCATTTACGAAGGGACTTCCGAGATTCAACGCGAGATCCTTTCCCGGGCTTTGCAGTAGGAAGGTGTCCTACCAAACCAACAAAGGTGCACAAAGGGCGAGATCATAGGCTGCAGGCCTCAGGGTTTTATCTCGGATCAGGTAAGGGACGAGGGCCAAACATACCAAGGCCAACCCAAAACTCTCTCCCATGGCTTCTCTCTCGGGCTTGGTTTTCCAGAGAACTCCACCAAGCAACAAGGCTAACCCTGCCCCAAGAAGCCCCCCATGCAGGATCTTTGAGAGTGAGTCTCCCAGCTTCCCATGAGTCGTGGCGAGGGTTACGTCTCCCCGTTCCAGGTCCACCTCCCTCTCATCCAAAGAAATCGCCACTCCATTTGCTGTGCACAGAAGAGCAAAGGCCAGCAATGGGGGGAGATCGTGGGCCCAATCCTGCAAAGTAAACAAACCCACAGCGATGGAGAAAAACAATCCCACAAAGAGTTCTCTTGGTATCAAACCTCGCATGATCCGCGGAAAAGCCTGAGCAAGGAGGAGGTAAGCCAGAGCAGCCGCCGTAGAGATGGTTCCCGCCCACAGGTGCGAGGGGCTTAAGCCTCCTGCGAGGATCCCTGCCAAGACCAATAGCGCGGCGCTGGCCAGCAAAAAGACCCTCTGATGCTTTTTCAAAAACCGATGTCTTTGTGGGAGTGCCCGAAGACCTTTGGCTTTGTGTGCATCCCAAATGCCATCAAAAGTATAGGCAAGCCATGTGACGATTCCGAGGATGACACGCTCTTTGACACTGGGGCTGCGTCCTGTGAAAAGAGCGAAGCGCTCCTGCCAAATCAGTGCGACCAAGGGCGGGAAGAAGCCCAAAAGATGAAGGAAGCGGAGGCTGCGCCCAAAACGTATCACGAAGGCGAGAATAGCTTCATTGTGCTAGGTTTTTCTGCCTCAATCGAATTTCTTTGCCAGGTATCCCCCGATCCAACGGGCGAGGTCGGGCTTGTCGATGCTGATGAGCTTGTCGTGGGAATAGCCCGAGAAGGTTTTGAGGATTTTTTGGTCGGTCGGGTCTCCCGGCACTTCGTTGTAAAGAGACTTTACGAAGGGCAGGGGAGAGACCGTGTCAGTGTCGCTGGCGACAAAGATGACGAAGGGATGGGTCAATTCCTGCATGGCCAGGAGGGGGTCAGGTTTTTTGAAGTTCGCCCCCGTAATCTCCTGAGACGCCATGAGTGCCAAGGAAGCGACAGGGAACATAGGGATGTGCATGTTCTTCATCACTCGGGAGAGGTTGCGCCGGGGTCCCTCCGAGGGGCCGACAAAGATAACCGTATTGAGCCGGTTGAGGCGTTCCGGGATCCCAAAGGCCGCCGTAGCCCCCATGTCATAGGCAACAAGAATGGTCTCCGAGGGCTCGTGCCCTTTGGACTCCAGCCAGTCGAGAGCGGCTTCGAGATCCTGGGATTCTTTGACTCCTCCCGTGCTCAACATTCCTTCGCTTTCGCCTGAAGCCCGAAAATCGAAGACCAGGAAACCCAACCTGCAAGCGAGGAAGAGGTGGGTATAGAGGGCCGACATCTGGCCGCGATGTTGGTGACGTCCGTGAGCGATCAATACGATGGGGCGATCTTCAACAGGCGAATACCAGCCTTTTAGGAGCATTCCCGAATCGTTTTTGAATTCGACCTCGGCCACATCCACTCCCCGTGTGCTGGGGTGGACCATCAAGCCCTTATAGTTCCCCCCAATGAGGTGATACATGATCCCTGCAGTGACAAGGAGGTAAAGGATACTCAGATAGATCCCGAAAGAGAGAAGCTTCCTGAGAGGCCCTTTCGGTTTTTTCTTGCCCTTAGAGTTGTTTTGTGGCTTTGCCATATCCCTTTTCTCCCCACCGAGGTTCCCCCTTCCCCGGGGGATGATCAAGTTCCACCGCTTCTTTCGTCGAACAATATGGGACAGATCTTGACCCGAGTGTGAAAATGGAAGAGAGAACCCCAACCAAGGCCGGGGAACGGCGCAGTGATGAGCGGAGGGAGCGAACAGGAAACGTGCAGCTTCGGATCCTGACCGAAACCCTTCCGGGACCGATCCAGGACTTTTCCAAGGGCGGGGTGTGCTTTGTGACCGAAGGCTCCATCGAGGTGGAGGTGATCCTACAGGATGGAAATAAGATCCATGGAACCCTTGTACGGGCAGGAACCGTGCGTGAAGGAGAGATCAGTTTGGCCGTTCGATTTGATCAGCCTCTTCCCTCAGACCATCCCGCTTTAGAACCCAATTAAAATTTGCGTCTGAAGTTCGGGAACACAATTTCACAAAGGCCTGTGCTTATTTCTCCTGCACCATTTTTAAGTGGGGAATCGTCTTGAGGACCTCTGAGATGTGCCTTTGATTGTTGCACAGTGTTTTTTCTAAAAACGCTGCAATGACGGGAAAGGTAGATGTTTGGGCGGGACCCTTGGAACGAGTTCCAAAAAGAGAAAAACGTTTTTGGTAAATCACGCTTCGGTGTCCGACTTCTTCCAAAAGGACGAAGAGGGAGGAGCCTCTTGGATTGTTCATATGCTGGAAGATCCGTAGGGCGTTTTTCTTCCAGTTCAGGATTCGGTCTTCGTCCCCCGTGATGACAAGGCAAGGTTCTTTTACCTTGGGACTCGGATCTTTGGGTGACCTAAAGTTCATTCCGTTCCAGGGGGCGACCAGGACTCCAGCGCAGAAGCCGGGGTTTTCCGCAAGGACTCGCAGGGTGGTTCCCCCTCCCATGGAGTGTCCTCCCAGGGCGATTCGCTTGGGATCGAGCCGATGATAGAGGAGGGAGCCCTTACGGGTGTTTTCGGAAAGGAGGGCCTCGTAGGTTGCTTTTGCTTCTCGTTTTTGGCGTTCTGGATCGAAGCGGGAGCCGTCGAGGAGGAAAACGAGGAATCCCCGGGCAGCGAGAAATCGGGCGAGCCCTTCGGGGCTTTTCCCGGTTCCCCCGAGTCCATGGAGGAAAACCAGTGCGGGGAAGGGGCCTTCTTGTTTGGAGAGGGGAGTATGTTTGCCGCGTTTTTGCGCCGGGTAGACGAGAAAAAAACTGAGGCGTTTGCGCTTCTCATCTTCAGGGGATTTGGGAGCGTTGATGCGGATGATGGCGGTTCCGACGGGGTGGAGAGATGCATGCCTTGCCTTGACCTTGCCCTGAATGGGAAGGAGAGAAAGAAGGGCCAAGGAGGGGATGCCGGGGAGAAGAAGCATGCTTTCAATATGCCTCTTCCCCCCAATCGGGGACACCCCCTTTTCCGCTTTGAAAGGCCTATTCCGGGAAGCGGGGGTGCTTTGGGTCCCCTATCTGCAACCTACGCAAAGATCGATCAGGTTGCTGAGATTTCCACCCTTCCCACCGATGGCCAGGGCTTGGAGGGACAGCCCCATTCCCTTGGGAAAGCTGGAGGGGAGGGTGCTATTCATGTTGGTATTCAGGGGAACGGGGAGGGCGATCAGGCTTGTGGGATCCAGGAGGAGGATGCCGTAGGGGAGGATTTGCAACTGGCTGGGTTTGGCTGAGAGAAGAAGAAGGGGGATGAGTCCTTTCTTGCCAGCGACACGGAGGCTAAGAGGGCTGCCCGGACGGGGGGTGCCTTGGGTCATGAGGCGGATGTTGCTGTATTCGCTGGGTCCGATGTCGGGAAGAGCCCTGCCGTCCAGATTCGCGTCGAGGAGCCTGGGGTTTTGGTCAAAGGCTTGGGAGAGGGCGCTGCCGGGCTTTCCTCTATCCAGGACTGGAGAGCCCATGGCGACAGAGAAGTTCAGGCTGGTCGGAGACAGGAGCTTGGGATCTCCGGTGATGTTGTTTTTTGCGTAGGGGAGTTTGTTGACGTCGGCGATGTTGCGAAAGTCTTTTCCCCTGAAGTGATAGAGGCCGCTTTTGTTGTTCCACAAGAGATTGTTCTCGATGGTGGGGCGGTCATTGGCGCTGATGTGGCAGATCCCGCGGCCTGTGTTGCGGGCGAAGATACTGTTGGTGATGGTAATCGTTGTCCCGAGATGAAAGTGGAGCCCATTGCTCAGATTGTCATAAACCAAAATGTGTTGGACCCTTCCCATGGCGCTTGTGAAATCGACCACGTGCCCGGATCCCATGTTTTTATAAAAGATGGAGTTCTCCAGGACCGTGTTTCCCTTGAGGGTGTGGAGGGCCGCGCCTCGGCCCGCACTGTTTTTATTGTTTTGGAAGAGGCAGTTGCGGATGGTCGCGCGAACGGCCTTGACCAAGGCTCCACCTCCCCCGTCTCCCCCCGCATTACCATTGGCGACAACGAAGCCGTCCACAAGGCTTTGATCTCCAAGCATCAAGACCCGCTGCTTCCCGGCTCCATCCAGGACAGTCTTGTTTTTCAGCCAGTCCCGCTGCGTCATCCGCCGATCCCCCGGATGAAACCCCCCGAAAAGGGACACCCCTTTTGGCACCGTAAAGCCCCCCGGGTAGCGGCCTTGGGACACCCATATTGCGGTGCCCATCCCCGCCTTGGCGAGGGCTGCGTCCAGTTTGCGGAAGGCTTTGGCCCAGCTTTTTCCGTCCCCCCCCGGTTTGGCGGAGGCGTTGACATAAAGGGTTTGCCCCACAATGGGCCCGACAAGGGAAAAGGCGATGAGAGCCGTGGCGAGAGGCTTCGAAGGAAGTTTCGACAGAAGTTTTTGAATAGGTTTCATTGGGATTCCTCTTAGTTGGATTGTGTCCGATGGATTGGATGCCCTTTCTACTACAGGTTTACCCTTCTGTTTCTTCGAATATTTATCATAGACTGTTCTGTTTAATGAAATGATTTAGAGTGCATGGATTGAGAGGGCTTTGATTGATGGAACGCCTCCAACGCATCTCCCGTTTCTGGAATTGGCTCCCGGCCTTTCGCGCTGTCGCCGAAACCCAGCATCTTCCCAAAGCCAGTGAGGGCCTCCACCTCAGCCCCCCCGCTCTTTCCCGGGCCGTCAGGCTGCTCGAGCAAGACATGGGTGTCCCCCTTTTTCGCCGGGTGGGGCGGAGGATCGAGTTGAGTGAGGCGGGGGAGAAGTTTTTGCCCTATCTACGGGATGCCATGCGCCTGATTCACGATGGGCTCTTGGCTCTGGAGGGTCGCAAGCTCCAAGGAAGGGTCGTGATCGGCAGCGGGGGGGTCCTGACGACCGCCCACCTGCTTCCCGCCCTCGAGACCCTGCAGGAGAAATACCCTGATTTTGTTCCCATCCTTCTCAGTTTTCAGGCAAGTTCCATTGTCTCCGCCCTCCTCGCAGGGCGGATTGATGCCGCCTTTCTCAGCGAAGAAGTCCACGACGACAGGATCGAACGCATCCCCCTCGGCCACGCCCCCTGCAGCCTCTGGGTCGGAAGGGGACACCCTTTTTTCGGGAAGTCCCCCTCCCTGGACCAGGTCTTGACCCAGCCCTTCGTGGCTCCTCCTCCCCCGGACACAGGCGGCATGGACGAAGGTTGGCCCCCCGATCTCCCCCGAAAGGTCGGTGTCCACGTCGACCAAATGCGAATCGGCCTCGACTTCTGCCTCAAAGGCCGCTTCATCGCCGTCCTCCCCAACGAGGTCGCCCGCCCCCATGCCGAAGGGGACCGCCTCTGGAGACTCCCGCTCGACCTTGTCCCCGACGTGCCTCTCTTCGCCTACACCCGCAAACGCCTCCGGGGAGAATCCATGGCAGACCTCCTGGTCGAAGCCGTGCAAAGACAGGTGGATGGGGAGGACCGCTGTTGAATCAACCCTTCCACTCAGTTTCCGAAGAAACTGAAGACTCCGTTGGTCAGCTCCCAGCTCTTTGAGGAGAAGATTCGGTACCAGGTTTGAAAGGCAATGCTCACCCCTTTGAGGCTCCGAGTGTTGGGGATTGGAAAAGCCTGCCGAGTGCCGCCGGAAGGGGGCACCAAAAAGGGAGCAAAGGGAAGCCAGAAAGTTGGGAAGTCGATGTAGCTCTGGCAACCCGTGGCGAAAAAGCCAAGCGGAAATGCTCTGAGTTGGACAGGAGTTCCCAGAAGATGAATCCCCAGGGATCCGGGGCTGGCTTCCTTTGTTTGAAGGATCAAGGTTCCGCCGAGAACGGGGTCGCTCCCTTCCATCGTGGGAGAGCGACCGGGGGGATTCCCGCAAGGGTGCCCTACCTGTTTTGAGTAGGCACCAAAGGTCCATTGGAATGGTTCCATTCCTTTGAGGGGGTGGCTGGCGCGAAAAAGGAGCTTGCCGTTGGAAAGGGTGAATTCGCTGGGATTGTTTCGAAACATACCTGCTTGAATGCTGACTCGACTGGTTCCTTTTGAGGTGCCATCAGTCTTCCAAAGGGCATTGCCCGATTGTGTATTCCGGCCGATGAAAAAGGCAAATCGGGCTCCCGCAACCAGGAAACGATCGGAAGAATCCCCCACAGCCTTGAGGATGTCCTTCAGGGGGAAGGTTCCCTTCGCACTTCCGTCGGAAATCCATGGATGACATCCATTTCCCTTTTCTGCCCAAAAAAGCAGCTTGTTTCCCCAAGAGGTCAAACTGCTGGGATATGAGCCTTGAGCTCCCATGTGAAGATCCTGAAGCATGGAGGTCCCTTGAGGCGTTCCGTCGCTGGTCCACAGCTCCCTCCCATGGACCCCATCCTCAGCGGAAAAGAAGAATTTTCCTCCCGCGCTTTTGAGGCCGGTAGGGTCCCCTCCTCTGGCCCCCTTTTGGATTTCTAAGAACAAATGCGTCCCCTGAGTGGTCCCGTCGCTTACCCAGAGTTCGGATCCTCGAAGAGGGGTCCGAGCTGCGAAATAAAGTCTTTTCTTCCAAACAAGGAAGGAATGCGGCAAGGAACTAAGCGGTCCGCTTGCGATGTCAGCGACAAGGCTTGTTCCCCCAGAGGTCCCATCGGTGACCCAGAGTTCCGTTCCCTTTTTTCCATCGTTGGCTGCAAAGTAGACTTTGCCCTGAAACAGAGTGAAATCCCTAGGTGTGCTTCCTAGCCTTCCCGGCCAGAGATCTTTCACGAGAAAAGTCCCCTTGCTGGATCCATCTGACCACCAAAGTTCCATTCCCTTTGAACCATTGTTGGCTCGAAAGAGGATTCCTTGTTTGTAAGGGAAAAAGGTTGAGGGGCTGCTATCTGAGGTTCCCGGCCGGATATCCTTGACCCTTTTGGTACCAGAAGGACTACCATCGCTGACCCAAAGTTCTGACCCTGTCAGGCCATCGGATGCTTGGAAAAAGACCCCTCGGTCTGTTGAGGTAAACCCTTGGGGGAAGCTCCCTGAAGGCCCAGGGTTGATATCTTTGAGAAGCCCCGTCCCCGAGAGAGTCCCATCAGTCCTATAGAGTTCCATTCCGGTTTTCCTTTGTCCATCGTCGGCCGCAAAGAAGGCACGATTGAACTGGTCGGTGAACCCTGAAGGAGAAGATGAAGCCGTTTTGCCTCTTTGGTCGTTCAAGTCTTTGACCAGATGCGTTCCCGGACCCGTTCCATCCGTGATCCAAGGCTCCAGGCCAACCTTGCCGTCGTCTGCGGAGAACAGGACTTTGCCGAGCGAAGTGGCAAAGAGGGATCCCAACCTGGGACTCTTGGAATCCCCTCGAATTGAACTGAGGAGCTTGGTCCCTCCAGCAGTCCCATCAGTAACCCATAGCTTGTTCCTGGTTAAACGAGTCCGAGGAATGGGTTCGATCGTGAGGAAGACTGCTTGGCGCGAAGAAAGGGCGGTAAAGAAATAGGGCCTTGAGCCGAAGGGGCCGACGCGGATGTCCTTTACAAGGAGTGTTCCTTTGGTTGTTCCATCTGAAATCCAGAGTTCTCTTCCGTGAACCAGGTCGTCGCTTGAAAAGAGAACTCTCGAGCCCATGGAAGTGATACCCAGAGGGACAGATCCAAACCGACCCCGCTGAATGTCTTTTACCATCATTGTTCCTTGAGGCGTGCCGTCGCTGACCCAGAGCTCTTTCCCATGGATGGGCTCGGTGGCGGAGAAAAAGACTTTAGAACCTGCTTTGGTAAGATAGGCGGGGGAGGAACTGAAACTTCCAGGATGGATTTTTTTGAGAAGCCTGGTTTTGAAATTGGTTGAATCCAGCACCCAAAGTTCCTCTCCGTTCGAGCCGTCATCGGCAGAAAAAAGGACTTTATTTCCAAGCCTGGTGAAGTTTTTAGGGAGGGAGCTTGGGAATCCGGGATGGATATCTTGAA
This sequence comes from Planctomycetota bacterium, assembly GCA_026984035.1. Lineage (GTDB taxonomy): Bacteria > Planctomycetota > UBA1135 > UBA1135 > HyVt-539. Next base: position 23,481 of record JALSSW010000007.1, read on the forward strand.
GCAAATGCGTCCCCTTGGGTGTCCCATCGGAGATCCACAGCTCCTGACCCCATTTACCATCATTGGCGCTGAAGATGACCTTGTTTCCCAATGGGGTCATCCCCGAAATCTTAGACCCCAAAGGTCCGGAAAGGATATCTTTGACCAGCTTGGTTCCGCCACTCGTTCCGTCTGTCACCCAGAGTTCAGGCCCAAACTTGGGAAGGCTTGCAACAAAAAAAGCTCGATTTCCGGCGACAGTAATTTGACTAGGATTGGAGGAACCGCTTTTGTTGAGATCCATCAGGAGTTTTGTTCCCGAAGCAAAACCATTCGTAATCCAGAGTTCACGACCATGGGTTTGTTCGACAGCTGCAAAAAGAACCTTTGAACCGAAGGGGGTTAATCCTGAAGGAAAGGAGGAGAAGGTAGGCCGTTGGGCATCGAGACCGATGTCCTTTACCAGGGTTGTAGAAGCCTTGGTTCCGACGGTCCGAAACAGCTCAAAACCAGTGTGCATCGTAAATGCTGAAAACAGAGTGAAGGGACCGAGTTTGGCGTAATTTTTTGGAAAAGAATCCTGGGGACCCAGAGGGCTTGGATTCAAGTCTTTGAGGAGGCTGGGTCCTTGGGAAAAGGTGGAACTCGGAAGGGAAAGGGGGAGACCTACAAGGAAAACAGAGAGAAGGGATGGGATCCGAAAGAAATAAAGGAGAACGTTCTGGATCATTCTTGTTCCTCATTGGAGATTGCTTCCGCGCAGGCCGGAGGATCGTGGAAAGGATGGTGGAAAGGATCGTGGAAGGGATGGTGGAAATGATGGTGGAACTGGTGGAGGGATCAGCATAGCAGAAAAGACCAAAGAGGTTTTCTTCTGCAGAATTGCTGCCTAGCGATACAAAATCAGGGCCATGCTGACTGAATGGCTCGCTTGGAGGCCTTGTTGTTTGAGGTAGAGAGCTGGCCAATATCTGAGGGGAAGGGTTGTCCCGGGGGAGAGCCAGGGGCCTAGTTCGACCTCCCAAGGGGGGACGAAGGAGCCGGGG
>JALSSW010000008.1 GCA_026984035.1 Planctomycetota bacterium
TGCAAGAGGGATCCACCGAGAAGCTGCCTCTCTGCGGCTTGGCGCCATGAGAGATGGGATGGATCTGAGGGCGCGGAAGTTTGCTCTTCTTTTGCTCGACGCGGAAGACGGGGGGTTTCTCCACAAGACCGATACGAAAGGCCCCGAACAGTTCCTGGAGAATCCTGATTTGGTCTCTCTTCGGCGGGAGGTGTTGAGCTATACCTCCGGGGATGAAAAGCGCCTCGGGCGTCTGGATCTTTCGGCGACCAAGAGCCTCTTCGGCCCTTATTTCTGGTTTGACCTCCTGACAGAAGCTCTCTCCGTGCAAGTTGCAAAACTCTGCAATCTCTACAACCTTTATCTCATTCCTCTTTCAGAGTGGGAGAGCGCAGGGGAGCAGGAGCGGGTTCGACACCAGGCCGTCCTGGAAGGCGACGAAGATCTTCCTGTGGCTCCGGCAAAGGACGGGGGTTTTGCAACTTCCTTCTTTCATGTCCTCCACTTCCTGGATTCGGGAGAGGCTTGTCTGGCAGAAGTCGAGAAGGTCTTTGGAAAGGCTGTGAGAGATCGCTTGGTGCAGGACCGCAGGCTTATGGTTCGGCGGATCTTCTCCACAAAGGCCATGAGCAAACTTCCTCGCAGTTTACGGGCATTTAATCCTCTCTCTTTTTATCGGGGCAAGCTGGGGGGAGGGCGCATCTTTTTCCTACCCTTCCTCCTACTTTGGATGGTTCTTCGTTTTCTTGGGCGCTTGGTTCGGATCACAATAAGGGCGACCTATGAGATTCTTCGGCCCCGTATCCAGGGTCGTGAAGACGAGAGCGAGACCAGCTCCCTTGTCGTTCGTCGCAAGCTGAGAAGAATGAAGAAGCCTCTTTGCTTTGAGGCGATTCGGATGATGGCCCAGTTGGATCCCCTCTATCTTGGGCTTGGGGGGGATGCCCAGTTCTCCAAGGATCTGGATGCAATCGGGGCGGGACCGGCGGAATGGGATCTGATTCTCGAGGCAAAAGAGGATATGGAAAGGCGCTTGGTCTATTTGCCGGAGTTGATTCAAAAGCTGTCCTCAAAGCTGGGGCGCTCCCTGGAAACTTGGGAAGCTGAGCGACTCAGGCGTGCGCTTGCCCGGGACGAACAAGGGCTCTGTCTTCTCTTCGCCGCTCCCTCCCGGCTCAAGGCCTGGGTCGAATGTAAGGAAGCCGAAGTTCCTCCGGGAGCGCTCCCCCGGTCCCGCGCCCTGGCCCATCGATCCCTCCGCCGAGGTTGGAGGTTTTTGCGTGGCTCTCTCGCAAGGAAGCATGAAGAGATCCGCGTTCTTCGCAAAAGGCTCAAGGAAAAGCCCCTGGATCTTCAACAAGTTCTTTGGGCCTTCGATCGTGCCGGAAAACGGGGACCCGAGGCCGCCGCCTTGGATCTAGCCCTTTCCATGCTTCGTCATAGGGGCCAAGATCTTGCTCGCCTGCAGACGGCTCGGGGACTAACGGCTTTGATTCTGCGAGACCTACGTCAACACGAAGACCTTGTTTTGGCGATCGGCGCCTATTCCTCCTCTAAGTAGTTTTTTGGGGGGAAGAAAAGGAGGGGGGGATCAGGTCGTCAGGCCCGCGGCAAGGCCGCAATACCAGGCCGTCCCCAGGGGGAGCATCTCTTCGGAGACATCAAAGTCCGTGGCATGGTTGGGGGCATCCATGCCTTTTTTTCCGGTGCCCAAGAAGGCGTAGCAGGCGGGGACCTTTTGAGCGTAGTACGCGAAATCCTCCCCGGCGAGGAGGGGAAATGGTTGGGGGTGGATGCTTTGATCCCCAAAGAGTTCGGCGGTGACTTTTTTGGCGAAGGCCGTCGCCCCAGGATCGTTGACGAGGACGGGATAGCCCTTTTTGTATTGAGTTTCCCCTTTGCAGCCGCAGGCCTCGGCGACGTCTCGAACACAATTCTCAATCCAAGAAGGTATTTCTCTTCGGAGAGCCTCATCGAGAGTGCGAACCGTTCCACTCATTTCGACCAAATCGGGGATGACATTGTTTGCGCCTTCCCCTCCTTGGAAACTGCAGATGCTGAGCACGGCGGGGCGCAGAGGACCGGCTCGCCGGGAGATCAACTGTTGGAGGGTGCTGACCACATGGGAGCCCGCGACGATGGGATCCCGCACGAGATGGGGCATGGCTGCGTGCCCTCCCTTGCCCTTAATCTGGATCCTGAGATCGTCGGCTGAAGCCATCATGGGGCCTTCACCGAGGATCCAAAGACCAGCCGGAATGGGGGGGATCACATGAAGTCCGAAAATCCGGGAGACCCCATGGAGGCAATCTCTTTGGATGAGATCGACGGCCCCTCCGGGAACCTGTTCTTCGGCGTGTTGGAAGATGAAGCGAACGTTGCACCTGGCTTTTGCCTTTCCTTCGGAGAGGAGCTTGGCTGCCCCAAGGAGCATGGCCATGTGAGCATCGTGTCCACAGCAATGGGCGACTCCTGGGGTCTGGCTGAGAAAGGAGCTTTTGCCGGGTGCACTGCGTTCGTTCATCCGAAGAGCGTCCATATCAGCCCTCAGGGCGATCGTCTCGTTTGCCCCTTCTATTTTGAGATCGGCCCAGAGGCCATGAATGTCCTCAAAAGTCTGAACTTCAAGCCCCAATTCCCGCAGGAAGCCTGTGACGACCTCTGAAGTCCGCTTTTCTTCGAAGGATGGCTCGGGGTGTTGGTGAAAATCACGGCGCAGCTCCCGAAGGAGGTCCAAGAGGGCTTGAGCATGATCGAGGATCTGAGTCATGTTTCTCCTTTTCGGTTGGCCCCAGGAAGGATAGCCTCATTTCTCTGTTTCGCCTGGGTCATTCATGAGATTGAAGAAGATTATGACGCATCCAGGTCTGCACCAATGTTTCCTTTGGAGATAGATTGCCGATGATCGGAAGTGGATCTCGAGTGGCCTCTTTGTTGGGCATCCTTGCCTGTTTTGTGGTTCTCCATCCCCAGCTGTCTGCACAAGAACACAAGCCGACCTATAACGATCTTCTTGTTGTCCGCAATCGCCGATGGGCCAAGACCGATTTCTTCGAGATTCGGGCGGGCTTGATGGGGATCATGCCCTCGGGGGAGGACTCGCTTCGCTTTGCTGAAAAGGACTACAATCTTCAAGGGCAAGCCTACTATCGTTCCTCCAAACCCTTTGGGCGAGAAGGGCGCCTCGAACTCTATGCGGGGAGGGATGGGAGCTATGCGAGCCTCGTCGATGGCAATCCAGATGCGCCCAACAAGGGATATTCGAGGATCGAGATTCATGGACGGCAGTGGGGGGCCTTTCAGCGGGAGGGTTATTATGATGGGGACAAATTCCAACCCGTTGGTTTGTATCGGATGAAGGATTGGCGGGTCAAGGTCTCCTTCGCCACCAATTTTGCCAAAGGGCTCAAGGGGGAGGCGGGGGCTTTTTATGGACATAACTCCTTCTCACGCGATTCCCAAACCGCATCCGGCTTTACGATTCCGCAGGGATTCAAAGTCTATGGATTTAACGCTCACATCGAAGACAACGGGATCCAGGTGGATCAACAGACCAACCTCCCTCAAAAGGGGGCTTTGTTCTCCATCTGGATGGAACGGGAATGGAATGACAACAATGATGCTTTCGGGACTCTTGGCAATGAAACCTCCTTGCCGGCTGCCGTTATGCGTGGGGGAGGGCACATGGAATATTATGCCCCCTATACCACAAACGGGACCTGGGTCCTTTCTGCAGACGCCGCGATGGCCGCAGAAGATGACAGGATCTTTATCAATGACGCAGGTAAGCCGATTGGGAAAATGTGGGTGGATGCTCGGGTGGATTACCGGCTTCTCCTTGGGGATCACCTTACTTTGACTCCGGGGTTTCGGGCACAATGGGTGAAGGTCGCCGGCCAATTCGGAACGGGGACGGACACAAAGTTCTTTTTTGGGGGACAAGTGGAGCTTCGATATGACTTCGCTGAGTCCTTTGCTTTGACTGCTGAATACTCCTACCTTTCCAATGAGAGCCGCAGTCCCATTTCCTTCACCAAGGATGGGTTAGGGGAACACCGCTTTTTTATTGGCTTCGAATTTCGACCTTAACGGGGGACGGCTCCTGGTTCATGAATCATCGTTTTTCGCCCAGGATCCATCGAGAGTCCTCACAATTCGATTGACAGAATGCTCCCCACCATCTCCCAAGGGACCAACAATCCCGTTGGGAGCATCTCGGAAACCCGTGCTTTCTTGAACCAAGTAGCTATCAACAAGCTGGTGGTCGTTTTGAAGAAATAGCCGGTGTCGTCCCAGACTCGGGACCCTATGTGTAAGTTTAGGGAGAGAGGGAGGTCAAGGATGACGCGGGCTTAGGGAGAGTTCTCCCCGATAAGCGCCCTGGTCGAAGCGAAAGAGGGTGTGAGGGAAGCGCAGGCCCTTTTCCATGCGATATTCTTGAAGTAGGTAGATGGTTCGCACTCTGGATCCTCCCGGGGTCGGAGCCTCATAGAGCAGGCGGCGGGGAAGACCGGTGTCGGGGTCGATGGCAAGAGAGGCTTTGGTGTGGAATCCCGCCAGGACCAGGTCAAAACTGAAGAGTACAAGATCCTTCCCTTCTTTGAGCTTTAGGCTGCCGCTGGTCTCAATTTTCTGTATGAAAGGATTCTGGGGATCAAGGAGAACCAGAGGGTTGAGGAGGCCAGTTTGCAGATAATTTTCTGCTTCGAGATCGCTTAATTTGCGAACCCTTTGATCCAGGATCTCTTCTGCTCCCTTGGCGTGGAATCTCCTCCCGATTTTCGTATTCAATACTTCAAAGGTTTCGCTTGCCGTTCTCTTTCCAAAATCCCAGACCCAGCTCTCCTTGAAGGGAAGTGAGGCAAGCAGCTTCCCTTGGATGTCAAAGCGAAGGGTTTTGGATGTTTTGGGGGTCAAAGGCTGCGTAAAGCCCAAGGCTTTTCGGGCTTTGGCCAGGACTCTGGTTTTGGTTTTTTCCCAGTCCTCGGGGTTCCCCGGGAGCTTTTGGACCTTTGGATTCCCGAGTGGGGAAGTGCTGGATTTTCCAAGGTCCCTTTTACCCAACATTGTGGCTCCCTGGGGCGGCTGCTCCTGGGAAGAGAGTAAGAGAAAGGCGGGCTTGAGCCAGATTTCGGCGGCTTCAGGGATGTCATCCGGGCGGAGGGCTTGAAGCCTTTGGAGGACTCTTTGATCAAGGTTGGGGCCTTGCCCATGGGCGAGGGAGCGAGCCAGCGTTTCCGCGCGCAGGGAGGCTTGGTTCATTTTTCGATCCCAAGAAAGGAGCACGCGTTGCTTGGCCTGGTCAAAGAAAGAACGCTCCGGGCTGCTATCGCTTAACGCAGCGATGGCAGCTCGGACCGCAGCGATGATTTCTTTCGCGTTTTTTCCTGGGCGGGAAAAAGAAAGGATCCGAGTTCCTGCCACCTCTCCAAGGGGGTCCAAGCGCATTTGGATTTGGCCGAGCCCTCGGGCCTCCAATTCTTGGCCAAGCCGCCCCCCCAAGCCGTCCATGCAGAAAAGTTGCCAGCAGAGTTCTGAAAGGGGAGTTCCTGTCTCCTCGAGGGCAGGGTTGGGAAGGAGCAGGAGCAGCTGTCCTTCCTTTGGAAATTGGGGAGAAGCTGCAAAGCTAAAGAAGGGGATCTTGGGATTTGGAGCTTTGTTTCCCCGGTGCCGAGCCTTCCAAGCCAATAAATCATTTCCAAGATCCCGGAGAGCATCCGCCTTCCATCCTGCCCCTTGAAGAAGGACGACAGCGCCTTCGGGTCGGTAGTTGAGTTTTTGGAAAAGGCTCAAGGCTGCGGGCTGGATCTCGGGGAGATCATGCTGGATTGTGTCGGGGAAAGGAAGTCCGAGTCCAAGGACTTCTGAGACAAAGGCACGCAGGAGCGTTTGCCTGGGCTGCCTCTCCAATCCTTGGAGAAGCATCGCCCTGTAGCGGGGCAAGGCAGTGGGGTCCAAACCTGGATCCATCAAGTTTTCGAGCAGGATTTTTTGGGCTTGGCCCAATTGGCCTCGACGCCCTGCGAGTTGAAACATGACGCCCCCTGGGTAGGTGCGGACCGACAAAGCGGCTTCGGCCTTTCCTTGAAATTCTTCCTCCAACGCAGTTTCCAAGCGATGCTGCGTCAGGCGGTCCGTCAGTTCTTGGATTCCAGCCATTCCGACAGGAATGCTTTTCCTTTTGCGAGGGAAAAAAACGAGGACGCGGTCTCTTGGATCTCCTTTGTCTCGGGAAAGAGAAACAATTAGGTCGTTTGAGAGCTTGCGGGTTTGAAGGGGGGAGAGAGGCGGATGGAGGTCCATTCCTTCCTCTTGATTCGGAGCAGTGCTGGGCAAGGGAAAACTCTTTGCAGGCTTTTGTTTGGGATCCCTTGAGATTGTGTTTTTAGTATCACCCAGATCAGGGTTGGGAGTTTTTGTGGAAGTCTTTATGGGAGTTGGGGGGGTTCCTCCACAAGCCGAAAAGAAGAGAAAGGCCCCCAGTAGGGAATGGGTCATCCAGAGCGTTTTCATTTGCCTCCTTCCTTGTCCTTCTTGTTCTTAGGGCTGAGGATCGGGTCCACGAGTGAGATACACTGACCTTGGTTCTGTAAAAGCCCTTTTGCTTTGTTGAGGAGAGTGGCGGGCTTATCCGGAAGCGTCCCATAGGTTCCCAGGAGGAGAGTGCGTGCGAGTTTTTCGAGCTTGGCCTCGGGTCGCTCAAACCCAGCATGTTGTCTTGCCCTCCAAATGCGGGTGGCTTTCTGGAGGATCTCGGTGCCTGAACCATCCTTGGATAAGAGAGCCGCGATTCGCTTTTGGAGATGTTGTAAAAGCTCTTGAGAGTCTTGGCCGGCTGCTAAACCTTTCGCCTCCAAAGCAAAGATTCCGGGCCTGCCCAAGCTGGGGAAAGAGGGGATGGCACGAAATATGAGGGCTTCACTCCCCTTGACTTCTGTGTTTTGAAATGCAAGGGCCAGGACTTCGAGTTCTGCCTGATTCCATCTTGAAGGAATCCTCCAAGCGATAGAGGCGAGTGCTTTGCCGGGATGGTGGGCGCGGAGGACTCGGGACGATGTAGGTTGGGGTTCTTCGGCAAGGGCTAGGGGAGGGCGGAGCTTGGAAGGTGTCGTAAAAATGTGGGACAGGCCACGAGCGACGAGTGCCAAATCGAAGTTTCCTTCGATCAATGTGAGTCCCTGGCTGGGTAGGTTGTTTTGTAGAAAAAAGCGACGAGCTTCTTGTTCTGAGATTTGGGCAGCCTGTTCTGAAGGGGGAAAGAGGACGACCCTGACTGGGTCCCGAAGGACGGTCGCCAGGGCCATCTTTCGGAAAGGGGTAAGGTCTGCCCTGTTCTGAAACTTTTGCTTTAGGGCCTCGTGAGCTTCCTCAAAAAAACGGGAAAATCCATCAAAGGAGGGAGAGGTGCGCCGCTCTTTCATCAGGTTGGCGAAGGAGAGGATCCGATCGCTTGGGAGGAAGGCTTGGAGAGTACTGGTCTGCGTTCCTGTTCGAAGGCGAAGCTGTACAGCAGGCGTTTTTGCCAACAGAGCCCTCATTTTTTTTGCCTGCACAGAAGCTTGGAGACAGGCAGCTGAGAGGCCCTCGAGCTGAAAATTTTCTTGTTCTCTGCCCATACGACTGACATAGGTCCAGATGGCCAGGGGGCGCCCCTCGGTCTTATGGAGGAAAAAACGGCTTCCGTCCGGAGTTCGGACAAGCCGAAACCCTGGGGGAAGGACATCCCCTTGAGGGAGGGAAAATGCGAGGGAGAGAAGGAGAGTTGAAGCAATCACCAAATGGAATTCCTTGATAGGTCCGCGAGGATTGAGGGCTGGATCATAAACGCAAAGGCCCGGGAATCCTTCAAGGAAGCCTTCTCCTTTCATTGACAATGGCAGACTGCCTGGTTTTGATTCTCCCTTCGATTAGAGGAGAAAGAGCAGGAGAGAAAGTCTCTCCCCGGGAGTCTTTCAACAAAATGCGGAGTAATTATCTCGAGGGTCTATGTGTTTGCGGGGGAGTCGCCATTGGGCGGGTCAGCTTTATGGGCTATGAATTCGACGCCCGCCCCAAGTCGATCCGCATCTCCGCATCTGAGGTTCCCGGGGAGACGGAGAGGTTTCGGACCGCCGTGGAGGCCTGCAAGGACCAGCTCCAGCGCCTCCGCGCCAATCTTGAGAAGGAGATCGGCAGTGAAGAGGCCCGAATCCTGGGGGTTCATTTGGCCTATTTGGATGATCCAACCTTTAGAGCGGATGTCGAGGGCTGGATCCATAAAGAGCGCCTACCTCTTGAGTCCGCTTTGATGAAGGTGGTCCATGGCTTCGACAGAATCTTCGAGTTGGTGGAAAATGATAAGCTTCGTGAGTCGGCCTTCGATCTCAGGGATGTTTCTCTCCGAGTTCTGCGAACCCTGGAGAAGGAGGGGAGGATGGACCCCCCTGCGCTTGGGGACGAGTCCTACATTCTCGTGACCAAAAAATTGACAATCACCGACATGTTCCGTTTGGAAAACCAGAAGGTGCTTGGGATTTTAGCTGAAGAGGGCGGCCCCAGTTCGCATGCCGGCATTCTCGCGCGATCCATGGGGATCCCGACCGTGACCGGGATTCCCGATCTTCGCGAACAGATGGAGGAAGGAGACTATGTCATCCTGGATGCGACTGCGGGACTCATCTATGTCAATCCCGAAGATCGGCTGCGGCGAGAATATGAGGGGAAAGCCCTCCAGCGCACCCCTCAACCTCCGTTCCAGGAGGAGGGTCCTCCCGAACTCGGCGATGGGACGGCCATTGATCTTCTGGGTTCCTGTGGAAACCTGGGCGAGGTGGTCCAATCGGTGGACGCGGGTCTGGATGGGATCGGCCTCTACCGAACGGAGCTGCTCTTCCTGCTGGACAAAACTCCCCCGGGGGAGGAGATGCTTCATCGGCATTATGCGGAGATTTTGGCGAAGGCGGAGGGGCAGAGGGTCGTCTTTCGGCTTTTGGATTTGAGTGAAGATCTGCGTCCCCTGTCGCAAGAAGATCGTGTCGAAGCCAATCCTGCTCTTGGCCTCAAGGGGATCCGTTACCTTCTCAAGAATCCGGCGTTGTTCCGGACGCAACTCCGGGCCCTGCTGCGTTTGGAACCTGGAGGCGTGCTTGAGATCGTCGTTCCCTTTGTGACGGCTGTGCAGGATCTTCAGCGAGTGCGGGAGATGGTTCGTTGCGTGCGCGGATCTCTAAGAAAGGATGGCATCCCCTGTGTGGACGAGGTTCGGGTCGGGGCGGTGGTGGAGATCCCCTCAACGGCTTTTGCATTGGGAGCGGTGGGAGAAGAGGCCGATTTCCTCGTCATTGCGCTGGATGATCTTCAGCAGTATTTATTGGCCGCAGACCGCGACAGCCTTGAGGTTGCAGATTATTACAAGATTTACCATCCCGCCTTTTTCAAGCTCCTGGCGGGCTTGGCCAAAGAAGCTCGTAGGTTGCGCAAAAAATGCCTGCTTTTTGGCGAAGCCGTGACAGATCCCCTGCGCCTTCCCTTCTTTGTGGGCGTAGGTTTCCGCTCGTTCAGCGTGACTCCCGTACGAAGTCCCAAAGCACGCAAGTCCCTAAGGGCCTGGACTGTCCCTGCGGCGGAGACTTTGGCCAAGCAGGTTCTCAGAGCTCCCGACTCGCTCTCGGTGCAAAAGGTTCTTCTTGAGGCAGAGCGGTGAGAGGACGCAGGCGGCTTGATTCCGATTCCGCAAGGGTTCTCCCAGTTTTAAATGGACCCTAGGGGATTTCAGGGGAGAATGAAGGTCGCGGGGAGAGAGGCTCCCCCTTTTTCATGGATGGAGGTACGGGTCGATGGCCGGTAAAGTTCGTTTCGTTCCTAAAGAAGACGGAAGGTTTTGTCGGGACTGTGGATCTCTCTCGGGGGATCTTCGGGATGAGGATGGGGAAGTGGTGGAGAAGGATGTCCTCCCATGCCCCAAGTGCCAAGATGGAAAGATGCTACCGGGTTTGGACCCCTCTTATCTCTATCGGGCCTTTGCCCTGATTTTTATGGCAACCGGCAAGGACGAGGATGGCTGTGAAATCGGTGTCATCCGAACCGTTCCTCCTGCCTATGTCCATGATGCGGTCGCACGAGGCCGGGGGATGGTAATTGCGACGAATGTTCGCTGGCCCGAAGACAAAAAAAAGTTCAGTAAGCTCTTTGACCATCACATCCACCATGAGCGGGATCCCAATATTACGCCTTTGAATGATGGCTGGGATTCTCAACATCCCCTTCCTGTTTTATGAATCTGTAGGGGAGCTTGTGTGAAAGGGCTTGCCACCATTCGGATGGATGCGGGGGAGGGGCCTTGCTTTCCCGAGAGAGAGGGAAATGGGCTTTGTGATGAATCGGAGCTTTCCCAAGCAAAGGACAGCCTTTCGGCATTGGACCGGCGTTGGAGAGAGGTGGGGCAAAATCCGAGCGCCTTTCTTCGGCAAAGTCTCGGAGATCGGACAGATCTTTTTCAGTCAGGCTCCTCCTTCCCACGGGCGAAGGCCTCGCTCTCTCCTGGAGCGCAGCGAGTGCTTGAAGAGCGGAGCATCCGATTGCGGGTCTTCCATCGTCATCATTTGCCCGAGACACGGGTCGTGCGCGAAGAGGGTGGTGGGCGCATCGAGATTCGACACAGGCCTTACCAACATGTAGGCATTCTTTTACCCAAAGCAAAGCTCCCCGTCTCCATGCTCCTCTCCCTGGTGTGCCCTCCCCAGGTAGCAGGGGTGCCCAGGGTGAGCCTTGCCCTGGAGTTGGAGGAAAATGAAGATCCTTCAACCGGATTTCTGGCTGCTTGTGAGGTCTTGGGGATCCAGCAGCTTGTAAGACGTGGTGGAGCGGAGGGAGTCTTCATGCTCTCCGAAGGCCTAGGCCTTTCGAGTGGTTGCGACCTGATCCTTGGGGGAGATGGACCTTCTTCCACTTGGGCCATGAAACGTCTGGGAGGCCGCGTGCGGGTTCTTCCCATGGGTGGAGGGGAGGACCTACTCCTGATCGCGGACCGAAGGGCCGAAGTCGATCCGCTTTTGGTGGAGGAGATCCTTCTCCATGCAGAACTCCAGGAGAAGGGACGCTGTATTCTCCTCTCCAGCTCGGAAGATTTTTTGCAAGCATTGGGGTTTGCCCTGTGGGAGAGAGCGGACCGATTGCCTCGTGGACGAAAGGCCTTTGTCAAAAAAAATCTTCAGTCTTCGGTGGAACGGGTCCTGGTCTCTTCGCTGCGGCGGGCCTTTGAAATCTTGGATCAGTTTTGTCCCAAACGCATTTTGCTTCGTCTGCAACACTCTTCCAAGTGGATGTCTCAACTTCCGCCATGCCCTTGTGTCCAAATCGGGCCAAGCGCCTCACTCCTCGGTTCCTACTTCAATCATCCTTGGGTGCATCCTCCCATGGGTTCTATCGAGGGCTTTTTCTCACCCAAGTTCTTTCTGAGGCCGATGTCCATCGTGAAAGGACCGGAGGAGACGATCTCGGAGGAATGTTTGGAGTTTTGGAAGGAGATCGAAGAGGTCCCTGCAGTTCTTCTCTCTTCGAAACTTTCCAACAAGGGAGGGGGAGGGCAAAAGAGAGCAGCGTTCTCAGGAAAGAAGAGGGAAGGCCTTTGATACAAATTCAGGCTTTGGAAAAGGGATACCGCAAAAAAGGAGGAGGCTTTGTCCCGATTCTTCGGATTCCTGAATTAGGATTTGGAGAGGCGGAGAGCGTCTCTTTAGTGGGGCCTAGTGGATGCGGGAAAACCACTCTTTTGCATCTGGTTTCGGGGATACTCCTCCCCGACCGAGGGCGGATTTGTTTCCGAGGCAGGGAGGTTTCGAATCTTTCGGAGGGGGCCAGGGATCGATTTCGAGCGCAGCATATCGGCTATGTGCATCAGACCTTCAATCTTCTTCCTGCCTTCAGTGCCCTGGAGAACGTCGTTCTGGGGGCTTTTTTCGCGGGCCGTTCGGGGAAGGAAACTCGGGACCGGGCCCGTGCTCTTTTGGTTCGGGTTGGTCTCGAAGACCGGATGGAAAATCGTCCGGGCGAGCTGTCCGTGGGCCAGCAGCAGCGGGTGGCTCTAGCGCGGGCGATGATCAACGCTCCTGACCTGATCCTTGCCGATGAACCCCTGGGGAGTCAGGATCCTGAGACCAGCGAGGCTGTCCTGAAGCTTTTACTGGAGCTTGTGCGCGAATCTCGGGCGACCTTGCTCATGGTGACACATGATCCAAAGACAGCCGGGTGTCTCGATCGGCAGGTGGATATGCGCCCCTTTGCTGTGACATGCGGAGGAAGGGCTCGATGAAGCTTCCTGCCATTGTCGCTCGACACCTTTCTTTTCGGTTTACGGCGAACGCTCTCCTCTCCTTTTCGATTTTGTTGGGGGCGGCACTGGTGACCTTCCTATGGATCAGTGCGGACCAAGCGGAGAGGCGTTACCATTCTTCGAGCAAAGGTTACGGGGTGATCCTGGGTCCCGGGGACACATCACCTCTGGATCTTGTCCTCAATACCGTGTTCCATTTGGGGCAATCGCAGGGGATCATCCCTCTTTCGATCTATGAGCAGGCGCACGCGGATCGAATGGGGCGGCGGGTTGGGGTCCGCTATGCCATCCCTCAGGTTGTCGGGGATTCGTTTCGAGGCTTTCCCATTGTCGGAACCACGGATGAATGGTTCCACCGGTTTTCTCTGGGGAAGAACGCGAAGGGTAAGAGGGTCCCCCTGCAGTTTCTTAGGGGAAAGCCTTGGCGGTTTTCCCATGAGGATTTGTTGAAGGAGGCCAGGGAGCAAGCCAAGGAACGAGAATCCCTAGAGAGTGGGGACAAAGCCCTCCATGGCAAGGAGCATGAGCCGATTCCGATCCTGTGGCGTCAGGTTGTTCTAGGCTCCCGTGTGGCTCAGAAGACCGGGCTCGGTTTGGGGGCTCGTGTGATCCCCTCTCATGGAGTGGGAGCGACCCTCGAGGAACATTCCGAAGCTCCATTCTCTGTCGTGGGGATCTTGGCTCCCACCGGGACACCCATTGACAGCGCCCTCTATCTCCCGATCGGAGCTTTTTTCCGGCTCGCCGGTCATGAGGCCGTAAAGAAGGGGGAGGGGGCGCACAAGGTCGCGATCTCCTCCGTGATTGTGGATACGAAGCATCCCTTGGGTCCCATGATTCTTCGGAATCTTTTTCAACGAAAGCCCGAAGCTCAGGCTGCCATTCCCGCAGTGGAGATCCGGAAACTCTTTGAAATGGTGGGGGATCTCACGCTTGCTTTGCGGGCCATCGGTTTTCTTGTTTTGATTGTTGCAGCAATAGGGATTTTCAACTCTCTCTACCTGACGATGGACGAGAGGCGGCGTGAAGTGGCGATCATGCGATCCCTTGGTGCGCGGAGAAGCCAGATTTTTGCCATTGTGTTGTTGGAGGCCTTGGCTGTAGGGGGGACGGGGGCCTTATTAGGGATTTTAGGGGCGCATGGAGGGGTTTACCTGTTTGGGGAGACTCTTCGTTCCTGGACAGGAGTGCCTTTTTCCGCAGTCGATTTTGGACTTCGGGACCTTTGGCTTTTCATAGGTGTTACCCTTTTATCGGGATTGGCGGGACTTCTCCCCGGCCTTTCCACATTGCGAACCGATGTTGCCCGCTACTTGAGCCCTGATCGATGATGAAAAAGACCTTCCGATACTTGTTTCCCCTTTTCTTGGCAGGAGCCTTGTTTGGACAAAAAACCGGTTCAACGGTTAAGTCCGGCTCCAGGCCTGCTCCGAAAACTCCTGCTCCGAAAACCCCTGCAAAGAAAAAGGTTGCACAAAAAAAGGCTACAAAGTCTCAGCCCCAACCTGGCCCTCGGTCGAAACCGAGCCTAAGTCCGAAGGTCGGTCAAGGACGGAAGCTCGGCTCCCAACCTTCCAGCAGGCCGAGCCGGGCCGGAATGACGAGTAAGCCTGGAATCAAGGGGGATCCCAAGAAAGCAAAAAGGGAGAAGGGGAAAAAGGGGAGTTCCAAGGCAGGGCAAAAGGTAGGGATCAAAATCGAGGGAAAGCTCGTGGATCCGGGACAAAAGAAAGTCCCCATCCCTGACGGGGCCAGTGAAGGAGATATTCGTGCGATTCGCGGGGCGAACGCCATGTTGAGCGCCGAGAAGAAGTTGCCCAAGATCCTCAAAAAAATGAAAATTAAGGGAGGGGTTCCCTTCCTCCCCTTCGACAAAATCGACGCATGGCCCTACGAGGATGGTTTCAAGGGGATGCCGAAGGCTTTGAAAAAATGGGACAAAAAACGAGTGGTCATGGCTGGGTTTATGTTTCCCATTGATGAGGTGGAGGACATCCATGAATTCTTTTTAGTCAAATCCCTCTGGAGTTGCTGCTACGGGACTCCGCCCGACGTCAATGGCCTTGTAAAGGTTGTGATCAAAGCGAAAAAGGGGATTCCCTACTACTATGATCCGATTCTTATCATTGGGACTTTCCATTTGAAGAAGGTTTTGGACGAGGACTTCTGCGTTGCGATCTATGAAATGGATGCGGAGGTCGTGAAAGTTTTAGATTTGTAGGGGAGCAACCCGTTTTTTCTTCTCAGGAGGCTTTCCCGGCTTCTCTGCGTGGGAATTTTCGACACCCTAAAGGAAGGTGTAAGCTCAACCTCCCTCAAGTGCCGATAGAAGAGGCATGGCCAGGGGACGCGTACGCAGGGTCGGCTGCACACAGGAACGAAAGGGACATCGGCTTTGGGCACTTCTCCTGCCGGGCACTCTCTTGCTAACGGTTGGGACCTCCACATGGCTGTCCTTCTGGCAGCGTTCTGTCCTCTATCAAGAGCGGATCGAGGCTACCCGGGCCAACCTGACAAAGGTCAGCCGTGCCTTCCGAGAGGGAATCGAGGAAGTTCTTTTGGCTCCTGGAAAACCGGGACTCGAAAAAAAGCTTCAAGAAATCGCGAAGGCAACGGGAGGGAAAGTTCACCTGGTAGATGCTGATGGCAGAATGATGATGGAGCGGGAAGATCCAGTCATATCGCAGTTGGGTCCCCTCCCCGAATTGGTTTCAGACCGTGTCTCCATGGATTCGTTTCGAATCAGGATGCCTCTCTTTGGCCCCGGACCCAAACGCCTAGGGGAGTGTCGCATCACGGCTCCTCTCCCCGGTATTCCAGGTTTTCCCTGGTCCACTTGGGCTGGGTTGACAACCTTGATCGGTATTGCCCAAGTGCTTTTGGTTGGGTTCTTCTCGCGCATCCAGGGAAACTTTGGGGCCATGATTCGTGTCCTGCACAAATTAGGGAAAAAAGGACCCTTTGCTTTCGATGAGGAGGGGCTTTCGGGATTGGGGGAGATGACCCCAAGTTTTGAAGCTTGCATTGAAGACCTCAGAGAGCGTCAACTGCTTGGTGAAGAGAGTTTTGTGGAAGTGGCCATCCAGCTTTCCCGGGAGTTTGAGCTGCATCGAGGAGGGACGGCCGGCCATGGAATGAGGACCAGGCGTTACTCAGCTTGGCTTGCAGAACGTTTGAGATTAGAGCCTTCCATGCGGGATACTCTTGAGGTTGCCGCCCTTTGCAGGGAAATCGGCTGGCTCCCGCGAGGCAGTGAAGAACCCTGGGGGCGTGCCGACAGCAAGGAGCAGGATCATCCACTGAGAGGAGCAAGACTCTTTGCGGCTTTTCCAGGCTTCGCGCCCGTTTCCGAGATCCTCCTACATCAGTTCGAAAATTGGGACGGGAGTGGGAGCCCGTCGGGGCTGGTCGGGGAAAACATCCCTCTGGGTGCCCGTATCGTGAGGATTGCAGCGAGTTTCGACCAGCTCCGGGAGGGATTGGAGGAAACCTCCCTCGATGAGATCTTCGAAACAATGGAGAGGGAAGGGGGCACTCTCTTTGACCCCACATTACTCAGCCTCTTTCGGGAGGAAGTCGAACTTCGAATGGGTGAGACAGTGCGCCCCACGGTGTCTTTCGAAGCCGCAACATAAATCCCTTTAAATCGCTTTCAGGTATAGGGAGGCGAGACGAAGAATCAGAGGTCAGAGGAAGGATTGACTACGGCGAAGTTGAAATCAGGTTTACTTTGCAACTTAAGTGTCCTTCATCTCCTTCGAAGTGAAATAAAAGACTCTCTCCCTTTTCTGGAGTGTTTAGATCTACGGAACCGGGTTTGACGATTTCCGGGAGGCCCAAATAGAACTCGTCTTCCCTTGCTCCCAGTTGAAGGACAAGTTCTCCGGCGATCATGTTGGCGAACTCCTTCATGGCTCCCTGGGCATCTTCGGTACTCACATCTTCCGGTTCCACACCTAGGAATCCTGATGCCATTTCTTTGGCGAAGCTTTCATCTGCAAAAAAATGGGCTGATCCTCTAGATAAAGGGCCCTCAAACTGGATGCGGGTCTGCATGGGCAGTTTAGAGGGGCACTCCACTGTGGGGACCGGTTCCATAAGGAGGAATGCGATCTTTTCAAGAGTAATGATCACAATCTCTTCAAAAGCTGTCTCTGAGATTTTCGTCATGGAACTACCTGGTTGTTTTCTGAACCATGGTTCTAAGCTCTTCGGGCTCAAAAGGCTTCCTGAGGAAACCTTTCACACCAAGGTTTCTTAGTGTTTCAAACTTTTTTTCATTACTTTCGGTACTCACAACGATCACGTTGAACTTGGAGCTGAGGTCAGTGGATTCTTTGACTTTTTCCATGAATTCGATTCCTGTCATGATCGGCATGTTCAGGTCTAAGAGAACTAGGTCGATGGGTTGGGATGAGGCGACCCCTAGGGCTTCCTGGCCATTCCCAGCTTCAAAGATGGAATTCTCATCGATCCCTGCTTGAAGAACGGCTTTTTTGGCAGCTCTGCGGAGAATGGGAGAATCATCAACAATCAAAACTTTACAATCCATTTTATACTCCTCAACTAAGGGATGCTTTTGGGTTCACATGATTCATGAGATCTTTCCATTGAGAGGTAAGGCTCATGGGGAATTCTCTTCAAATTTGGTCATTGGGTCCGGGTCAAAATCATGGAGTTAATCTAGTTGTCTTCTTGGTGAGGCTGGAAGGCCTCCAATCGAATCCGTGTTTCAATCATTGCCTGTTCAAAATCTGCGCGCTTGAATTCCATCCTTTGGAGGCTTTCTGAAGAAGCTTCATAATGAAGTCCATCAATCCCTGTCCCGCATCCCATAGCCAAGGCTACGATGTCCCCGATATGGACGATATCTACGAGAGCCCCCCCCAATTCCTGGTCCTCGGGAGGGCCGTGGTGAAAACGAATCGCCTTGACCAAAGCATCAGGAAGTTTCCAAAGTAAAGCCAATTCCGCTCCAATCTCACTGTGGTCGAAGCCGAACTCCTTTTTCTCATGTTCAATCTGATTCCATTCAGAATCTTCAGGTTTAAGGTTTGCATCGATGAGTCGGTCCCCAAAGAGCGCTTGCATGACGAGTTTTCCAATATCCCTCAGGAGTCCTCCGACAAAGGCTTCCCCAGGGTCACATTTTTTTGTTTGGGAAGCTATGACCTGGCTGGCAATGGCTCCAGCGAGGGCACCTTGCCAAAGTTGGCCACCAAGGAGCCCATAGCCTTCAACCGCTTTTCCTAAAATCGGACCCGTTTGATGGGCAACGGCGATTTCTTGAATCTTCCGAAGTCCCAAGTTGCGAAGGGCATCTCCAATCGTGGCAACCTTTCCACTCTTAGGTGCGTAGAGAGCCGAGTTGGCCGTCTTTAGGACTGCAGAAACCAGGGCCGAATCCGTCTGAATGACCTCTTCGATGTCTTCATATTCGGCAACTTCGCTTTGCCCGAGAATCCTGATCAGCTTCAGGGTTGCAATCGGAAGAGAGGGTAGTTGGTTAAGGGCTTCTAATCGTTCTTTCAAGGTTTCCATAGAACCGACTCCTTCCCTCTGATTTTCAATCTTACCTCTCCTGTCTCCAGGTCGAGGACCATCGTCCTTGCGTCGTTACCCCCAGTTTCTTCCGCTGCGAGGATGATGTTGTTTTTCCAAAAAATTTTTCTCATGATCGTTCGATTCCGATCTCCGATCGCGAAGGCCTTCCCATGGGTCATAACTTCGGCTCCTCCGGCTGCACATACAATCAACCGCTCTTTGACCGCGCCGAGGGAATAGCAATGCTTGAACAGGCTTGGGATGCCAGTAGACCCAAACATGAAAGGGTTTAGGTCTGTCCGTTTGTTTTCTTTTCCCGGTTGAGGAAGCATGAAGTGCAGCATCCCTCCGATTTTTACATTGGGATCATAGATGGTGATCCCAATGCAAGACCCCAAAGCATAGGTATAAATGGGCATGGTCGGATCAGTGGAAACTTTCATGTCTCCAACCCCGACAATGAGCTTTTTCTCGGAAGAAAGGGTTTGAGGCTGGGGAGTCATGAATTCCCTCCCTGTTTTTGAAAAATGGAAGGACGGACAGAGATAAGGTTGGATGAGATTCTTGGAAGAGATTCCGCGCTTCCTACAAACAGCCAGCCCCCTGGTTTCAGTTGTTCGGTTAATCTTTTGATCAGAGATGCTTGAGTATTTTCATCAAAATAGATCATGACATTTCTGCAGAAAATGGCATCAAAAGGCTCCATTCCCGGCAATGATTCCATCAGGTTCAACAGTCTGAAATGGACAAGTGCTTGAATCTCGTTTTTTAGTTTGACCTTCCCTTCAGCTTTGCCCACTCCTTTTAGGAAATGTCGATGTAAGAGATCTTTTTGGATTTTTTGAACGGTTTCCTTCGGAAAAACTGCTTCCTTCGCCTTTGCCAGAACAGAAACCGAATAATCGGTTCCGAGGAGATAGATTTTGGAAAGTTGGCTGGCTGAGAGGCTTTCTTTACATTGAATCGCGAGAGAATAGGGCTCGCAGCCGATGGAGCATCCAGCACTCCAGAGCCGAAGCTTGCTCAGTCCCTTTGATTTTCGAAAGGTTTCCAAGATCTCCTTTTCAAAAAAATCGAAATGCTCGGGATCTCTAAAAAAACTTGTGAGGTTGGTGGAGAGGGAATCAAAGACAAGAATCTGAAGGTCTTTGCTATCCGTTTTGAATAATGACTCGAGGACTTCAGAGGGTGAGGAAAATTTATTTTTCCGGCATAGGGAAGAAAGACGGTTTTCAACCAAGTTTTTTTTGTTGGGATGGATGTCGAATCCCCAATGCTCCTTTGCGAAGTTTTGAAGCTTATTGAACTGCTCTTGAGCGAGCACCTCTTGGCCCTTCGTGTTCTTTGTCGCAAGCGTCCCCATCATTCTCCTAGGTCTATTCGTTGCAGTTGGCTGCTGAGTTGATCTCAGTGAGTTCGGATTCTCTGAAGACTCGATCAATGTCCAGGAGGATGCAAACTCTGTCCTTTGTTTTTCCCAGGCCAAGAATGAAGCTGGTATCCAAGCTTCCTCCGAATTTAGGGGCCGGTTCGATTTTGCTGTCTTCGATGTTGGTGACCTCACTGACACGGTCGATTAAGCAACCCATCTGTATGGGGTCCCCATCCTCAACCACCTGTATTTCTGTGACGATGATGCAGCTCTCTTCTTTGATCTCTGTTTCGCCCATCTCAAATTTTCGTTTCAGGTCGATTACAGGGATGATTCTCCCGCGGAGGTTGATCACTCCCTTAACAAAAGAGGGCGTTTTGGGAAGGGCGGTCATGTCTGTGACGCCGATGATCTCTCTGACTTTTAATATTTCGATTCCGTATTCCTCATCTTGGATGAAAAAGGAAAGGTATTTCTGCACTCGTGACAGCTCTTTTTTTTCCATAGTCTGGTTCATTTCAAACTCCTTGCATTTGTCGGTTTGTCGAGGCAGCTTCTAAAATCCCTGAGATATCCAGGATCAAAGCGACTTTTCCATCCCCCAGAATGGCTCCCCCAGTAACCCCGGGTACGGGCTTTGTCCCCTTTCCTAAGGATTTTATGACGACCTGTTGTTGTCCCAGGATTTCGTCGACCAACAGGCAAGCTCTTTTGTTATTTGCTTCGACATTGACGAGCAATCCTTTAAATGGGTCTTCTTGGCCCTCTTGTAATTCAAAAATCTTTTTGAGCCGAAGAAGTGGAAGGATTTGCCCCTGAATCTTTACTGTTTCCCCTTGGTCCATAATGGTCTGAACCTGGTGGGGTTTTGCTTGAAAACTTTGAATGATCGCCAAGGTGGGGATGACATAGCGCTCCTTTCCGATCCGGACGACCATGCCATCGATGATTGCCAGCGTGAGAGGGAGACGCATAAAGAAGGTTGTTCCTCGGCCTTTCTCCGAGTCGATTTCAACCTTTCCACGTAGGGCTTCGATGTTTTTCCTGACCACATCCATTCCCACTCCTCGCCCAGAGATGTCGGTTACTTTGTCTGCGGTGGAAAATCCAGGGAGGAAGACCATGTTATAAATTTGTTGGTCCCCAAGTTCAGAAATGTTGGTCCCTGGGGGGAGACATTGTCTTTCCATGGCTTTAGCAAGGATTTTGTCTCGATCGAGACCCTTTCCATCATCTTGAATTTCGATGACAATGGACCCTCCTTGGTGGTAGGCACTGAGGGTAAGGGTGCCCGTAGGATCCTTTCCCGCTGCCACCCTCTCTTCGGGTGTTTCAATCCCATGATCTACTGCATTTCGGATCATATGGACAAGGGGATCTCCAATCTCCTCAACGACGGTGCGGTCCAGTTCAGTATCTTCCCCGTGGATTTCTAAGTGGACCTGTTTGCCTGCTTTGCTGGAGACATCCCGAACCAAGCGGACCATTTTTTGAAAAGTTTGTTTGAGAGTTACCATGCGAAGGGACATGGCCGCCTCTTGGAGGTCTCGAGTGATCTTGGAGACTTGGCTTAAGTTTCGATTAAAACGCTGGGTGCGGATCAGCTTGACCTGGGGGTCTTGGTTGATCATGGATTGGGCAATTACCAGTTCTCCCACCATGTCGATCAGTCGATCCAAGCGTCGTGTGCTGACCTTGATGGAAGTATCGATTTTGATCCGTTTCCTCTTTTGGGGAGGAGCATCGGCCCTGGGATTTGAAGGGCTTTGTGGATGGGGAAGGGGGGTGGACCTTGATGGATGTTCTGGAGATAGGTTTCCTTCTATCGCTTTTGAGAGGATTTCATTCCAATGGGCCAACTCAGCATGGGAAAAACTTTGATTCCCTTCCACGACTCCAATCAAGCGCTTCAAAGCATCGCAGGACTGAAGAAAGAGATCGATGTAGGCCGAGGTGCATTCTCGATTTCCCTTTCGGATTTCGTCCAATACTGCTTCGGTATTGTGGGCAAATTGAACGATAGGGCTTAGTCCGAGGAAGCCCGCTACGCCTTTGATTGTGTGAAAGGCACGGAAGGTCAAATTTATATGCTCAATATCTTTGTCCCCTTGGTCATATTCCAAGAGGGCTGCTTCCGCGTCATTCAGATGTCCCAGGGCTTCTGAAATAAATTCGGGGACATTTTCGAGAAAGTCTTCCTCCACCTCAATCTCGATATTTTCATCGGTGTGAATTGCCGGAATCTCTTCTTCTTGGGGGATGGGAAGAGCTTTGGGGGTAGAGCCTTGATTCTGAGGAAGCCCCATCAAGGCTTCGATGAGTTCACAATTTTCGGGAGGCTTTGCGTGGGCGTCTTCGGCTAATAAGTCGACATAGCGCCGCAACCAGTCGATGAGCCTAAGGACAGGATCAACTGGGAAGTTCTCCGATCGGTCAATCAGAGTTTCGGCAAGATGGCAGAGTCTTTGGGCCTCAGGGAGGGGGATTACTCCGCATTCTCCCTTAAAGGTGTGGATGGTTCGTCGTGCTTCGGAGATATCTTCTTGGTCTTCTTTTCCTGAAATTCCATCCAAATGTAGGACCGTCTCTTCCAGGTCTTGTAGGCTGCTTTTGCATTCGCTTAAGAACATCCCCAAGAGTTCTGCATCAATTTCTTCAATTGGGGCGTCTTTCTTCTGAAGTGAAGGCAGGAACTTAGCGATTTGAGCCTCAAGTTCTTTGGCCTCTTTTTCCCCAAGCTCTTTACCAGAATCCATCCATGCTTCGAGGGTTTGAAGGATGGAATCCAATCCTTCTAAATCCAACAGGGCATCTTCTCTCGTTTCCTGGATTCTTGAAAGAAAACTCTTGAGGTCGACAGGAGGTGTCGCCTTGGGGGATGCTATATAGGCACAAAGGTTTTCAATTCGCTGCCGGATACTCATGGTTTCCTCGGACGGAAATAAGAATAGGGAATAACCCCTACTTCAGATCGACCAAAGGAGGAGCGGGACTTTACCCAGGAAATAGGTGGAGAGGTTTCCTGCGAATTGGATCCCCTAGTTGCCTTTTGATTCCATCCAACGGCCTTTGTTCCTCATCTTTTGCAGCTGGAAGGTTTCGCCTGCTTTTTTCCAGACGCAAAAATCGGCGGGACTTCCAGGTTCAAGGAGGGGTGGATATGAGGGGTCGAGGAGCCGCAAGGCGTTTCCAGCTGAGACTTTGGCCAGGGCGAGAGGGCTGGCTGTCGTCTGCCGTGAAAAGAGGGCAAGGCCCTTGTCCATCTCCAATGCGCTTCCGGCCAATGCCCCTTCGGAATTACGGCAAACCCCCTTTTGGATCTGGACCGAAACGGGGCCGAGTTGGAAGCTGCCGTCTCCCATGCCTGCTCCTGCCATGGCGTCGGTGATGAGGATGATGCCATCAGCTCCTTTGGCCGCGAGAGCAAGTCGCAGGAATCCCGGGGCGAGGTGAATCCCATCGGGGATCAGAGTCACTGTTATTCGAGGATCGCTGAGGCAAAACCCGACAATCCCGGGTGCTCGCTGGCGCAGCTCGGGCATGGCGTTACCCAGGTGGGTGGCGAGTCGGATCCCTGCGTCTGCACCACGCTCTGCCTCTTCAAAACTGGCTGCACTGTGCCCCATAGAAACCTGGACGCCTTCTTCCCGGGCGATGGCGACAAGTTCAAGGGCCCCGGGAAGTTCTGGCGCGAGGGTCAGAACCCGAACCCTTCCCTGACCTGCAGCAAGGATCTCCCTAAGGGATCCGGGGTCCGGACTGGAGAGGCTCCCTATTGGGTGGGTACCCCTGCGCTGTGGATTGAGAAAGGGCCCCTCAACATGGAAACCCAAAGGTCTGGCCGCTTCCTCGGGCCAGTTCTCGAAGGCTCTTCCCAGGGTTTGTAAGCGTTCACAGAGGAAATCTATGGGAGCAGAGATGAGAGTAGGAAGAAACCCCATGACTCCATGCTTAAGGAGCCTTTTTCCAAGATCCTTAAACTCTTCTTCCGAAGCGCTCATTAAATCGATTCCACCAAATCCGTTGACCTGGAGGTCGATCATCCCTGGGAGGATCAAATCCTCCTGGTGAGGGGAAGGTTCCACCGGGGTGAGTTCTTGGATCTTCTCGCCTTTCCATGTGATCTTTCCGGAGCAGAGGATTCGATCGGGGGTTGCAAGAGTTTTGGCTGAGACATCCACGGCTTTGAACTTACCTCTTTTTTTTCACGGGGGCTTGGAGGATCAAAGCCCCTTCTCGGGTTTGGAAATGGATGCGGATTCCGGGGTTATCACCTGCCCCCTTGCCTGGCTTGAAATCGGGGGGGATGGTGAGGAGAAGGTGGCGCACACCGAGAGGTCGTCTGGATGAGACCGAAGGTTCGACTCTTTGGTCTCCATAGGGGATCTTGCCGATGACATTTCCCTGATTCGACTCAAAATCGATGAGGGCTTTGACGTTCGAGTGGATGACAAGAGTGAGGTCCCCTGACTTGCTTCGCACTTGGATGGATTCGCAAGGAGGAAAAATGTGGATGGTAACGGAGCCGGAATCGGTCGTGCCCTGTGCGGTTTGAAAAGGTCCAGCAATGGTGACCATTCCGGATTCGCTGCGAAAAAGAATCGATGTCTTCGCAGCCCCAAGGCGCAAAGTTCCATGGGATGTATAAGCTTGGATGGATTCGGCTTGATAGCCTTCGCTGGAGCACAATCCTCCAATGGTGCCTAGATGCAGGTTTAACCATGGACTACATTGAGCAATGCCGTCAAATCCCAAAAAGGTAGGAAAGAGGGGAGCGAGGGGGTTTGTCTTCATTCGGGAGACAAGTCGAGGAGAGAAGCGTCCCGGTTCAATGGGGGCGTTTTCCAGGAAGATGTTCTTCATGAGTTTTTCGGCGAGAGTTCGGTCCAAGGCCGAGACCCATGCCCAGGATTGGAAGGATGCTTTTTTGGCTCCTTTCTCGCGGATCCTAAGAAAACCTTCTTCTGTGAAAAGGTCCAGGTGTTTGGCTGAGATGGGGATGGGCAGAGGTCTAAGCTCCTGTTTGATTACCGTCATTTTGGGACGTGGGGGGACCCGTTTGGAGGGGCAGCCCAACAGGAGGAGAAAGGAGAGGACCCAAAGAGGAGCTTGGAGGGATGGTCGGTTC
>JALSSW010000009.1 GCA_026984035.1 Planctomycetota bacterium
ATCGTCGTGGGTAAGGAGCGTGTCCAAGTAGGAGGGGGGAAGAAAGCCTGAGGAGGAACCTCCAGGGAGAAAAGCTTTGAGTTCAAGATCGTCGAGGATCCCGCCGCCGAATCTCTCGCCGTAAATGAGTTCTCGGATGGGCATTCCCAGAGGGACTTCGAAGATTCCCGGGTTTTTGACATGCCCCGAAACCCCTGCCAGGACATTTCCAGGCGATGCCTCCGTTCCCATACTTCGATACCATGCAGGGCCGTGGGCAACGATGGAGGGAACGTTGCAGAGAGTCTCGATGTTGTTCACCGTGGTGGGATAGCCCCAGAGTCCGGCAGCGGCGGGGAAGGGAGGTTTCGGTCGCGGGTGGCCGCGCTTCCCTTCACTCGCCTCCATAAGAGCCGTCTCCTCGCCACAGATATAGGCACCCGCGCCTCTTGTGAGATGGATGTCACAGGAGAATTCCGATCCCAAGATATTTTTGCCGATCAGGTGAGCCCGGTAGGCTTCTTCAATGGCCTGAAAAAGGACACGGGCCTCTTCGACATACTCGCCTCGGATGAAAATATAGGCCCCTCTGCATTGCATGGCGTAGCAGGCAAGCAAAATCCCTTCAAGGAGCAGGTGGGGATCCTGGCGGATCAGGACGCGATCCTTACAGGTGCCCGGCTCGGATTCATCAGCATTGACTGCCATCAAACGAGGCCGCGGGTCGTCGAATTTGGGCATGAAGGTCCATTTGAGCCCAGTTGGAAACCCCGCTCCTCCACGCCCGCGGAGGCCCGAATCTTTGACCATTCCCGTCACCTGACCGGGTTCTAACTCCTTCAGGGCCTTTTCCAGAACTGAATAGGCTCCCGCGGCTTTAGCCCCTTCAAGAGTTTGCATACCCTCCTTCCGGAGGCGATCGAAAAGGTAGGTGGGATAACCCGGATCCTTGTCCCGGACGGGCCATGCGTAGCCATTGCTCATCAGCTCGCCTCCTCATTTTTATCGGGAGCACTCTCGCAGGGAGTCACCCCGTAGGAATGTGCAAGGTTTTTGGGAACCTCCGGGAGAGTCTCGATCTCGGGGGGGAGGGAGATGATCCCCTTCTCGATTTGGTCCATGATCTCGAGGGCTTTTTCAGGTGTCAGTTCTTCGAAATACTTGCCATTGACGTCGATCATGGGAGCGGTTGTGCAAGACCCCATGCACTCGACTTCGCGAAGGGAAAAGGTTGCTCCTTCCTTGACCGGCTTGTCTGCTTGGATTCCCAATTTTTCTTCAAGGGCGTGAACGATTTTTTGGGCTCCCCGAAGATCACAGGAGATGTTCCGGCAAACGGCAATTCGGAACTTCGCACGGGGACCCTGGTCATACATCCAATAGAAAGTCAGGACCCCAAAAACCTCAACCGGCGAAATCCCTACAAAGTCGGCGGCCCAAGCCATCTCCTCGCGCCCCAGCCTCCCACGGTGATCCTGGATGTCGTGAAGCAGAGGTAGAAGGATTGCCCTGGGATGGGGGAAACAAGTCTTTCGACTTTCCCACCACTGGACGCGCTCCTTGGGGAGGGGGCAGGCGGAGGTGCTCGCTGGGCTCATAGTCTTGCCTTGATCATTTGCCTTTGGGGAACTCATCAGCGGTCACACTCTCCCATGACAAAGTCGAGGCTTCCGATGATGGCAACGAGATCAGAGATGTAGCGGCCCCTAGCTAGGGTCTTGAGGGCTTGAATGTTCAGAAGGGAAGGGGAACGGACATGAAGCCGGTGGGCCCTTGGACCATCATCACTAACGAGATAGAAACCCAATTCCCCCTTGGTGGCTTCGATTGCAGAATAGACTTCGCCTCTTGGGACTTTCATGTTGGCGACGACCTCAAACTGAAAGATCAGCTCCTCCATGGAGCTGAAGACCTTTTCTTTGGGGGGCAGAACGAAACGTCTGTCCTCGGCGTAGATGTCACCTTTGGGTAGATTGCGAATCGCTTGGGAGACGATGCGAGCACTTTGCCGCAGTTCTTCCATGCGAACAAGATACCGGTCAAAGCAGTCTCCAACACCACCAACAGGGATGTCAAAGTCATAGTTTTCATAACCCGAATAGGGGGCCAACTTGCGGACATCGTGTTCGATTCCGCAGCCTCGAAGAATGGGGCCGGTCAAGGATAGACCCATGGCCTCATCGGCACTGAGGACTCCAATATCCCGGTTTCGGTCCCACCAAATCTTGTTCCCGGTGAGGAGCTTTTCAAAGTTGTCCACCTTGGCAGGGAAGGTATCGACGAAATCGGTGATGGCTTTGACCGTAGGTTCCGGGATCTCATTGCCGACCCCGCCAATGCGGATGTAGCTGTTGTTCATCCGCTGTCCCGTGATGGAATCGACGATGTCATATAGATCTTCTCGTTCACGGAAGGCGAAGAAGAACATAGAAGCTGCCCCAATATCCAGCGGGGTTGTTCCCACGTAAATCAAGTGCCCCATGATGCGCATCAGTTCCATGAGGATGACACGGATGGCTTGAGCCCGGGGAGGGACTTCGATGCCCGCTGCTTTTTCGATGGTCTGGCAGAAGGCAACGTTGTTGATCTGCGGCGCCAGGTAATCGAGGCGGTCAGTATGCGGAATGTATTGAAAAAAGCGGAGGGTCTCCGCCATCTTTTCTTTGCCGCGGTGGAGATAGCCGATGACCGGTTCAGCATCGACAATCAACTCTCCATCGAGGGTGAGAACAATACGGAGGACTCCATGGGTCGAAGGGTGTTGAGGCCCCATGTTGACTGTCATCAAGTCTTCGTGGAGTTCCTGTCCAAACTCTTGGCTGAGACGTTCCCGCTCATCGGAATTTAATTCGAGGAGACGGTGAAGAGGGCTGACTCCCTGTTTCCCCAGCTCCTTTCCCATTTCAACTTCCAGAATTTTTGTGGTCACCATTTGGCCTATCTCTCAGTAAAGAGGAGTGTACCCATGCTTGCGCTTGGTCGGTTTCAGTCCGGGAGTCTCAGGAGATTCCATTCGCGATACAACTTGGAGGGATCCTTTCCGCGGAGGGGGAAGTCCTTGCGAAGGGGGAAGCCGTTATAGCCATCAGGCATGAGGATTCGTTTTAAGTCGGGATGCCCATCGAAAACAATTCCGAACATATCGAAGACTTCTCGTTCAAGCCAGTCGGCTCCCGGGAAGAGGGATACACAGCTGGGCACTTGGTTTTTTTGTCCTGTCCAAACAATGATGCGGACGTGAAACGGTCGGTTCCCCTCGCCTACACGTTCCATGTGATAGACGACCCGAAAACGGGCCTTGGCACCAGGACGAAGGGATAGGGAGCCTGGGGAAGATGATTGAGGAAGGGACTCGTCGGTGGCCGTCAAGGAAGTCAGGAGGCGAAACCTCGGTTCACAATCATCGCGAAGATAGCGAAGAAGGGAAAGAAGATGCTCCTTTGGGCAGTCCAAAGATGCGGTTCCGTCTGCGGCTCGAAGATAATCCGTTCCGTCGCTTATCTTCGAAGAAACACGCTCTTTGACCAAAGCAAGAAGATCTGTGGGGCTTAATCCCATTCGAGACCTCCCTTACGCCAGATGTAGAAGAGGCCCAGGAAGAGCACAAGGATGAAGAGAAGCATCTCCATCATGAGGAAGAGACCATTGCCGTCTGCCGTCATCGATCGCAGGTTGACTCCCAGGGGAAGGAGAAAAACCGATTCGATGTCGAAGAGAATGAAGAGGACGGCAACGAGAAAAAACTTCACCGAAAAGCGGCCTCTTGCATTGCCCTTCGGCGTCATTCCGCATTCATAAGTCCTGAATTTTCCCCTTGTGCCTCTCTTTCTACCCAGGATCTCCGAAGCAAGGATGCTTACGGCAACAAAGCCTAGGATGACGAGGAACAAGATGAGGATTGGAACGTATTCGCTCAGCATCTTCCCTTCCCGATGAATGGGTGGTTCCGAATAGACTCACCCCGCAAAATTGGCCAGGAAGTCTAGCCTTGGTGGGGAGCTAATCAAGGATTCACACCTCCTTGGAGGAAGCAAATCTTTTCTTTTTTCAAGCTGGCCCCAGCAGTCTAAGCGAGTCCCGGTAAGATTGGGCCAATGCTGCGTTCTTATGGGCTGATTTTTCTCTTTTTTTTTCTGTCGGTGACCATTGGCATGGTCTTCCTTTTGCTGAAACCTTCGAAGCCTTCCGGGGACAAGACCGTGAAGGAAAGGACTCTTCCGCAGGGACAAAACCTTTCTTCACCATCCCGTCTCCCCCGGCCGCGGGATGGGGGGCAGGGGGCGAAGGGGGCTCCTCATTCTCCGTCTCCCTTAAAAACACTTCTCCCCCCCCTGGCTCCCAATGGTTCCACAGTCCATGGGATTGGAAGACGCGGGCCTCGTCCCCCTGCGGCGATCCTTTTTCCCGATGGTACCTGGCTCCTTCCGATCAACGGAGTGAAAAAGGCTCCTCCCTTTCCCGGCTTTCCGCCAGGCCGTCCCTATGCTCCCATTGTGTCTATTTACCGTGATCCTGCGACGGGGCTTTCCTGGTATGTGCATTCGGACGGAAGTAAATCCAATGTTCAAAGAGTCAGGAGGCAGGAGGGTTCCAAAATCTGGTATGAAGCCGGTTGGGTCATTGGGACTCCAACCGCCACGAAGGGATTCCCAGAAAAACAAGGTTCAGGTTCTGGAAGCAATGCTGGATCCTCATCGGGAGGAAAGTAAAATGGGGCCTTGAGAAGGGAGGATCCCTGCTCGCACTCCCCTTTGGGCCTCATGGATAAAAGCCTTCAAATCCGCCGCCTGATCACCCTTATTCCGGTTCTCCGCCCTGTCGGCCACGACCTAAAAAACCTCCTTAGTATTGCCATGGGGAATTTGGAACTTGCCCTTCCCAAAATTGAGGAAGAGCGTGTCCGCAAGGATCTTGAAGCATCCTTGGGTGCGATGGACCGGATGGATGCTCTTTTGACGCGCGCTCAGGGACTCCTTCGGGAGGGGATCAAGGAGGAAACGGTGTTTGCCTTGCTTCCCCTTTTGAGAGAAGTCAAGCAGTGGTATGGAGACGTACGCCCGGGCTTAGTGGAAGATTTGGAGCTTCAGGTTCTCATGGATCCGGGAGAAGTATGTTTCCTCCAAGAGGAGCTACGGCAGTTCCTCCTGACTCTTTTTGGAGTCATGCTGGGAGGGGGATTGGCCATTCGCTTGGATGGGACCCGAATTTCAGGGCGAGAGGGTCTCCCCGATGGGGATTATGCCCGCATTCTTTTTATGGGGGAAATCGGGGATCCCCAAGGACTTTGGATGCTTTCTTTGGAGAGAGCCTTGTTCAGGGCCCATGGTGGGGATGTCCTGATGACCCAGGATGGTCCCCTGCTCCTCTTGCCATTGGCTGAATCCTCATTTTTCGCTTCCTGAGGTTGTGAGGAAAGCCCATGAGAAGGGGGAGGCTTCCTTTCCCCCTCAAAAGGAATCTTTGTTTTAGACCGATAGGTGAGCCATGGCCTTTTTATCAGGGAAATGGATATGGACCGCCTGCAGTTTGATCGTGCTGGTCTGCGCATTTGGTCTTCCCCTTCTCCCGAAGAAGGGGGCGGTGGAGCAGGGGGGTAGAACGCCGCTTGCCGCCACAGTGCTCGAGTGGGAAGTGATGTCTTCACTTCCCGATGAATTCCTCATGAGCCCGGAATCGGTGGGAAAAAGCCTCCTCAAGGTCAAAGTGAAGCTCAAGGGTTTGTCCCAGGGGGTTCATCCTGGCTACTTTTTGGTGGATCGAATCAATGGGGGGGTCTCCCGAGAAGCTCGCCTGGAGGAAGGAGATGTCTCGGAATCCATCAAAAGTTCGGGAGAACTCTGGGATTATCAGGTTTTGGGGCAAGCTGATCCCTTCACACTTCCCAAGCGGGGAGAATGTTTTTTGGAAATGCGGTTTGTCATTCCTCTGGGATTTCGAAGGGGAGTGCTGGATTATCGAGGGCGCAGTTTAGCTTTGGTGGGCCCATAGGCCTTAGGGGCTACATGGCCCGGCGCGCTCGAGGTTGTTTTTGAAGAATGAGGGCCATGAGGTTGTGGAGGGACCGAAAATTCTGTGGGGTAAAGTCATAGGGGTCCAAGACGATTTCAAAACGTTCTTCAATGGCAGAAGCCAATTCCAGGACCTGGAGAGAATCAAGAACCCCCTCCGCCAGAAGGTCTGTTTCCGGCCGGAGTTCCCCTGGATGGGTCTCAAGAACCCCTAATAAAATCCGCTTCAGAATCTCGAAACTTATCGTCATTTTCGCTCCCCCCCAAAGCTGTGGGGGCAAGCATGAAAGCAGGCTAAAGCAAGGGATGCAAGCCCGCAGAGTTCCTAAAATGGTTTTTGTGGGGAAAGAATTCCTACTCCCAGGGAGCTTCATTGGACCATGAATCGCTCTTTTTCTGGACCTTCCGAGGAAGGCTCCAGCTAGTGCTTCGTTCACTTAGGCTTTTGATGAGCTCGGTTATCCCTTTCGGTAACCGAGTTCCTTCAAGACTTGAAGAATCTCGCTGTTTGAGGGGAAGAGGCGGTTGTGCTTCTTTTTGTATTCATCCAAAGCGGAAATAAAAGCGAGGACTTCTTGATCGACCTCCAGGTCAGGATCCTTCCGGACAACCTTCTTTTGCGGGGTTTTTGCCTTCATCTCCTCGGGATTCTTATCTCTTGGGCTTCGAACCCCGTTTTCCTTTTGAGCCTTGGCACCCTTTTTTTTGCATGTCTTCGCCGGCTTTTTCGGGTTTTTTTTCACCGCCTTCTTTGTTGCTTTCTTCGCGGTCTTCTTTTTGCTTGTTTTTGCTTTCTTGCTTTTGCTGGCGGGCATCTGCTCCCCTCCGTCGTTGCGAGGACTTTGGGTTCTTATCGGCAGTTGGCGGCCCAGTCCTGAATCCAGGTTTGAACGGGGGGAAGGGCAAGGCCTTTTTCGGTGACAAGGCCGGAGATGAGGTCGGCGGGAGTGACATCAAAGGCAGGGTTTCTCGCTGAAAACTCTTTGGGGCATTTACCGTCTCCTAGGCCCAGGGTGACCTCCTTCGGGTCTCGTTCTTCAATGGGGATTTGATTTCCTGAAGGGGTGGAGATGTCAAGAGTGGTGCTGGGTGCGACCACGTAAAAGGGGATCCCAGCCCGTTGTGCTGCCATCGCTAAAGGGAGGGTTCCGACCTTGTTGGCTGTGTCCCCATTGGCAGCAATCCGGTCTGCTCCGACAAGAATGGCATCGATCTCTCCGGAAAGGATTAAGCCAGGTCCCGCGCCATCACAAAGGAGGCTGCCTTTCATGTTTCGTTCTTTGATTTCAAAGGCTGTCAGACGGGCACCTTGGAGGAGGGGCCGAGTTTCATCGGCAAACACAAAGAAATCCTTTCCTTGGGCTTGGGCGGTCACAAGGACACCGAAGGCGGTTCCAATGCCCGCGGTTGCAAAACGCCCGGTATTACAGTGGGTGAGGATCCGCATCCCATCCTGGATGAGCTCCGCGCCATGGATGCCCATTGCGAGGCAGGTCTGTTGATCGTGTCGGTGGGTTTCCTTTGCTTGGGTCAGGAGGAGGGTGGGGAGTTGAGAGATGTTGATTCCCTCGGCAAGGCTTTTTCGGGCAAGAGCTTCGGCCCGGTCGAGTGCCAGGAAAAGGTTGACTGCTGTCGGGCGGGAAGATCTAAGAGCTTCAAGTCCCTGGAGAAAACTTTGGGTGTCCCTGGATTCTCGAGCCAGCAGAACGGCGCCATAAGCGGCCGCGACTCCCAAGGCCGGTGCACCTCGGATCGAAAGGCGTTGGATGGCTCCGATCAAACTTTTGCTGTCTTGGATTTCCAAGACCCGAACCGTTTCCGGAAGTAAGGTTTGGTCCAGGAGCCTCAAAACTCCTGATTCGTCTCCTTCCCAATGAAGGGTCGGGGGGGAAGGTTCTTGGATCTTTACCATCCGTATTTCTCTTGGATTTTGCGGTCCTTTTCCAGGACAACCGCAGCCTGCTCATGGATGAAAGTCTCCAGTTTTTTTCTGAGTGTGTCATCATGGAGAGCCAGAATCCGAAGGGCGAAAAGGGCTGCATTTTTTGCGCCTGCCTTCCCGATCCCCATGGAAGCGACCGGGACTCCTCCTGGCATCTGAACCGTTGAATAGAGGGCATCGACTCCCCCTAAAGCTCCCCCTCCCATGGGGACCCCAACAACGGGGAGGGTGGTGTGGGCGGCGAGGACGCCTGCAAGGTGCGCCGCCAAACCTGCCGCCGCAATCAGGACTTGGACTCCTTCGGAAGCTGCTTTTTCAGCGAAGGCGGTCGCTTCTCGGGGGGTGCGATGGGCGGAGAGGATCCTTGCCCCAAAGGAGACTCCGAGAGACGCAAGGAGATCGAAGCCTCCCTGGAGGGTCGGGAGGTCCGAATCCGAACCCATGATGAAGACGATAGGTGGTGCCATGTTTGGTCCTTTCGAAGGGGGTCGTAATCAGACGACGAGACTCAAAACCCTGTTCCATGTGCAGGGTCCTTGACTGCGTTGGATTGGATCAGAAAAGCCTCTTCCCGGTCAAAGCTTCGTGGATCTCAAGGTAGCGGTCCAGAGCCTTTTTCTGGATTTCGGGAGGCAGTTCGGGTCCAGGGGCTTTTTTATCCCAATCCAGGGTTTCAAGGAAGTCACGAACAACTTGCTTGTCAAAGCTCTCCGGGAAGGCTCCCGGCTTGACTTGGTCTTTGGGCCAGTATCGCGAGCTGTCGGGGGTCAGACACTCATCGATCAATATCAAGCGACCTTCAAGGAGGCCGAACTCAAATTTTGTGTCCGCGAGGATGAAACCCTTCTCTTTGGCGTAATTATGTCCCCTTCGGTAGAGGGCGAGGGCGAGATCTCTTCCTTTCTGGGCAAGATCCTCCCCCAAAAGCTCCTGGACCTGTTCGAAGGAGATCGGCTCATCATGTCCTTCCTCGGCCTTTGTTGAGGCAGTGAGGATGGGTTGGGGAAGAGCCTCTGCGTGTTGGAGACCTTGGGGGAGCTGAACTCCTGAGACAGTTCCCATGGCCTGGTAGTCCTTCCATCCGCTTCCCGTCAGATATCCACGTATGACCCACTCCACCGGGAGGGGGTCGGCTTTTTTACAGCGCATCGTGCGGCCCTGGAGGAGGCGACGCTCCTCGGGGCTCAGCTCACCCCAGTCGTCCACCTCGGTGGAGATCATATGGTTGTCACAAAGGTCTCGAGTCATCCGAAACCAGAACGAAGAGAGGTTGCAAAGGATGCGACCCCGTCCGGGGATCCCCGTAGGAAGAACAACATCGAAAGCCGAGAGGCGATCTGTGGCGACGAGAAGAAGATCGCCTTCCAACTCATAGAGATCGCGGACCTTCCCCTTTCCGAGAAGCTTAGCGGAAGAAAGGTCGGTTTTGAGGACAGCAGGAGGTAAGCTCAAGGTCAAGGCTCCTTCAAACAACAAGGGTTTGGGGA
This sequence comes from Planctomycetota bacterium, assembly GCA_026984035.1. Taxonomy (GTDB): domain Bacteria; phylum Planctomycetota; class UBA1135; order UBA1135; genus HyVt-539. The sequence goes on from JALSSW010000009.1 coordinate 9,417, forward strand.
TCTGAAACGCGCAATCCTGGCCCCTTTCGGCCGGGATTCAAGTCTTGTGAAGCGAAGTCATACCCTTGAAGCAATCTGATGAATAGACTGGCATAAGGATGCCCCTCAGGACCGATACTCTCCCTTCCTGTAAATCCTTCTTTCAACGAGTTCTCTTTGCTTCGCTCCTTGAAGAAGGGGAACGTGTTTTTTGCTTCCAAAAGGGCGAGAGGCTCAGTCAGGATCTCCGGGTCATGCTTCAAGCCCTCGAGTCCCTTGGAGGGAAAGCCGAGTTGCGAGAGGATCAGGGCGAAGTCTTCGTGACCGGTCTTGGACCCCGTCCCCTTTCCGGGATCGTGGATGTGAGGTCCAACGGCACCCTCTTACGTTTTTTGGTGGGTGGAATCACCGCCTTGGGAGGGGAGGTCTCCATTGTTGGGAACTCCCAAATAGAAGGCCGTCCCCTGGGTTCCGTTCTTCCCCTGGCTGAGAGCCTGGGAGCCCGTTTTTCCTTTGCAAAGAAGCCCGGCCATGTCCCCTTCCACCTCCAAGCTCCAGGCATCCCGTCCCAAGGCTCCCATCGAAGGGGGACAGCCATCGTTGTGGATGCAAGAACCGGGACCCAAGGGGCTTCGGGCCTTCTGATCGGCCTCGCCGCCCGTGGCGAGCCCGCCCGCCTCAGCTGCCGGACATCCAAAGGGGACACCCATCCTTATGTGCTGCTTACGGTTCAGGCCCTGAAGTCCTTAGGCTGGCCTCCCATTGGGAGCGAAGGGGGGGAGCTGTTTCTTTCCTCGGGTCGGCCTCGATCTTTGACTGCTGGAGTCAAACCTAAGGCCCTCTGGATTCCCAAAGATCCCTCCGCCTTGGCCTTTGCTTTGGTCACGGCTGCCATCCATTCCCAGGAAATTTTTCTTCCAAAAGCGGCTCATGGGGAGGTTCATCCTGATATGTCGGTTTTGCAAAACCTCCAGGCCTTGGGGCATGAGGTCTGTTTTTCCAGGGAGGGACTCTTCTTTCGAGGTAGGGGGCCAGGCAAGGGAAATCTCCATTATGAGGATCTGGATCTTCGCCCCGACAGCTTTCCTCCCCTGGCTCTTCTTTGTGTTTTCCGCGAGGGAGAACATGAACTTGGTGACGCTCCCCGGCTCCGGATAAAGGAGTCGGACCGTGTGCAGACCCTTGCTGAAGGGTTTCGAACCCTGGGCATCCCCGTCCAAGAACGGCCTGGGGGGTTGTGGATCCAAGGGGGGAGACTTGTTCCCAAAAAGGGGAGGGTGAGACTCAACCCCAATGGGGATCACCGAATGGCAATGGTCTTTCTTCTTCTTGGAAAATTGGGGGGGCTGGATGTCCAAGTTCCCGGTAAAGAATGCGTGGAGAAAAGTTGGGTGGCCTTTGAGGAATTTTTAAAAGAAATTCCGTCTTAAAAAGGATCCTTGGTCTCCGGACCCCTCTAGCGCGAGTCTTTGGTCTTTTTCTTGCGTCCTGTTTTGCTTTTTTTTCCCCCCGTAGGTGTCTTCATTCCCTTCCCATCCATCTTGGCGAGGTTAGCCCTGGCATCCCTGATAGAACCCCTTGCCCGTTTTTTTTCTTCTGGGCTGGCACTTTTGGAGGCGAGAATCTTCTCACCGAAAACGATGGCATCCCGATACATCCTTCGTGCTTTTTCCAAATCTCGGTGCAGGTGATACTGAAGGATCAATGCAGCGTCATTAAGAATTTGTGGATCCTTGGGGGATAGGTTAAGGGCTTTATTGTAGGCCCTCCAAGCTTCTTCATATTTGCCGGTTTCTCTGCAGAGAAAGGCATAGTTGTTCCATTCCTCGGGGAGATTGCGATAGATCCCGAGGGCATGGTTAAGTTCTCGGGATAGGGCCAGAGCTCCCTTGAGGTCGGCCTTTTTCGCAAGGGATGCAAGCATGTTGGCGTGATACACTCCCTGATTCCCCGCAGCTTTGAGGGCATTCACTAAAGGATGGGGGGATTCTCTGAGGAGGTAACTTAGGGCAAGGCTTGCCTCTTCCTGTTTGCCCAAAGAAAGGGAGGAAATGGCGAAATAGTAGGCAGCTTGGTTCAAGCTCTTATCCAAGGCCCAAGCCTTCTTCATGAAGCTTTGGACCTCCTTGCTCTTTCCCAGTTCAAAGGCCGCAAGCCCCGCTTCAAAGAATAGAATGGATCCTTTGGGATCTTTGGGATGTTTCTTTGTAAATCCCTTGATGGCCTTCTTGAAAAAAGACAGACGTTTTTCGGAGGAAAGGGTCCGGCGAAGCCAAGCAAGTGGAGCACCTTTTTGGGGATCACGAATGACTGCTTGAAGGTAATGATCCATGGCTGTTTTCATTTTTCCTTCCCATGCAGAAAGGTCCGCAAGCCGGCGGAAAGAAAGAGATAGCGATGGATTGAGTTCGGAGGCGGTTTTTAAATCTTGCTGGATTTTTTGAACAAGTACCTTGCGATCTTTAGGTTGGAGTTCTTTGTTCTGAATGCCTGTTGTGTATTGGCGAAACAAAGTTTCGGAACGTAATAAAAAGCCATCTGGTTTTCGGGGAAAGGATTCGATAAGTCGGTTCGCAGTGGAAATGGCCTCATCATCCTCACCCAGATAATATGATGCGAAACCCCTTAGGCGGAGGCATTCAAAATCGTTAGGTTTGAGATCCAAGGCTCGATCAGCGAAAACCATTGTGTCTTCAAAATCCACCATGGCTCCATCCCGGGTTCTGGGACTTCCTATGAGTTTTTTGGCTTTTTGCATAAAGGCTTTTGAAGTCCAGAGCAGGAGATCAAAATCTTTCTTGAAGATCCGATGAGACTCTGTCAAAGCTTCTAAAGCGTCGTCGAATAATTCCGCATTCATCAAAACCCGGACTCGCTCAAGATGTAAATCCCGGTTGTTGGGATTTTTTTGAATGCGACCCGAAAGATCCTTGGCCTTATCTCTTGCTTGGCTTTGAACCTTGGAGAGGAGTTCAGATTTTCTTTGTCCTGTTCCCTGAGTGATGAGGAGGAGTGGGGGCAGAACGAATCCGAGAAACCAGGCCAAGGCGCTTCCTCGAAAGACCTGTCCTATGATTCTGCTTCCCTGGAATACTTGTAAGTGCCTCCTTCTCATCCTTTTTCCCGACCTCCCTTCTTTTTTCCTTTTCGGATACTTTCCAATTCTTTCAAGTGCCTCCCAGTGGCTCTCCTTCGATATGGGTAGTAATTCCAGCTTTCCCTGAGAGCCACTTCGGCTTCTTTCAGTCGATTTGGATCCTTCATCAAAAGGATTCCGAGGTTCATGTAGGAGTCTCCAAGGGCTTCTTCTAAAACTCGATCCTTGGATTTTTTTTCAAAAGCTTTTTTCCCAAGTTTAATGGCTTGGCGGAGAAGATCTTCCGCTTCCCTCGGATACTTGCTCAGATAATGGACATCAACCAAGGCTGTGTCATTGAGGAGGCGTACGTTTCGAGGCTCTAGGAGACGGGCTCGGTTATAAGCTTTCCATGACCGTTCAAACAGTTTTTTAGCCTTTTGTGGATCTCGGGCAGTTCGCCCCGCTTCGCGAAGAAAGAGACCTAGGTTGTTCCAGAAATCCACATCCCCCGGTCGTGCTTTGCTCGCTTCTTCAAAGAGGGCAGCTCCTCCTTCGAAATCGCGATTTCGAAAAAAGGGAGCACCAAGCCCGAGGATCCCCACCTTGGCCGTTCTCCGAATCAAGGGGTCTTTGTATTCGGTGGCCGCCTTATCGCTAAGGCTTAGAGCTTTGAACCAAGCCTTTTTGGCATCTTTGTTTCGACCTTTGGTTGCGTAGTAGAACCCGATCCCTGTTTGGGTTGCCGCCCTCCAATAATCCGCCGATCCCTTGAAGCTTGGTTTGTACTTACTGGAATCCGAAAGCGCTTTGTCAGCCAAAGTATAGGCCTGAATGGGGTCCCCTTTCTTGGGGTCCATTCGTCTTTCGTTTCCGAGGATGTAGAAAAAGTAGCCTTTGTACCAGGCAAGCGTGGGGTCTTTCGGAAACCGCTTTTCGAGAGGTTCAAGAGTTTTGATCGCTTCCTCTGCTCCGCCGTACTTTGTGACGACTTGACTCAGCTCCGTGAGCAGAGGAGGAAGCAGTTTCTTTGGCGAAAAGGCCATGATTTGCCCAAGGGCTGAGATGGCCTCTTTCGGTTGCCGGGCCCAGAGCTCCATGTCTTTCCAAGCCTTTGCAAAGGCAGGCAAATTGACGGGGAGCCCCACGGCCTCTTCCATGGATTGTAGGTCAAGGGTTCCCCCATCTTTGGCTAGGGCTTTGAGACCCTTCATACATTTAAGGATCCATGCCCGGGCGGTCTTAAATGAAGGGGGAGAATCTTTGGACTTCGGGGAACGGGAGAGGTCTCCGATGGCTTTTCGAGCAGCCACAGAAGAGATGCGAAGATAAAAAGCTGTGAGGAGGGCTTGGGGTAATTCTGTGCCTAAGGAATCTAAATGTTTCAAATGACGGGCGGCAAGCGTCGCGGCTTTGTCCGTTTCTCCATTGAGGATGTAGGCTTGACAAAGATCAAAGGCTGGGAGGACATGAATTCGCAACCCAAAAACCTCGCCTCCTTTCTTTTGTGCAAGGATCCGTGCTTCGGCTTTTTCTAAACGATCGATGGCTTCCGCTAAATAATTTCTGGCTCCTCTCTCCCTCCGCTGCATGAGGGATTGGGCGAAAAGAAGGGCGGTTCTTCCTGCCACAAACCAAGGCTCCGGATTCTTTCCTGCTTTCCGGATGAGAGGAGAAAGAAGAGTAAAGGCTTCTTGGAAGTTCCCCTGCTTTGCAAGCTCCAAAGCCTTGATGAGATCGGACTCAAGCTGAAAAGGGAGGGGGGCTAAGTCCTCGAGACGGCGAGGGAAAACAAGATCAAAGGAGTTCCGAGGATAAGGGAAGAACCCGGAGTTCTTTTTCTTTTCTAACAAGGCCAATCTACTAGCGGCACTTCTTCGGGTTTTGGGAAAGAATTGAATGGCTTTTTTGTAAAAGGGGATGGCCTTTTCTGGATGTCCCAGGTTTTCCTCAAGGACTCCAAGGTTTTGCCAAGCGTCCCCAACGGCCTCTTCAATCCTCCGTCGTTTTTCTCGGAGCCTTGGTTCCAAGTTGGGATCCGACTCAGGCATTTCATCCAACTGGGCCTGTCCGATTTCAATGGCTTTGTGCAGAAGTTTCCGGGCTTCTGGATAATCCCTTTTCAGGTGATAGACCAGCATGAGGCCACAGTCATTGACGATACGAGGATCATTGCCGGAAAATTGGACAGCTTTTTTGTATGCAGCAAAGCTCTCTTCCCAAAGGCTCTTGGCTCTTTCAATTTGGCCTGAGCGAGCGATCCGCACACCCAAGTCTCTTGCCGTCAATCCCAAGTTGTTCCAGGCTGGCCCCCAGGTCGGATGCTTTTGGGTCACAAAACGCCAGTAATTGAGGGCTTTCTCGAGGCCCTCTCCAATCAATCGTGCCCCAATCTTGAAGAGCAATCCCCGATAGGTCTTTCGGGCTCCATCAAAGTAGTGATCGATCCCGTTTGGGTCCACCTGGGCTACCTCGGGGGCAAGTTTGTATGCGGCAGCCAGTTCTTTCCTTGCCTGATCCAATTCCCCGGCAGAGATGGCGAGATCTGCCCGGGAGATATGGGTCAAGGCCGCCCTGATTCTGGAATTTTTGGCAAAGGCGGGTAGCTGGGCTGCCCTGAGAAATGCTTGTTTCGCCTTTGCAAAGGCAGCATTAGCCCCTCTCCTGTCTCCTTCTTTCCTGAGATTGTCTCCTAGGGCTGCTTCGGTGGATCCCAGGTAAAAGTTGGTAAGGGCGAGGGCTTTGGGAGAATCAGATTCCTGGGCAAGGTCCTTGATCCATTGTCGGTAAAACTCCAATGCATCCCCGATCTTTCGGTTGGCAATGATGAAGTTGAAAAAAGTCTGCTGTAATTGAAAGTCTTCCGGCTCCTCGCGGAGAGCATCGGTAAGGACCCCAAAGCCTTCGCTGGGATCTCCTATCCATTGACTGGACCAAGCATAGAGCTGATAGGCCCGACCGCGGGTGTCGGGGAACCCGAGGGCAGGGTCAATGGTTTCATAAAGTTTGTTGGCTAAATCCTTGGAAGCTTTTGAAATTCGGCTTCCTTCCTTACGCCGCAAAGAAGTGAGTTCTCCATAGAGGTTTTCGCTTGTGAGGAGGGCGGCGCGGGCCCTTTCGCCTTTTGCTGTTGACTCATCGAGGTGAGCAAGGGCCTTGAACCCGGCAGCAGCCCCTTCTGCATAAAGGCCCTGATCTTTATAAGTTTTCGCCAGCCACAAGAAAGGTCGAGGGTCCTTTGGAGCAAGCTGGGCAGCTTTCTGTAGATGATTGGCTGCGTCTTGGTAGTTGGCTTGAATGGAGAGCCCATTGGCTCCCTTTCTCCGAAGCTCCCTTGCAAAAGCTAGATAGGCTTGGCCATAAAGAAGCTCAAAACGAAATCGTAGTGAAGCTGGGAAGGCCTTGGACCTTCTCCGCATTGTATCCAGGAGCAAAAGGGCCTCATCCGCTTTACCTTCATCCAAAATGTTTCGGGCACGTAACAGGAGGATGGAGGGATCCCCGCTAGGAGATTTGGCCCTAGACTCCTTCGAACCCGCTCCTCTGCAGGAGAATGGAAGGAGAAAAGAGATGAGAATGAGAGTGAGGGCCCCCGCTTTGGGGCGTCGTAATGTGGGTCTCAGCAAGGTCTACCTACTTGGAAAACGGTTCCGGAGATCTTTGGTCGGCCCCATTGTGAAGGGGGAAAGGGGGCTGGGACAAGCCTTGAAGGAGTAGAATACAAATTGTTTCTTCGTGCGTCCCACATTTCCCAGCAAATGTGATGCCCTTAAGCCTTGGGCGGTTCCCCTGGGGTCCAGGCAAATGGGGGGCCAAGGGATCCCCCCATTTCCCCTCCCAGTGGAAGAGGGTTCTTCCGGCGCAATCTTTCCAGTGGAATGAGAGATCCGAAGCTTTCAGGCAAAAATCCTGAAGAGGTTCAGAGGAGCCCAGCCCTTTTTGCTTTACCGCGGATTTTCCTCTCCAAGAGTTTTAGAAAGCAAAAGGAATGGGTCGATGCAAAGGAAGAAGTGGAACTCTGATTTCCCCGTATTGAGAGAGCTTTCTTGCCCCAAATTGCATCTTCAATCCCGACTTTGGTCCTCCCTCCTCGATTTGATCGAGGGGAGGTGGAGGCTCTTAGCCCTGACCTACAGAGGCTCCTCCAACAAGCTTCAATTGAGGACAGGCATGCGGTGCTCGATTTATCTGCTGTGGAGGCCTTTGACAGTGCAGGCATGGCTTTTTTGATCGAAGCTCTCCAAGAGGCCAAGGCCCAAGAAATCGATCTCCGCTTGGTGGGGGTCCGCCCTTCAGTTTCGGATTTTTTTTCCCTGGTTGGGATCGAAAGACTCTTGGTTCCGGACAAAACAGCACCGAAACGCAATTTTGTGGAGAGGCTGGGGGATAAAGCAATTCCAGTGATAGAACGCGTGGGGGCTGGCAAGGATCTTCTCTTGGAGGCTGCCCAAACTTTGGTGGATTCCTCTACCGGAGGGAGGCGCTCCGGTAAGGGGCGTTTCTTCCTCGAATTGGAACATACGGGGATTGGGGCTATTGGGATTGTCGGTTTGATTGGCTTTCTCCTTGGGCTGATTCTTGCTATGCAGGCTTGGGTCCAACTCAAGGTTTTTGGCGCGGATAAGTATGTAGCGGATATGGTTGCGGTCAGCATCACGCGCGAGATCGGCCCCTTAATGACGGCAATCCTTGTCGCAGCCCGTTCTGGCTCCTCCATTGCAGCGCAGCTGGGGACAATGGTCATCAACGAGGAGGTGGATGCCTTACGGCAGATGGGGATCAACCCCGTTAGGTATCTAGTCGTTCCAAAGGTAGGAGCGTTAGCATTGGCAACCCCCTGCCTTGCCATTCTCTTCTCGACGATCGCAATCTTCGGTGGTCTTCTGTTCGGGGTCTTTGTGGTGGACCTCGGTTGGCAGGTTTACATCGAAGCTACAAGCGACGCCCTGCAAGCCGGAGACATTCTCGGTTCTCTTCTTAAATCGACGGTTTTCGGGAGCCTCGTAGCCTTTGTCGCCTGCTCCTTGGGCTTGAATGTCAAAGGCGGTCCGGTGGGAGTGGGGAAGGCAACGACTGGTGCAGTGGTAGCATCGATCTTCCTGATCATCGTATTCGATGCCGTTTTCGTCCTTCTTTTGCGGGTTGGGGCATGAGAATCTTTAAAAGAAGACCTAGGATTCCAAAGGAGCTTTTGAATCGAACCCCTCCGACAGAGGAGTTGATTCGGGGTATTGCCCTGGAGACCAGCTTTGATGGGAGAACCGTATTAAAGGGCGTTGACCTGTCCGTCCTTCAGGGGGAGGTCTTCGTGATTTTGGGGCCTTCGGGCTGTGGAAAAACAACCCTTCTGCGCCATTTGTCGGGGATGCTTCCCCCAACAATGGGGATTGTGCAACTTTTCGGCCGGGATCTTTATACTTTGAAGGGAAAAGAGTTGGCAGAGATGAGGGGACGCATGGGGTTTAGTTTTCAAGGGGGGGCGCTTTTGAATTCCATGTCCGTCCTTGAGAATGTTTCCCTTCCTCTTCACGAATCCTCTCGTCTCGCCCCGGCCCGTATTGAGCGCATCGCAAAACTCAAGTTGGACATGGTGGGGCTTCTACATGCAGCGCAGCTCTCCCCCTCCTCCTTGTCGGGAGGGATGAAGAAGCGGGCAGCGATTGCCCGGGCCATGGCTCTGGACCCGGAGTTAATTTTCTTTGATGAGCCTTCCGCCGGACTGGACCCCATTACTGCTGTAGAAGTAGACAACCTGATCCTCAAGCTCAATAAGGTCTTTGGGATCACCATGGTGGTTGTGACCCATGATATTCCTTCGGCTTTCATGATTGCTGACCGAATGATCATGCTTAGCGAAGGAAGGATTCTTGCGCGAGGCACCCCTGACGAGATCCGAGAAAACAAGGATTCCAAGGTTCAGGACTTTATCCATCGGGCGCTTCCGGCCGAAGAACAGAGAAGCGGTGGCCTCGCCAGGTTTTTAAAGACATGACCTTCCTCCTCCGCAAAGTTCCCCAAGGAAATCGATGAAGCAGCGTTCGAGAAGTTTCAGGGTCGGCCTTTTCCTGCTGAGTTCAGTGGGGCTTCTCTTTTTGCTTCTCTTTCTTGCGATTGGCTCAAGTTTGCGAACCGAAAAGAAGACTTATCTCATCCATTTTAAGGAGACGGTGAAGGGGATGGTCATCGGTTCCCCCGTGAATTTCCAAGGAGTCCGAATTGGGAATGTTACGGATATGCGTTTTTCCAATGGAGTCACCGAAGTGAGCATTGAAGTGGATCCCAGGAAAGCTCCGATCCAGACAGTAACCCGGGCGAGCTTGGATCGAGCTTGGGTTACTGGTCAGGTAACGGTCGAGCTTTCAGGCTATGAAAAGGATGGGGAGGAGGTCCTTGAATATGGTTTGATAAAAGCCTCTCTTTCCCCTACGGCTCAAATGGCCAGCAGCCTCCCCCAAGCCATGCAAGGGATCTCAAGTCTACTCGCAAATTTAAATAGGGTGACTCAAAGGTTGGGGCTTCTTTTGAGTGATGCCAATTTGGATCGCATCTCCAAGATGATGGATCACAGTGATCATTTGATGCAAACCTTGGATCGTCGATTGACAAAGCTAATGGATCGTGTGGAGGGAAAGAGTCTTCCTGAACTCGAAGGACTCCTTGCGGATTCCCGGACGGTCCTTCCCAGCCTCCGAAAAACTCTGGGTCGAGCAGAAGCTCTTTTGTCCAAGCCCGAGGTTGAAGCTGCCTTTGCCCGGTCGGAATCCATCGCCAAAAAGCTTGAAGCAACTTTGGATGGAGCCAGGAATGCGTCAACACAGCTGGGTCGTCTTTTGGGTGGGAATCGGCTCGAATGGTCTGGGCTTCTCCGCAATCTTCGGATCGCAGTGCAAGAGTTCCAAGGTTTCATCCGGGCGCTCCGGTCGAGCCCCCGGGCGCTGATCTTTGGGAACAACCGAAAGGCCAGAGTTCAGGCTGTCCCAGCAGGCTCCGGGAGGGAGGAATGAAAGCGATAGGTTTTTATCTGTTCGGACCCCTTCTCGGGGTGACTTTGGCTTCCTGCGGGAGCGTTGAAATCAGGGAACCGAATTTTTACCCGCTTTCCGCTCCTTCCCTTGCTTCTCCTTTTTCTCCCACCGGCCGGATCTTAAGAATTGAAGACTTCAGCTTGGCTCCGCATTTGGTTGGAGACGAAATCCGTGTCAAGACCAAGGAGGGCCGCATTGAGAGATACCCATACGAGCGCTGGGCGGCCCCTCTGGGAGGCTTGGTTTCTGATGCGCTCCTCCGCTCCTTTCAAGAGTCCGGGATGTTTGATGCCGTTGTCGATGCCATTGACCCGACCCCCTCGGATTGGGTCCTTACGGGAAGAGTCTTTCATTTTGAGGAAGGGGAAGAAGGTTTCGATGTCCGCGTTGATCTCCTGGTAACTCTTCGAGATTCGCATACCGATCATCTCCTTTGGCAGGGTCGTCTACAAAAGGATCTGTCCTTGACCAAAGGTGGAGTTGCAGAAGTGGTGGCAAAACTCCAAGACGCTTTTTTCCAAGCAGTACTACCTCTTCCGGAAATTTTTGAGGGACAAGGTGGCGCGGATGGATTCCGCGCCAAGCCAGGCAAATAAGATTTTTGGGAGAACCGGCTCATGAAGGCCCAAGACAAAGAAATGCAAGGACTGAAAAAAATCAATTGGGATTTTCTTTTCCAAAATTTTGATTTTGATGATCCGGATGAACGGGAACTTCTCGAGGATCTTGTCCGCAATCTCCAGGCGGAAGTTACGGATTTTTTCATTCAATTGGATGATTGTCTTCATGGAGGTCTTTTTTCGGAAGCCAAAGCCATTGTCCATCGCATGAAATCCAGCTTTGGAAACATTGGTTTGTCCAGAGCCTCTGCCTTTTGTGGAGAAATTCAAAATTCCCTGGAAGAGGGTAAAATCGAGGAAGGCAACCAAGAGATCTCAAAGCTTTTGGATTCTCAACAGCTCATCCTGGATGGCCTGGATGGCCTCCTGGCTCGAATCGCATAAACCTCTTTTCCAGGTCTGAGCGCCTTATCCAGGAGTGTCGATTCCAGGAAGGGTGGGTGGGAAGGCTCGAATTTGGTTTCAAGCCCTTATCTGGGAAACAGGTGCAAAACCGGGACCCTATTAAATAGGTACAGGGTACGACCTCAAAAATTTTGAAGCTCCGAAACAAACCTTGGGGAAATAATCGGGACACTCTTTCCGTCGGATCGGGGTAACCTATTGAATCAGCGGATTTTCTCGCGGATTCTTTTTTCTCTTTTGACGGCCTCCTGCGAATGTTGAAAAACACCACGCGATGCTTCATTGCCTGTTTGGGTTCCTTCCTTTTCCTTCTAGGGTCCTGCTCTGATAATCTTGGGAGAGCCTTTGATCAAAAAAAAGGGTCCTCCAAGGGGGCGAACACGAACCAGTTCCAAATCCCAATGGACGGTGCCATTGTGCTTTCCAATCGTCCCAAGGTTGAAAGGGTTGGTCCCACTGGGTCTGGATGGCAGATCACCACTCCCGTCTTTGTGCTGTTTAACGAAGCGATGAATTTTGACAGCATTAAGAGTTCGACAACAACCAAACCCAGCCATTTATTTTTAAGAGTCAAAGGCACCACGACGGTCATCCCTGCGACCTATGATCTGATTTTGGGAGGACGCCTCCTCGTGATGCGTCCCTCTTCTCCCTTTCCACCACGAGCAAGTATTGAAATTGTGGCAGGTTCCAACGTTCGAGACCTAGATAAGGCGACCTTGGGAAAACAGGGGGTTCTGGGGGAATTCAAAACGGATGCCCCCTCTGGTGCGGGGCCCAAAATGGTTTTTCGGTTTCCTGAGGATAATGACAAGGGGGTTTTGCGTTCGAGTCCTGCCCTGCTTGGTCTCTCGGTTCCTGTGGATCCAACAACCGTTACCGAAAGTTCGATCTATCTCCAGGAAAAGGGAGCGAGTTCTAAACTTTCCGCCGGCATTTCCTTTCCTCTCCGGGTAGCTACTGCGCCCGATCCCCGATTAATTCGCCTTTCCCCATCAAGTCCCCTGCCCAAATCCAAGAAAATCGAGTTTGTCTACACCAAGGACATCAAAGCAGGCACGGTGGAACTGGACCCTGGTAAAAAACATCCCCCAGTTACCTTTATTAGTGCTGGTGTCCTCCCCGTGAAGAGTGTCAAGGTGGGGAATCCTACATCTGGATTCGAAAATAAGGTGAACCTCGATAACTTAGCGAACCTCAAGGTCTCGGTAGCAACCCCTTCGGAAACCGAGCCGGGGGATCAAATCACGGTTCGCATCTATGGACAAGATCCGAAGGGAAAAACGGATAAGGCCCTTCTCTTTTTAGAAAAGGCGCAAAAAGCAGGGATCTCGGGAGAAGGGACTGTGGATGTCTCGTTCGTCGGAGAGCTAGGTTCGGTAGGGAATACAAAGTTTAAAGACGGCAGCTTGACTCTCTGTGCTCGGATCTCTCGTGGAAGTGAGATCACTGGATATGTTCTCGCACCGGCAACCCTGCAAGACTCGGTTCGTCCCACTTTGACTCAGGTCGGACCTCCCGTTTCTGCTACCGGGACCAATGTTTTTCTTACTGATTTGAATGCCGTTTCCCTATATGGCGTGGCTTCTGAGCAACTGGGTGAGATCGATTTAGTTGTGGGTTCTACGACCTACCATCTCTTTGCATCGAACAGCGATGGGACTTTTTTTTCCAATCCCTTTCTCCTGAACCGACAAACATCAGCCAAAGCTATGACATTGAACTTGCGGGATAAGGCTGGCAACTTTGCCTCTGCGACTGCAAGCGGATCCATTGTCCAAAGAGGATTTGTCACCGGATCGGTTTCTACAGGGACGCTGACGGTGGTTGTCTACGACGATTCGACTCTCGAAGCTCTTCCAGGAGTTTCCGTTTTAGTGGAGCCTGGGATGCCGACAAAGCCAGGTTCGGGGCAAATGCAGAAAACAACGGATTCCAATGGGCAAGCGGTTTTCACTGGTCTCACAGGTTCTCGTTATTCCATTACTTTGGTGAAAAGTGGGTATCACCTCTTCAGCCTTTTAAATACGAAAGCCGGACATGTATCCCTTCCGTTAAAGCCTATTTCCACAGGGACCTCCAATCTAACGGGGACTCTGGGGTTTACAGCCCTTCCAGGGATCCGTGCTCGGGTTGGGATCAATATCCCGACCCAAACAGATGATGATTTTGTTTTGGAAACGAGTTCGACCTCCCCGAAGAGCTTTGGTCCCATGGCTGTTAAATCCAGGAGGCCTCTTCTTGTCTCCGCGTTTGCTGGGGTTTTACCCCCGACTGTGAAGCCGACATATGCCTTATATGCAGCATCCATTGCTGCAACCAGTGGGGGTGGGGGCCAGAACTTGGCCCCACCCAAACCGCTTGCCGCAGGTCAGGATTATGCGATTACGCTGAGCCTGAGCTCGGCCATCAACACTTTTTCCAACCTATCAGGTGCCTATTCTCTGGATTTTAGTGGAGCAACAGGCTTGGATACGAGCAACTTGCTTGCTGATCCAAGTGTTCAAATCCTCGCGAGTCTGAATGGGTTTCCGGGAATGAGTCTGGCGGGGCTTGGATTTTCCAAGGGAAGTGGATCTTCATGGTCCATCGATGGATCCTATAGCCTGTCCATGTTGGTGGATTTCTCTACTTTGGGGCCGATTGCCTGGGTCTCCACGCAAGCCAAGGATAGCGATGGAAATCTGAGTCGTCATCGTGCATTGATTTCAGACCCATTTTCTGGAGCAGTCACCTCGCTTGTCTCTCCCGCAGGGGTGCCGACGATAAGCTCTCCCACCTCTTCTTTTACAGGAAGTCCTGCGGTGTCCTTCCAGGACAGGCTCTCCACATCTGTCCTCAGTGGCACTCTTGCCTTTCACAGCATCGAAGCGGTTGGGCCATCCGGTCGACATTGGGAGCTTTTAATTGGGGATGAGGACTCTGCTTCGGGTGTGGATTCGGTTCAATTGCCGGATTTAGCTTCTGCTTCATTGACGGGTCTCGCAAAAGGAGCTTGGGCGATCAGTGTTCGGGACCGGCTCCTTCTTGCTCCGGGATTAAGCGAAGCAGAGTGGAATTTTGCAGACCTTCCACGTTTTGAATTGACTTTTTCTCGGTCCAAAGCCGTGACCCATACCGTCCAATAGGTCTACACCTCAAGAGGTTCCACCTGAGCTGGATGGCCCGTATTCCTGAGGTTCTCGTTCCTCTTGGGTTCCTGGGCAGGGAAGATGCATGAGGTTTCATGAACCTCTGTTTTGGAGAAAAGGAAAGGATGGGGGAAAGATACTTTTGATTGCTAATAGATGGGGGAGAAAGA
>JALSSW010000010.1 GCA_026984035.1 Planctomycetota bacterium
TCCGCATGGGGTTTGCTTTGGTTTTTTGTTCCCTATCTATTGCTTCGTTTCCTGATTCAGTCTCTTTGGCAGAGAAAAAAAGAGGAGATCATCCAAGGGGCAAAAAATTTGGACCGTTTTTTTGCTGGGATGTTTCTTTTTCATCTCAGCTTGTTTTTTCTGGTCTTTCTCTTCACCCCTCGGGAAATCCAATGGCATTTGAACACAGCTGGGGAGAGGTTCTTGCTCCTGACTCTGGCTTGGCCGCTTTTGTTAGTCCCCAGTCTTTTTGGGGCTTCCCCGGCGGTCACTTCCTGCGATAGACACGGACTTCGGGGAAGGGATAGAGCCAGTCATGAGGAGCGAAGCCAGCCCCAAACAGGCGACACAAAGAAGGGGGAAAGGTCGTAAATCTCTTTGCGAGTTCATAGTCCGATTCGAGCGTATCCAAAAACTGGTTCCCCCGCCTTGCCCAATCCACTACGAATTTCCGCAAGTTTTCTTGCCCTTTGGCAAAGCCGAGCCTTTTGGTCTTTCCTTTCAGACGACGCACATCCCGCCAGGAAAATTCACTGAGCACAAAAAAGGTCGGTTTTTCATTCTTTAATTTTGCAAGATCCCAGTCCGAGCAAACCACCAACTTAAAGCGCGCCCGCCCGCTCGCCTGCTCCGCTCGGATCATTGCTTCGGCCCCCTCCCCTCCGTTGTTCAGCGCCAAGGGCACCTCCAGGGGGCCCGGCCAATCGGGGACACCCATGCTTGTCCCCGCCGGAACCTCGCTCCAGAGCCAGGCCCGTGCTTGATCCCGAGGTCCCCTCATCGCCTTCGCCCCCATCACCCCCAAGCTAAGCAGCCCCGCTGCTCCAACCAACAAAAGGGACACCCATTGTTTGAAGCGGCCGGGGCGCAGGAGGAGCTGGGGGAGGGCGGCAGCGAGCAAGCAAAGGACGGGGGACAGAGGGAGGGCGTACCGCAAAAAGAGGTTTTTGGATAAGCCTGTGTAGAAAAAGAAGATGAGGAGATAGGCGAGGAGCAGGACAGCCTTTTTTCCCCAGTGTCGTGCGATGAGCGGCAGGGCGAGGAGGCTTGCGAGGAAGGTGGGGATCCCGAGGATGTAGGGAAGGCTGACGAGGCCTTGATAGCTCCATCCGTTTCCCATTCCGGAGAATAAAAAGATCATTCCGGTTCGGGAGTTTGCGGCGACTCCCCGGAGGGCCCTTTGGAATTCATCGAAGGCGAGGAAGACATAGGGAGATGTTAGGGCGAAGGCAAGGAAGGCGGCGAGGGCGGAGATGAGGTAGCTGCGGATTCTCTGCTGTCCCAAAAAGAGCGCGATCCAGAGGACCAAAAGGACCAGGCCGCTGGGATATTTTGCGCTGGCTGCGAGACCGGCGGCGATCCCTCCGAGAAGGGCGGGTCTGGCGGAGGCCTTTGATTCGATAGCGCGAAGCCCTTGCAGTAGGCAGAAGAGTGCAAAAAAAGTTGCGGGGACATCCACGGTTGCAAAGGAGGAGTGGAGGGCGTGGCCAGGGGCAAAGGCTAGCAAGGCGGCTGCTAGCAGGCCGATGGATGGGTGTCCCACAACGCAGCCGATGCGGTAGAGAAGGGCGATGCTGAGGGTGCCGAAGAGGACGGTGGTGAGGCGGGGCCAAAGGTAGATGTTGGCCATGCCTTCGGGCAGGGCGGTGTGTCCTGTCCAGGAGGCGAGT
This sequence comes from Planctomycetota bacterium, assembly GCA_026984035.1. Classification (GTDB taxonomy): domain Bacteria; phylum Planctomycetota; class UBA1135; order UBA1135; genus HyVt-539. The sequence goes on from JALSSW010000010.1 coordinate 1,689, forward strand.
TTCAGGACAAGAGCGTTCAGGTTTTGGAGGAGGTTGCCATAAATGAAGTTATGGGGGTTGAAATCCAATCCCTGAGAAATGGCGAAGGCTGGGTCCACGATTTGGAATTCGTCCGGGTGGTAGGAGTGCCAGTGAGTGGTGGGGTTGGGGAGACCCCAGCCGATTCCGAGAAGCCGAACCAGAAATCCAGCAAATGTGACGAGGGCCAGGAGGGGGGTTCTCCAACGGGAGGAGACCTGGGGGGCCGTAGAAAGATGGGTGTCCTTCTTGTGAAGCATGCAGCTATCTTTCCGCCTTGGGCATGCTTTGGCGAGCCTGATGCGCTGAACATCAGGAAAAAATTGCCTTGGATCGAGTGAACAGGAAAGGGAAGCAGGGAGGAGGCCAGCGGAGGGATTGTAGAATGGGTGTCCCTTTTTCAAAAAAACGACGCGAGGAGAATCCCGCGCATGCATCATGAGGGAAATGCGGACCCTACTCTTAATCCTTGTCCTGCTGCTTCCCCAGGGGGGCAAGCTTGTCCAGAAGCCTACGGGAGCGGCCGTTCCCGATCCTTGGGCGGCGCAGCGCATCCCGCCGGGACTGAAGACCCTCCAGGACCTGCCGGGTGCTTGGAAGAAACCCTGGGTGTTCGCGCCCTCGGAGAGCTTGGACCTTGGGATCTCTTTTGGGGGCTTTGGGAGGCGGGGCGTTTACATTCGAGACCTAAGCCCGAATGGGCCGGCAGCCAAGGCAGGCCTTCTCCCGGGAGACCTGATTGAGAGGATCGGCAAAAACCCCATCCGGGAAATGGCCGACCTCGAAACCGCAATAGCCTCTCTACGCCTGGGTAAAAAGGTTTCCCTCAAGCTCTATCGCCCTGCCCTCAAGAAAAACATCCTTGTCAAGCGTGGGGCGGGACCCTGGCCGGGCTTCAAGTTCAAGCGAAGCCGGGGCAAGATTATTGTCACCCAGGTGCAGCGCAAAGGAGAGGCCTATAAGGGTGGACTCCGAGTAGGGGACCGAATCTATTCCCTCAATCGCAAGAGTCCGACTTCGAGCGGGGTTGTCCGGAGGATCCTGCGAAAGGCCAAGCTGCTTCGAATCCATGTCCGGCGTACCTCCGAGAAGCGCACTCTCAGCCTCCGTCCGCGAAAAAAGAAAAGGTCCCGCCGTCGGAGTTGGGCCGGAAAGACCTTTAAACTGGCCGTCCTCCTGGTCGAGTTCAAAGATCGCAAACATCGCCCCGATTGGCCGAGAGATGCCTACGAAAAGATGCTCTTCTCCGAAGGAACCTATACAAAGGCTCCGGATGGACGGCGGACCTTTGGCAGCATGCGGGATTACTACAAAGAAGTCTCCTGTGCCCAGTTCGACTTGGAAGGCAATGCCTTCGACTGGGTTCAAGTCCCTGAGACCTGGGCTTATTACGATGAGCAGGACATGGGGAGGGCAAAAGGGGGAAAGACAAGGATCTTCGAAGATGCCTTAAAGGCCGTGCGAAAGCGCGAAGGCCCCAAAGCCTTGGATGCCTATCAAGGGATCGTCTTTATCTACGCCGGTGCCCGCGACAGTCTCCGTGGCAGTCAGCTCTGGCCCCATCGATCATCCCTGCGTGTTGGGGGGCGAAGTGTTCCATATTACATCGTCGAAGCGGGAGATAAGGAGTTTGCCTCCATTGGTGTCCACTGTCATGAGTTCGGGCATATGCTCGGTTTACCCGATTTCTATGGCTACGGGCACCGGACCGGAATCGGAAAGTTTTGCACCATGGCCATAGGGCACCTCGGGGGAGGAACTTCCCTCAAGGACCGTCCCTTCCATCTTTGTGCCTATTGCAAGATCGAACTCGGTTGGCTCCAACCCACCGTCCTGCGTCCCAAAGCCCGAGGGCTTCTTTGCCTGACGCCCATCGAGGGCCGCAGAAACCAGGCCCTCATCCTCCCCCTTTCACCCGGGGGAGAAGAATACTTTCTTCTGGAAGTCCGCTCTCGAAAAGGATTCGACAGCGACTTTTTCCGAGACGGCCTCCTCATTTGGCATGTCGGTGAAGAAGGCCAAAGTGCCCGAGGCCAGATTGGCGTCCCCATCGATCTCGAAGAAGCCCACGGAAAAAACTATTTCGACGCATCCCTCCGCGAAGAAGGCCAATGTGAATTCCCCAGCACCAACACCCACGATTTTGCTCCCGCCACCTACCCCTCCTCCAAGTCCAACCGTGAAGGGGCATTCCCCATAACCATTGCTGATATCCGTGTCTACCGACCCGAAACCCAAGCGTCAACCACCTCCTCCCACCCCATCCCCCCAGGTTCCGTTTTCTTTTGGCTTGGCCTTCCCAGCAAGCTCAGCCCCAAACCGAAACAGCCCCGCCAACCCCAATACCCTCACGACAAACCCGTGATCGCCATCGACCCTGTCACCGAGCTTCCCGTCGAGTTTCATGTAGGCAAAGACAACGTTGCTGCAAGGGGACCCAATATCATTCCCCGAAAGAAGGGGAAGAGGGGGAAATCCTTCTAGATTCCCTTCAAAGATCCTGCTCTCTTGAAAAGAATTGTGCCTTTGAGAGATTAGAGGGTTTGTGAGGGCAGGCCCCCAAATAAGGAGGGCCTGGAGAGTTTTTTTTTCGCCCTAACGGATGCGATCCGTCAAGACATTTCCGAAACGGCTTTTCAAGGGTTTCAAATAATCCAAATGGAAGGCCTGGGTTGAGAGTGGCAATCCTTTGAGGCTTGGGAGATTTGGGATGGGAATGTTGAAGATTGCTGGACCTTGTTTGGGGATTTTCAGCCAATTTGAGAGAATGGTCGTTTTGCTAGGATCAAGGCGGAAAATTCCAAGAGAGGACAAGGCTGTACGCTTGCGGAAAAAGCTGGCGAAAATCCGAACGACTTCCGTGGGGCGTCCATGGATTTCCAAGGTATAGAGTTTGCCCCGTTCGGGGGGCCTGGGAGGGTAGAGTTGGTGGAATGTGTTGAAGAATATGCGGCGGTATGTGAATTCCAAAGTTCCAGCGTTTGGGAGAAAGAGAATGTCTTGGTCCCCATCCTCATCCAGGTCGACAAGGCTGAGGCTCTCTGCGGCATCCCATATGCGGTAAGGGATGATTATATTGGGTTTTGGGAGAAAGACGCCATTTCCTGTGTTTTCGTAGTAACGCAGATTGTAATCGGACCTGTATTCCTTTGGATAATAGGTTGTCGTGGAAATCAGGATGTCCTTGTCTCCATCCTGGTCTGGATCAATAAAGAGAAGGTTTTCGCTACTGTGCTTTGTCTTTTTGAAGAAGGTTTTTTTGGAACGCCTGAAGTATCCCTTGCCGTTGTTCTCAAAGATCTCCAAAGCAGCTGCCCCGGAGGCAAAGGCGATATCCAGGTCTCCGTCCCCGTCGACATCTGCGATATCAAAAGCGGGAGAGTTGGAATAGCCAAAAGGAAAGCGTCGAATGGTTTGGTCGGAAAACCTTCCTTTCCCATTGTTGATTAAAATTCTGGGATAAGAAATACCCCAAACCCCTAAGAGAAGATCAAGATCCTTGTCCCCATCCAGGTCAGCGGCTCGGATTCGAAAAGTTGAGCCGGTGGCAGGGAGTGTGCCGCTCACGTCCGTAAACTTTCCTTTCCCGTCGTTC
>JALSSW010000011.1 GCA_026984035.1 Planctomycetota bacterium
GCTCTTTGCGATCCGGTTTACTTCACTGACAAGAGAAGTGAACTCTTCGTTCAGAGTCTTTTTGTCATTGTCGCTGACCGTGCCGTTATTGGCTTGGATGGCGAGTTCTCTCATCCGGACGAGGATGCTTGAAACTTCGTTCAATGAGCCTTCTGCAGTCTGGACAAGAGAGATACCGTCGTTGGCATTTCTCTTAGCCTGGTTCAAAGACCGGACTTGGGCTCTTAACCTCTCTGAAATTGCGAGCCCTGCTGCATCATCTGCAGCAGATGTAATCCGGAGACCAGTTGAAAGCCGGCGATAGTTCCCCCCAAGCCGGTTGGTGACACTCTGGAGGTTTCTTTGAGCATTGATTGATGCAATGTTAGTGTTGACTCTGAGACCCATAGTTCTTTTGCTCCACTTGTCTTGAGTTGTTGCGTGGTCGATTGAGCGTTTGCAAGGTCATTAGCGCCCTCAGGGTCCGTCAGTTGAGATGGGTTCCCCCTTTTTTAGAGAGGAGAAACCTCGGTTGATTCTGTTGAAGCGACAGGGTGGATGTTTGGGATCCAACTTTTCTTTTTTCAGAGATCTACGAGAGTGTTTGTTTTTAGTACAAAAAAAACCGGCCCGGTTTTCACCGGGCCGGCCGCCTCACGGAAGTCCTCCAGAGAACTGGAGTTGAGTTCCTGTATATTTTCCTCCCCGCTTACTGGAGAAGCTGGAGAGCAGACTGGGGCGAGCTGTTCGCTTGACCCAGGATAGAGATCGCTGCTTGTTGCAGGATCGAGTTTCTTGTGAGTTGGGCAGTCTCATCGGCCACATCCACGTCACGAATACGGCTTTCCGCAGAAGAGAGGTTTTCAGTCGCGACACCGATGTTGGAAATGGTGGAGGCTAGACGGTTTTGAGCAGCGCCGAGTGTTCCTCGGAGGCTTGAGACCGAGTTGATTGCTGTGTCAATGGCTGCGATCGAAGCGGAAGGGCTTCCCGAGGAGTTGATGCTGAGAGCGTCAATCCCCAGAGAAGTGGTTAGGGCGGGCGAAAGGCTGACGCCGATGGTGTCGGTCCCTCCGGTGACTCCGAAACCTACCTGGAAGGTCATGCTACTTGCTGAACCATCCAGCAAGTTAATGTTGTTGAACTGAGTTGCTTTGGCGATCCGACTGACTTCGCTGATCAAAGCTGAAAATTCCTCATTGAGAGTGGCGCGGTCCGAATCGCTTACGGTGCCATTATTCGCTTGAATGGCCAATTCTCTCATTCGAATCAAAATAGAGGATACTTCGTTCAAGGACCCCTCTGCGGTCTGAACCAAGGAAATGCCATCATTTGCATTTCTCTTGGCTTGATTGAGGGATCGGACTTGGGATCTGAGCCGTTCGGAGATGGCAAGTCCAGCTGCATCATCCGCTGCGGTGGTGATCCTAAGACCGGTGGACAACCTTCTATAGTTGGATGTCAATCGATCGGTGATTCTCTGTAAGTTTCTTTGAGCGTTAATAGAAGCAATGTTCGTGTTGACTCTCAAACCCATGATGATTCCTCTTTGTATTCTTCCGTGAGGTCTTTTCTCATTTCCTAATTCTCCCAAGGGGGGAAAAAGGGTTGCCGCCGGAATCCGAAAGGGGGAAAGGGGATCGAATCCCGGCGACATGCACCCGAACTTTCGGACGCAAGGCGATTATCGGAAAGGAGACCCTTGGCTTGAGAAATGGGAAGAGTAAGGACCCTTTCCTTTTACTCTTTCTGCTGGGAAAAGACCTTGGTATCGGGCTTTGAGCTTTTTTCGCTCAACGAAAAAAAAAGGAAGGAGCGGAGGGATTGTCCAGCATTCCCTCATGATACGGACCCAATGGGTCACATGATTCATGGGGCGAGATCATGAATCATGCCGGGTGGATGGTTTATGGAGTCCGGTGCTCCCTGCTCTTTCTTCCCGATTACTGGAGGAGCTGCAATGCGGCTTGGGGAGCGCTGTTGGCCTGCCCGAGAATAGAAATAGCTGCTTGTTGGAGGATGCTGTTTCGAGTCAGGCTCGCAGTTTCGAGAGCGACGTCCACATCACGAATACGACTTTCCGCAGATGATAGGTTTTCAGAAGCGACACCGAGGTTTGAAATGGTGGAAGATAAGCGGTTTTGAGCCGCACCAAGAGTGCCTCGAAGGCTTGAGATCGAATCGATAGCAGTGTCGATCGCAGCAATTGAGGCGGAGGGACTTCCCGATGAATTGATGCTGAGACCGCTGAGACCCAAACTGGTTGAAAGTGCCGGAGAAAGACTCACAAGAATGGTGTCGACTCCTCCGGTCGTACCAAAGCCCACTTGGAATTGAAGGTTGGTTGCACTTCCATCCAGGAGAGAAATTTGGTTGAACCGCGTGCTTTTTGCAATTCGATCCACTTCGCTGATGAGAGCGGAAAATTCCTCATTGAGGGTCTTTCGATCCGAGGAGCTTACTGAACCATTATTGGCCTGGATCGCGAGTTCACGCATTCGAATCATGATGGAGGAAACTTCATTGAGGGCACCTTCGGTGGTTTGCACCAAAGAGATGCCATCGTTGGCATTTCTCTTCGCTTGTTGGATTGAGCGAATCTGTGCTCTGAGTCTTTCTGAGATGGCCAAACCCGCGGCGTCATCGGCTGCTGTTGTGATTCGCAGGCCGGTCGAAAGCCGTCTGTAGTTTGTGTTCAAGCGGGAGGTGATCCCTTCCAAGTTGCGCTGGGCATTCAAGGACGCGATGTTCGTATTAACTCTTAGACCCATTGGAAATCTCCGTCTGCTCAACCGAGCGTTGTCATCGAATCAATCGCCCGAAGGCATGTTCGGTGAAGTTTGCTTCAGCTTCGGAAGTTGGGAATCGCAAACTTTAAAGAAAAATCCCATCTCATCGAAATTTCAAAACGCCATCGATCATTTTTACAGCTTCTGAAGGAATCGATTGAGGGTTCTTTCAACGTTCGGGTGAGGGACCAGGAAGATTGTTCCTCAAGTCATTAGTGAATTTTGCCGAAACTGCGGTGTCAGGGGGCAGTGCTGCCCTGTTTATGTTTTCTTCACTCCCAAACGCCAATGGAAGGCATACGAATGACCGACTTCCTTCCCCAGATACATCCCCCTCGTATTCTTATCGTCGATGATGAAGAGGGTATTCGAGAAGGGCTCAAAGCTCTTCTTTCCCAGAAAGGCTATTGGGTCGAAGGTTCGGGAGATCTCGAAGATGCCGTGAGGCGAAACGATTCTCATGCTTTCGATCTTGTTTTTTTGGATATCTGTCTCCCCGGATCCAATGGTTTGGATGGAATTGTTCCCTTGAGAAAGGGAGTGGCTCCGCCCGAGGTCGTGATTCTCACCGGGCATGGGACCGTAGGTTCCACTGTCGATGCGATGCGCAAAGGAGCTTTTGATGTTTTGGAAAAGCCTTTTGATCCCGATCGGTTGCTTGGAGTGGCGACTCGCTGTTTGGAGACAAGGCGCCTTAAGGGGCAAGTGGATCATCTGAAGGGGCGAGTCAGAGAACTGACTTCAACAGAACTGGTTGGGCAAAGCGATGCAATCCGGCAAACCCTCGTGAGGATTCGTCAAGTGGCCCAAGCTCCCGATACCACGATTCTCATCGAAGGTGAAAGTGGTACGGGCAAGGAACTGGTGGCTCGATGCATTCATGAGAATTCGGCGCGAAACCAGGGTCCTTTTGTGGGGATCAATTGTGCGGCCTTGACGGAAAACCTTTTGGAGGCGGAACTCTTTGGGTATGAAGCCGGCGCCTTTACGGGGGCGACACAAGAAGGAAAAGAAGGCCTCTTTGCTGCTGCCGCGGGAGGTTCCCTTCTTTTGGATGAAATCGGTGAACTTCCGATGAACTTGCAGGCCAAATTACTTCGAGTCCTTCAAGAGAAGTCCTACAGGAAGGTGGGTGGGGTCAAGGACCACCCTTCAAGGGTTCGGATTATCGCTGCGACCAATCGAAATCTGGCCCAACTCGTTCAAGAGGGAAAGTTCCGAGAAGACCTCTATTACAGACTTCACGTGATCTCGATTCGGACTCCCCCTTTAAGGGAGCGTCCCGACGATATTCCTCTCCTCGCTCACTACTTCCTTGACTTCTTTGGGAAGCAGATGGGAAAAGCTCTGACAGGTTTTACGGAGGAGGCGATGGAGGATCTTGTTGAGTACAGTTGGCCGGGAAATGTTCGAGAGTTGAAGAATGCCGTGGAGCATGCCGCAATTCTTTGCCCTTCAGGATTAATCCGAGAGGAGCACCTTCCCCATTGGCACGGAGGCCTCCCGGGTGGAACCGATGTCATTCCGACCGATGCCTTGGAGCTTCCACGAGATGACAGATCTCTAAAATCCATGGAACGAATTTTAATTGAACGGGTTCTTGAGGAAATGGGTTGGAACATTTCCCGCACGGCTGACAAGTTAGGAATCAATCGAACCACGCTCTATAACAAAATTAAGCTGCACAAGCTGGGAAAACGCCCCATGCGAAGTCCTTTAGGAGTTTGAGGCTCATTTCATGAATGCAACACTCGAACATTTTGCCGGGATGATTGCCCATGAGCTTCGTAACCCTTTGGCTTCCGCGACCACAAATCTCGCTGTTGTTCGCGAGCTTTCGGAAGAAGGGGATCCAAGGGCACCTTTTCTAAAGCAAGCAGAGAAAGAGATGGTGCGAATACGTGACCTCCTCAAATCTTGCTTGGATTTTGCTACAGCAGGAAAGGTGACACCAAAGGAGTCTGATTTAGGCGAGCTCCTGGAGACCATTGCCCAAAAAATCAGGAATTCCCATCCCGCTCTCCAAGTGGAAGTTGTAATTCGGGGAAACCCAAGGGCTCCCATTGATGAACTTTTATTCCAAAGGGCTGTGGCCAATCTTTGCGAAAATGCAGCCAAGGTTTTGAAAGGGGATGGAGTCCTTCGGCTTTCTTTTGAAGGAGGAAAAGAATCTTTTTCGGTTAGGGTGGAAGACTCGGGGCCGGGTCTTCCTCTGGACCTCTTGGATCGGATGTTTGAGCCTTTCATTACCGGCACGAATAGTTCCGGTCTCGGCCTGCCCTTTGTGAAGAAGGTTGTGGAGGCTCATGGAGGCTATGTAACCCCTGCATCGAGCTCACTCGGCGGAGCCTGCTTTGAAATTTGTCTTCCCAATGGCTTGGAGAGTTGAATGCGGGTTCTGCTTGTAGACGACGAGCCAGGGATTGCGGGGGCACTTTCCGCCTTCCTTAGGCTCCATGGAATGGATGTTCAGGAGGCCTACAACTATGAGACGGCCTCTCGACTCTTGGACCAAGGGGGATGGTCCATT
>JALSSW010000012.1 GCA_026984035.1 Planctomycetota bacterium
AAGGAGATGCTCTGGGAGTCGACGCCTGTCCCTTCATTTCCGATCCAAACTCCGGCGCCGATGGACCAGCGAAGATCTTCACTTCGCTTGAGATCCCCCTGAGAGAAGCCCATTCGGCTCAAGCCACCCTTGTTGTCGCTGTCCAAGGTCGCTCCGATCCCATAGTTGAGTTTGACATCGGCGTTGGAGGAGTCCTCACCTTGGCCTGAGAGTCTTGTTCCCTTAGCGATGGTTGAGTTAAAGGCGCCTGCGAAGACATGAAGCCTATTCTCCATCCCACTGAGGATCAGGTTGGCTCCCCTGGAGCGTTGTCCAGAAAAGGTGCCTGAAGCCAGGGAGGAGTCGGTAAAAAGCCGCTTCGTGGATGAACCGGTCTGCTCGCGACCAAAGAGGGGTTTTTGTTGTCCTGCTCTAATGGAGATTCCCATTTGGTCGTTGTGCCAGAGTCTTTGCTCAATCCAGGCATCCTTGACAGAGGTTGAGTTTGCACTGTCCACGATGAGTTTAAGCTTGGTCTCATTCCCGATCCGAGCCTTAATCCCGATACGGGCTTCTTTGGCGTTAAAGTCCGTTTTGTTTTGAGGAAGGTCCCCAGCGATCATGTCAAAGCGTTGGAGGAGGTGCCCATAAAGGGTTGCCTGGTTTTCTCCCTTCTTGAACACAATGCCCTTACCCAATTTCCAATGAACCTGAGTTCCCCCTTGTAGAGCGGGGATCCGAACTCGTTCCATCGCAGAGTCCCCCTCGCTAGCAAAGGCGGGGGCAGAGAAAAGGCTGAAAATCAATAGGCTGAATCCGATGGATTGTTTCAAAGCGGTGACTCCTTTTGGTTTGATTTTTTCTCCCCTGTTTGAGGGAGGCAAAGATGAGGGGAGAGATTAGGCTCTACTTGTGAATGAGTGGAGAACAGAATGTGAAGGTTTTATGAATCCCGTTTTTTTTTCAAAGAGATCGAAAGAAAGAAGGCGAGGAAACAGAATCTGTTTCCTCGCCTTCTTTCTTATGAATCAATCGGGATTGGCCCTTTTGATCCTTTTAGGAATAAGGCCGATTGATTCTCGGCCTCATTTTCTGAATCCTTCGATTACAGTCTGATGAAGTGCTGAATCCTGAAGATGATGTTGTCGAAGGAAGTTCCACTGTCGGGATCGACCGTTTGGAAGGTGAAATCCGCCAAGACCTTGTGGGCATGACCCTTGAGCAGTTTGCCGCCCATGATGGTGATTTCGGTTGCGTCACCATTGGCGGTCAAGGATGTGCCGCCATAAGAGGGGGTGGTTAAGGAGATGGCAGAGTTGACGCCCGTGTCATCATCGATGTTGACCCAGGAGTAACGAGCACCTGCGACCCAGTTTCCTTCAAAAAGGTAGGTCCCTTGAACGGTAATGCCCATGGCGCTGGCATCGGCGGAACTCGTTCCGTCGATTTCTGCGTTGCGCAGATAGAAATCCACCATTCCGGAAAAGCCGTTGCTCTTTACGGCTGCATTCAGGTTGAAGATCATGCCTTGTGCCGCGACGCCGGTGGATTCATTTTCGATCCACAAGCCACCGCCCACCGACCAGCGCAGATCTTCGGAGCGGGCGAGGTCACCCTGGGCGAATCCAAGACGGCTCATTCCACCCTTGTTATCGCTGTCATAGCTGAATCCAATTTGGTAGTTGAGTTCTTTGTCGGGGTTGGCTGCGTCTTCGGCATTTCCGGCAAAGTTGGTTCCGCCGGCGACGGTGATGTTATGAGCGCCAACCCAAACGTGGAGTTGGTTGTCCATGGCGGACAAGATGCCGTTGATTCCGCGGGTCCTTTTGCTGCTTGAGAAGGTTCCGCCGGAGACTGAGACCTCAGGGAACAATCTTTTCGTGGTCGAACCTGTTCCTTCACGGCCGAACATCGGCTTTTGTTGGCCGAAGCGGGCGTCAATGCGCATCTGGTCATTGGCCCAAACCTTTTGTTGGACCCAGGCGTCTTTTACGGAAACTGCGTTGCCTGAGTCGATCCACAGTTTGACTTTGGTATCCTCGCCGACATTGACGTCGAAGCCGATTCGCCCTTCTCGGATCCTGAAGTCGCTCTTGTTGGCGAGGACATCGCCGCCGACATAGCGGTATTCCTGTTTGGCCCACGCACCAAGGACGGCTTTGTTGTCGCCATTGGAGAAAGTGATCCCCTTGCCTAGGGTCCAGTTGACACTGGTTCCACCCTGAAGCGCGGGGACGCGGACGCGGGCGAGATCGTTTTCGTTATCGTTGGCCATCGCGACGGGAGTCACGAGAGCCAGGGCAAGAATGCTAAGCCCAGTGGGGTTACGCATTGTTTCATCCTCTCAGTTAGTAATCGGAAGCATGAACCTGAAACATCTCAGGTTTGTAGGAAAGGTGTACTCCCAAGAAGGTACCTCCTTCGGAGTATGGGTGGAGAGGCTAGGGTCGGAGTTTTCCACAACAAGGGCAAATGAGGGGAAATTGTAGGGGGAGAGGAAATCGATGTTCGGTTAAAGTTAGGTTGGCGTTTGACCTGTGGGATCTGTTGCTTTTCACGGATAAGCTCATGGATCTAATGACGCTTTCCTGGATACGCACTGCCTGTTCCCGTGATTGTCCTGATGGATGTTCTCTCTTAGTTGGCCTTCGGGAGGGAAAAATTTGGGGGATCAAGGGGGATCCGGGACACCCTATTACCAAGGGATTCCTGTGCGCGAGAACCGGGCGCTTTCCTGATCGCCTTGTGGCTAAGAGCCGGATCCTTTCTCCTTTGCTGCGGCGGGGGGGAGAGTTTGTGGAAGTCTCTTGGGACGATGCTTTGGGACGTATTGCGGAGGAATTGAAGGATTGCTTGGATTTTTGGGGTCCGAAGGAGGTCGCTTTTTACTGTGGAGGTGGGAGCCTTGGGATCCTGATGGGGCTGACGAAAAGGCTGTTTCGGCTTCTTGGGCCAGTGACCGAATGTGTCGGAGATATCTGTGGGGGAGCGGGGGACGAAGCTCAAATCCAAGATTTCGGGATCAACGAAAGCAGCGATTTTTTTGACTTGCGGCAATCCAAGAACATCATTCTTTGGGGAAAGAACCCTGGGGTGGCAAATATTCATCTTCTCCCCCTTCTTAAGGAACGGGTGAGGGCAGGGGCTGGGCTCTTTTCGGTGAATCCGGTTCCGCCAGCCTCGGGGCTTCCGGCCTTTGAAGCCATTGTGCCTCGGCCGGGGAGGGATTTGGAGCTGGCCTTAGGGGTGGGGCGTTTGCTCTTGGAGTCTGCTGGGGGGAGAGAGGGTAAGGCTCCAGAGGGGTGGGCCATGCGCTTTGATGGGCTCGAAGGCTATATGGAGTGCGCCTTTAGGGAGACGGTTTCCGGTTGGGCGGCCCAGGCAGGGGTGTCCCGGGGAGAGGTGGAGGCCTTGGCGCAGGCGCTGTTGGATCAGCCCTGTGCCCTTTTGATCGGTTGGGGCTTGCAGCGAAGACAACGGGGAGGCGCAACGGTTCGTGCGCTCGATGCGTTGTCCGCTCTCTCCGGAAATCTGGGGATTCCGGGGGGCGGCGCATCCTATAACTTCGGCCGTCGGAGCGCTTTCCGCAAAGACCTAGCCCCCAAGCGGGACACCCATTCTAAGGATCTTCGCCTTCCTCTCTTGGGGCGTGACTTGGCTGCTTCACCTCCTCGGTTTTTTTGGATTTCCGCAGCCAATCCGGTCGCGATGCTTCCTGATAGCGCTTCGGTGGCGAGGGGCCTTGAGAAGGTGCCTTTCTTGGTAGTTGTGGATAGCCATGAGACGGACACCACGCGGAGGGCTGATGTCGTCCTCCCTGTGGCCACAATGCTTGAAACTGAAGATGTTTGCGGTGCTTACGGCCATCATTGGGTTCAGAAAATGGTCCCAGTGATTCCGCCGATGGGCGAGGCAAAAACGGAGCTGGAGATCCTGCAGTCCCTCGCTGCCCGCCTGGGGCTGGAAAACGAAATGTCCGGAAGCGCGCGCGAGTGGATTGACCGTTTCCTCCGAGAAGACGTCAAGGCCCAAGGGCTCAGCCTACAAACCCTTGACCAGGGCCCTGTTCGCAATCCCCTCGCCCCTGAAATCCTCTTTAAAAACGGCTGCTTCCCCACATCCAGCGGTAGGCCCCAACTCCCCACCCTCTATCCCCCCCCGCCCAAGGGGGACACCCATTTTCCGCTTGCACTTTTCAGCAATTCCCACCGTAAGTCCCAGAGTTCCCAATGGGTTGGCGAAGAAAGTGAGTTCGGGCCTTTGGAGGCGAGAGTGCATCCTTCATCGGCTGAAGGCTGGGAGCATGGGGCGACAGTCGCTCTCGTTTCTTCGGTGGGTCGCTTGCGGGTAAAGCTCGTTTTTGACTCTTCGCTTCAGGAGGGGATTGTCTGTGTGCCTAAGGGGGGAAGCTTGGATTTGGGGCGAGCAGCCAACGTGTTGGTTCCGGCCGTGGAGACAGATTTGGGGGGTGGAGCTGCTTACCTGGACACTTGGGTGCGGATCGAAAGGTTCGAATGAGGCTTCCAGATAGATTCTGTTTTCCGCCAGAGAGTCGCAAAAAGCGCGTGACAGGTTCCCGTATTTATGGGTTTCTCAAGTGTGAGCATTCCATCGTTTTAGATCTCCTGGGTGATCAGGAAAAAAAGCTTCCTCCTTCGGCTGAACTGGCTTCTTTGATGCGGCGGGGGGTTGAGCATGAGGACCGCATTGTTTCTGAGCTGGAATATGAACTGGTCACGGAAGAAGACTTCGAGCTAGCTGCGGCCAAGACCCAGGCCTTGATGAAAAAGGGTGTCCCCGGAATCGCACAGGGTGTTTTGCTCAGAGGGCCGTTTTTGGGTATTCCGGACTTGTTGCGCCGGGAGGAAGGGAAGAGCGAGTTTGGGCCCTATCACTATATTGTTGGGGACATTAAGTCATCCCACCGTCCTCGGTCGGATCAGGCCCTCCAGGTAACGTTTTATTCCATGTTGTTGGGGGAAGCCCAGGGTAGGGAGCCAACGAAAGGTTATCTCATTCTGCGGGATGGGAATGAGGAGGATGTTCCCGTTGGGGTCCTTCGTCCGGTTGTGCTTGAAGTTCTTGAAGAGATGGAATCCTTATTGGCAAAAGGGGTGCTTGGGTCCCATCCCCACAGGAGTTTTGCCTGTATGGATTGTGGTTGGAGGGGGGAGTGTGCCCAGAGGGGTGGGGTGTCTTGGATTCCGGGTCTTACGCGAACTGGGCGGGAATTATTGCGCAA
>JALSSW010000013.1 GCA_026984035.1 Planctomycetota bacterium
TCCTTCCCAACGATCCGAAGCTTTCCGGAGTGAAGGTTGAGTTCCAGGGCTTTGCCTTTGATCCCACCAAGAACACCTTTGGGCTCTCCAATGGCGTGGAATGGGTGATTGGCCTCTAGTTTTTAAATCACTCACTCTCTTCGCCTAAAATGAAGTGATTTCATTTCGGCGGAGAAGGCAGCAGGTGGGGACTTCAAAAGTTCCCACTTGCTTTTTTGTGCCCCCTCCTTCCTTATCTTTTTTGCTGGAAGGGGGTTCGTAGAACAAGGGGATCTAAGCCAAGCAGGATGAATCAAGCACCAGCCTCAGTGAGCTGGGCATAAAGCCCTTGGCGCTGCATGAGTTCCTCATGCGTTCCCCTTTCCACAAGGCGACCCTTTTCTAAGACAAGGATGCAATCTGCTTCACGAATGGTGGAGAGGCGGTGCGCAATAATCACTGTTGTGCGTCCGCGCATGACACGTTCCATGGCCGTTTGGATCTTACGTTCCGTTTGAGAATCGATGTTGGCTGTGGCTTCATCAAGGATCAGGATTTGGGGGTCGTGGACCAGTGCTCGAGCAAAAGCCAAGAGTTGCCGCTCTCCCTGGGAGAGGGTGATCCCGCGTTCGTTGACGGATGCGTAGAGCCCACCTGCCCGCTCAACCAGGTCATAGGCTTGAACTGATTTGAGGGCCTCTACGACTGCTTCCTCTGTAATGTTCTCGTCCCAGAGCCGGACGTTTTCGAGGATGTTGCTGGCGAAGAGGAAGACGTCCTGGAGAACAATGCCGATTCGGCGCCGATGTTTTCGAAGGTCCAATTCCCTTATATCGATTCCTCCAATCCGGATGGCTCCCTCCGTGGGATCTCGAAACCGTGCGATGAGCTGGATAAGGGTTGTCTTGCCGGCTCCGGTGGGTCCAACCACTGCGTAGCGGGCCCCTTTGGGGATTTCGAAATCCAGGTTTTTGAGAACCGGAACTCCCTCGTTATAGGAAAAGGAAACGTGATCAAAGCGAATATCGCTTGCTTCGGGGGGAATGGGAACGGGGTTTTGCGTTTCTGTCAGAGAAGACTTTTCGTCCAGGATGTGGAAGATGCGTTCAGCGGACGCAAAGGCTGACTGGATGACGTTGTATTTTTCTCCCAGGGAACGAACAGGCTGAAGCATGTAGCCGAAATAGAGCCAAAATTGGATAAATGCTCCCCAACCCAAAGCCCTCTGCTCCAACTGCGGCCCCGCTGACCAAAGGATCCCAGCCTGCATGCTCCCAGCGGCAAAGTCTACAAAGGAAAAGAAGGTTCCAAACAGGAGGATGGTCTTAAACCAGGATCGCTTGGTTTGGGCCGTGAGATCTTTGTATTTATTCGAGACAAAGTCTTCTTGCCCAAAAATTTTGGCGATCCGAATCCCCTGGACTGCTTCTGCGAACCATGCTGTTTGCCGGGACATCAAGCCCCTCACCTTGCGGTACTGTAACTTGGCCCGGTTTTGGAACCAAACGGATGCGACCAAAAAGATCGGTCCCGCAACAATGATGATGATCGTTAAGCGAGGGCTCAAGTAGAGGCAGGCGGCAAAGAAGCCCAATATTTTTAAAATGTCCACAATGGTCACGATGACCCCGGTGGTAAAAAGCTCGCTGAGGTTCTCACAATCGGAGCTGATTCTTGTGACCAAACGTCCCGTGGCGGTCCGATCAAAATAGTCAGGAGAGAGGTGAAGGATGTGACTGAAAAGATCCACCCTTAGGTCCCTAACGACTCGCTGCCCCGCGAGAGACGCCATCCAGATCTCCATGGTGTTTCCCAAAAAGCGCAAAGAAGTAACACCGATGAAGGCGAGGAGCCAAGGGATGAGGGCGGGGATCTCAGCATAGCCCTTTTCGAAGGCCTCCCGCAGGGGACCGTCGATGGCCTGCCGGAGGATCCACGGCCCCAATAGTTCCAAGCCGAAAAGACTGAGAAGAGTGAGCACTGCAAAAATAAATAAGCGCAGATGGGGTCTTAAATAAGCCCAAAGACGCTTGGCATGACTCCTGCTGAGTTTGAGGGAGAGCCGTTGTTCTTCTTCTTGTTCGAAATCAAGGCTCATGCTTCCCCCTCCTCCTGTTGTTGCCTCCAGGTGCGGGCGTACCAGCCGTTTTGTGCGAGCAGATCTTGGTGCGTTCCTTGTTCAATGACTTCCCCTTCGTCGAGAACAAGGATGAGATCTGCTCCCCGAACAGCTTCGAGCCTGTGAGCGACCAAGATCCGGGTTTGAGCTTGATTCCTTTGGTTCAGGCTCTCGAGAATATGTTTTTCTGTTGCGTGGTCCACTGCGGACAGGGTGTCATCCAGAACGAGGATGGGTCGCCTCGGTGCAAGGGCTCTGGCAAGAGAGGTTCGTTGTTTTTGGCCGCCCGAGAGAGTGACGCCGCGTTCTCCAATGACCTGGTCCAAACCGCCGGGAAAGGCTTCGAGGTCTCGCCCGAGGCGGGATTCTTCGAGGAGATGATCGATCCTTTGCCCATCCGGGAGAGGTTCCTTTTCCCGGTTTTCCTCAGCGAAAAGAATGTTGTTTTTCAGCGTGTCGCTGAAGAGAAAGGGGTCTTGGGGGGCGAGGGAAACCGTGCTTCGAAGTGTCCGCAAGGAAAGATCCCTGACATCGACTCCTCCCACAAACAACATTCCTCTGGGTGGATCGTACAACCTTGTCAACAAGGAGATAAAGGTTGTCTTCCCTGCCCCGATGGGTCCTACTAAGCCCAGGGTCCCCCCGGTGGGGATGCAGAAGTCTAAGTCTTTCAAGGCTGGCTTAGCTTTTCCTTCATAGAAAAAAGTTAAGTGGTTTGCGCAAATTGCGGGGTGGTTTTCGAAGCTGGGTTTTGGGGACTCCTCCTCGGGGAGGGATTCTTCCAGGGGAACTTCGAAGACCTCATCCAAACGATCGGCTGCAGCTTTAGCTCGATGCCAGGTTTGCAGAATCCAACCGATGATCATCAGAGGCCAGGAGAGTTGCAAAACATAGAGCATTGCGGGAAAGAGGTCGCTCGGTGGGAGTGGATCCACAAGGGCAACTCCCACGAGAGCGAGGAGTCCCAGACTGCTGCTGCTCATGAAGAGGGCGTGCAAAACCCCTCTTGTTTTTGCCATGGCCACTTGGGCTTCAAGGCAGTCCGTGGCGACCTTGGCGTAGGCCTTTTTCGTCGCTTCTTCGCGGGCAAAGGACTGCAATACCCGGATCCCGGAAAAGTCCTCCTGCGCCCGCGCGGAGGCATCCCCTTGGGTGTCTTGGACCTTGCGCGAGAGGACAGCTAGTTTGGGGAAAACTCTGATCAACCCCAGCGCGACCAATGAATAGAGCCCCACGGTGAGGATCCCAAGCGGAAGGGATAGGTAGGCTAAAACTCCGAAAGCCAAAGGAACCATGATGACCATGGTGAGCCCGAAAAAGAGAGCTGGGCCAGCCATAAAACGGAGCAGCTCAATGTCCTGGTTGGCGCGGGAGATCAGATCCCCGATACGCGCTTGGTCAAAAAAGGAGACCGGGAGATGGAGGAGATGGTCGAAGAGGTCGTCCTTGATTTCTTCTTCGATTTGCCGGGAGAGACCGATGATGAGATAGCGTGAGATTAAACGAACGATCCCATAGATTGCCCAAAGGCCCATCAAGGCTCCCGCAAGAGCAACCCAATAGCGCGTGTCCATGCGCTGTTCCCCTTTCCCGATTTGTTCCAGGGTGTTCAGCGCCCCACGGATGACCCAGGGAATGGAGAGTTGTACTAAGGTGAAGACAGGAACAAGGAGGAGGCCGACGAAAAGCCTTTTCTTGTGCCTTCCTAAATAGGGGAGGAGCCTTCGGAAGCCTTGCCTCCCGCTGGGCGATGTCCGGGAGCGGTGACCTTGGCCAGGTTTTGGGCCGGCCTTGGATCCTCGATTCTCCCCAAGCTGTGCATCGAGGGAGCTCACCTTTTCCGGGAACCCTCTCCGCTTTGTTCCAAAGCCTTGAACCGCTTTTCAGCCTTCACCAGGACGGCGTGAATCTTCTCAAGAGCGCGGTTTACACGACCTTTGTCTTTGGTTCCGATGGCTTCCTGGAGTCCGGGAAGGAGCTTGGCCGCATAACCAGTTCGTCTACCTGGGGCAACAAGGAGGTTACGGTACCAAGGCCTCCCAAAGAGACCCTCAGGGTCCAGCCAGATCTTGTCCAAATCTGCAAGCTCCCTCTGCGAGAGAAGTCCCCTGGCTTTTTGAGCCAATTGTTGAACCTTCTTCCCCAAGGCAAGGATCTCTTGAAAGCGATCCGGGTCCAAGTTGGCCTTGAGCGACTCAAGTTTTTTCATGGCCACGCCATAGGACTTTTCGGGTTTGAAGATCCCGGAGGACTGTTGCGCAAGAGGGATGAGCAAGTCCAGAAGAGCCTGCGTTACTGTTGCGTGATAACGAAAGCCCGGATCGATGCGGTTTTTCATGAACCAGTGGGAGTCATAGCTTGAATGGTAGACTCCATGTCCTCCTCCCATTCCCATCCCTATGCAAGGGATCCCAAGGTAATCGAGGAAAACCTGGAAATCCGATCCTCCCCCCATCTGTCCGGCTTTCAACGGATTCTTTTCTTGGATGGGTCTCCCTGTATCGGGGTGCAAAACCTTTCCCCAAGCCGCTTCAGCAAAGGCGGCCAGGGAGGGGCTTGCGGAGACCGATGGCTTTGGTCCCGAGACCGCTGCATCTACATTGAGGTATGCCCGCAAATGCTTGGTGAGGAATTCTTGGAACTGTTCCCCGTATTCCACCGAACCGATCAGTCCAAATTCTTCGCCGTCCCAGGAAGCGAGCCGGATCGTCAACTCCGGTTGATAGCCCTTTTTTTTTCGTTCACCGAGGAGGGTGGCAGTTTCGAGAAGGCAAGCCGTTCCGGAAGCCGGGTCGATGGCTCCGGCAACCCAGGAGTCTCGATGGTTGCCGACCAGGACGAAATCGCCTTTTTTCCCACTCTTGCCGGGGAAGACTCCAATGACATTTCGGATCGTCCTCTGCTCGAGGATATTCTCAACCTTCATCTTCACAAAGGCCGCGCTTGGCCCCATGTGATAAGTCAGCTCCAAAGCCCCACGCCAGCTTTTGGGGGCGGTTGGGCCTCCCAGGTTTGCGAGGATTGGTTTGGCTGCTTCCCACGAGAGGGGCAGCCCGGGGATCTTCGGGAGACTCAGGGCTGCATCTGGGTTCATCCTCTGTGTCCCTTCGAT
>JALSSW010000014.1 GCA_026984035.1 Planctomycetota bacterium
AAAAGGGGTTTGGGCCTTTCTTTTGTGATGCAATGTCGTTTTTTCCATGCTGAGAAATTTCAGGCCAATTCCCCAGCTTCTTGAGGATGGACCTTGGAAAGGGAACGAATTGTCGCAATGCGGAAAAGGTTGAAAAAAAGTTCTGTAATCAACGGAAACTTCTCTAGGCTTTGGCGGCATTGGACCATCCAGACACGTTGACCTAAGGATTTGAGGTAGGAAGATGTCGGAGCAGAATGTTTCTTCCGCGGAATTGGGGAAGACCCGCATTGTCTATGATGATGTGACGGTAAAGAATTTTATGTGGGCTTCGATTGGCTGGGGAGCTGTTGCGGTCCTTGTCGGCCTTCTCGCTGCTCTGCAGCTCACCTTCTGGCAACTCAATTTCGGGATCCCCTGGCTGACCTTTGGACGGATCCGGCCTCTTCATACGAATGCCGCCATCTTTGCCTTGGTCGGAAATATGATCTTCGCAGGGGTCTATTATTCCACCCAGAGGCTTTGCAAGGTTCGAACCGCTTCGGACTTTCTTTCCAAAATCCATTTTTGGGGTTGGCAGCTGATCATCCTTGGAGCGGCAATCACTCTCCCTCTTGGGATTACTCAATCCAAGGAATATGCCGAGCTGGAATGGTTTTTAGATCTCCTCGTTGTCCTGGTTTGGGTGGCTTTTGCAATCAACTTTTTCTGGACCTTGGCCATCCGGAACGAAAAACAGCTCTATGTGGCGCTTTGGTTTTATATCGCCACGATCCTGACGATTGCCATGCTCTACATCGTCAATAACCTGGCTCTTCCTGTTTTTTGGAATAAGAGTTACGGGATCTTCGGTGGTGCCCAAGACGCTTTAACCCAGTGGTGGTATGGGCATAACGCGGTCGCGTTTTTTCTCACGACACCCATCCTGGGGATCATGTATTACTTTTTGCCCAAGGCTGCGAATCGACCTGTCTACAGTTATCGGCTTTCGATCGTCCACTTTTGGGCCTTGATCTTTATCTACATTTGGGCGGGTCCGCATCATCTTCTCTATACGGCCCTGCCGGATTGGGTGCAGTCCCTGGGGATGCTTTTCAGCTTAATGCTCTGGGCTCCCTCATGGGGTGGCATGCTCAATGGGCTCCTGACTCTGCGCGGCGCTTGGGACAAGGTCCGGACGGATCCGGTCCTTAAGTTTTTTGTGGCGGGGGTGACCTTCTACGGGATGTCCACCTTTGAAGGCCCGCTCCTCTCGATCAAAAGCGTGAGCGCGCTTGGGCATTATACGGACTGGATCATCGGGCATGTGCATGCAGGGGCCCTTGGGTGGAACGGTTTCATGGCAGCCGGAATGTTCTATTGGCTGGTCCCCAGGCTCTTCAAAACCGAACTGTACTCCAAAAAAATGGCGGACTATCACTTCTGGGTGGGGACCCTCGGAATCCTTCTCTACGTGATCGCAATGTGGGTAGCGGGGGTCAGCTCGGGACTCATGTGGCGTGCCTTGGCCCCGGACGGTTCCCTTCTCTATCCCGACTGGGTGCAGATCGTCAACAAGATGATGCCTCTCTATTTAGTCCGGGCGATTGGTGGCCTCCTGTTCATCATTGGATGGGGGATGATGATCTACAACATCGCCAAAACGGTCAAAGGAAAGGTTGTGATCAATGGAGAGGCCGAAGTCCATGTCTGGCGAGAAAGCGCCGACGCTCCCACGGCGACTGGCTTGATCTTCAGCAGGCCTCTTTGGATCACCCTCTTCGGGATGGTCGGAGGCTTGCTCATGGGGGCAGGGATCTATAATCGAGACAAGGGCTTCATTCTTTCGATCTTGGGTTTTGTTCTTCTTTTGATCGCCGTAGTTTGGGCCGGTTTCGGGCTCAGGACCCTCAAGGGAGGCCAAGGCTATTGGCATAAGCGTCTTGAGGCCAAGCCTCTGGCCTTCTCGGTCTTAGCCATGATTGCAGTTGCGATCGGCGGGGTCGTCGAACTTGTGCCTGGCTTGATCGTCCAGAAGAAGGTCCCTGTCCTAGCCGATGGCGGTCCTTCGGTGGAGCCCTACACACCCCTGGAGTTGGAAGGGCGGGATATCTATGTCCGCGAGGGATGCTATCTCTGTCATTCTCAGATGATTCGCCCCTTCCGCTCGGAGTTTCTCCGCTATGGAGAGCCGAGTCGTTTGGAGGAATCGATGTATGACCATCCCTTCCAATGGGGTTCGAAAAGAACTGGGCCGGACCTTGCAAGGGAAGGAATCCTTCGAAGCGATTTGGGCTGGCACTACAACCATATGTTGGATCCAAGGTCCGCTAACCCGGGGTCCATCATGCCTCCCTATCCCTGGCTCTTAACCAATAAGGTCGCGGTTTCGAAGACCGTGGAAAAGCTCAAGGCTCTGAAGACTCTGGGTGTCCCCTATTCGAACGAGGACCTCGCAAACTGCGAAGAGACTTATAGAGCCCAGGCAAAGGACCTGCTCAGGCAATTGGAAGCCAAGAAGGTCGGAACTGCGGATCCCGATAGTGAACTGGTGGCTCTGATCGCTTACCTGACCAGACTTGGCCATGGAAGGCAGCGGGCCCTCGGAAAAAAATAGGAGTGTGCCGTGATTAAAGAATTTTTTTCCAACATCAAGCTGCTCCATTGGCCGACTCTTGCGATGATTTTTTTCATCCTCTTTTTCATCGGAGTTGTTCTTTGGGTTTGGGTCTTTCACGGAAAACAGGATTACGCCGAGGTGGAAAGGCTTCCGCTTCAGGAAGATGAGGATCTTCGGGAGGATCAGGATCGATGACTGAAAAAAACATAGATCGCCCCAATCAATTGGTAGACCATGGCGAAGAAGCCCACAGCTTTGATGGGATCCAGGAGTATGACAACAAGCTTCCCAACTGGTGGCTTTGGACCTTCTATCTCGCCTGTCTTTTCTCCGTGGGCTATTGGATCCACTATCACGTTCTTCAAACGGGTCTCTCTTCTATGGAGGCCTACCAACTGGAGATGAAAGAAGCGAAGAAGGCCGCGGAAAAAAGAGAAGCAAAAAATCCCCTCACGGACGCTCTTTTGCTCAAGCTGTCGAAGGATCCCAAGATCGTCGCAGAAGGGAAAACTCTTTTTCTGAAGAATGGCTGTGTCGGCTGCCACAAAGCCGACGCAGGAGGCATGATCGGACCGAACTTGACGGATGAATACTGGCTCCATGGTGGGAAGCCGACCCAAATCTATCACACCATCTTCAATGGCGTCCCCCTGAAAGGAATGCCTGCTCAGGGGAAACTTCTGGGTCGATCCCGGATCCAAAAGCTTGTGGCCTACTTGGAGAGCATCCGCAACACCCATGTGAAAGGCGGCAAAGCTCCCCAAGGAAAAAAGGAAGAGGGTTGAGAATTCTTCCTTTTTGTTCGATCTCTAACAAATGAGTTCCACTACCAAAAAGCCAAAGGCTCTCGCCCGGCGTCCCGACCTGGAGACGCTGTATTGCATCAACGAGGATGGATCCCACAACACCATCCATCCCGCGGACGTGAAGGGAAGGTTCCAGCGGATCAAGAAGATCACCTGGACGCTGCTGATTGCGGCCTACATGATCCTTCCCTGGGTCAAGGTGGGGGGCAATCCAGCGATCTTGGTCGATCTCCCCAATCGGCATTTCTTTTTGTTTGGAAAGATCTTTAATGCTGCAGATTTTTGGCTTTTCTTTTTTATCCTTTCGGGTGTTGGCCTCTTCCTTTTCTTTTTGAGCGCGACCTTTGGTCGAGTCTGGTGTGGCTATGGTTGCCCGCAGACGGTTTTTCTGGAGGGAGTCTACCGAAGAGTGGAACGGCTGATCGAAGGGGGAGCTTCAGCGCGGGATCGGCTGGCCAAAATGCCCTGGAATGGAGAAAAAATTCGCAAGAGGTTTTCCAAACTCGGAATCTACCTTGTCATTTCCTTGATTCTTTCCCATACCTTTTTGAGCTACTTTATTCCCGTTGATGTTCTTCAGAAGGCGGTGACCTCCTCTCCCGCTGCGCATCCTGCGGCCTTCACCTTTATCCTACTCTTCACTGCCATCATCTTCGGGAACTTTACCTGGTTCAGGGAGCAGCTCTGCCTGATCGTTTGCCCCTACGGGCGTTTGCAATCGGCTCTCTACGACCCTGACACGATTGTGGTGGGATATGACCGGAAGAGGGGAGAACCCAGGGGCCGTTACAACCAGAGCGGAGAGCATGGCGATTGTATTGATTGTTACCGCTGCGTGGCCGTTTGCCCAACAGGCATTGATATCCGCAATGGGACGCAGATGGAATGTGTGGGTTGCGCCAACTGCATTGACGCCTGTGACGTGGTCATGGACAAGGTCAAAAAGCCCCATGGCCTGATCCGCTATGATTCCGAAAATGGCTTTGAGGGGAAAAAAACGCGGATTCTTCGGCCCCGGACCATCCTCTACATGGCGATTATGGCTCTATGGTTGGGGGCATTCATGTATGCCGTTTTCGGACATTCCCCCTTCGATGCCGAACTGGTTCGGCTGCGGACGGATTCGGTGTTTACGATAGACAATGGCAGGATCCGGAATCAATTCCGCCTCCAATTGACCAATAAACTGGGGAATGCGACCCAGTTTGAAATCAAGGCTCTTGAACCGGAAACGGCCCAATTTGTTTTGAGTGCCAAAAGCGTACTGTTGAAATCCCTGGAAAGCCGGAACATCCCAATCTTCGTGTTCCTGCCCGAAAAGGAGTATAAACCGGGGACGGATGTGCGCCTTTTGGTGCAAAGCAAGGCCGGTAAAAAAATGGTCCAAGGTCGTTTCCTTGGACCTCGAAAGTAGGACCTCAGGAGAACAATGCAGTGAAGACTCTTCGCGCGATGATTTACAAACGCCCTTGGCTCCTGGTGGTCTTTTTCTTGACCTTCATGGTTTTTCTTTCCATCACCATGGTTGTGATTGCTGTGATGAATCCCCCGGATTTGATTTGAGTAAAAAACTCTTTTGAGGAACGAAGAGTCCTTGGAAGCTGAGAGGTTTTGATCTTCCCAAAAGCCCAGAGGGCTTTCGACCGAAAACCCCGCGGACGGGATTTCTACAAAAGCTCGAGAACCTTTTCGGGGGGACGCCCCATTCTTGCAACCTTTCCTCGAATGGCGATCGGGCGCTCCAAGAGTTTTGGATGTTCGGCGATGGCTGCGAGCAGCTCTCCCCTGCTTTTTCCCTGGAGGCCCAACTCCTTGAAGAGGGCTTCCTTTTTCCGAAGAATGGGATCCAGGCTCTCCGTCCCGAGCATGTCCAGGATCTCCTCCAACTCCTCCACCGTGGGAGGGTTTTCAAGATAGAGCCGAAGCTCGAGCGGAACCCCCCTTTCTTCCAACAGGCTCTTCGTCTGCCGGGACTTACTGCAACGGGGATTGTGCCAAAGCACCACCTTCTCCATCGTTTCACTCATGGGCTAGAGCATACACTCCCCTCGCCCTCAACTACAACTCCACCGGACACTGCTCCGAGGCTTCCCCAAAGGCCCGCCTGACCAAAAAGTCCTGTTCCCTTTGGTGGCGGCTGTAGGAGCCTGTGGCCGGACTTGTGGAGGGGGGACGGCCTGCGTAGAGGAAATCGAGGCCTTGTTCGAAGGTCAGCATGTGGAAGAAATAAAGAAGAATAAATTAAAAAATAACTCTTTGGTGTTGACATGCATTTTTTCTTGACAAGACTGAAAGTCCAGGTTTTCCAAAAAAACCGGAAAGGAAAGACAAATGCTTTACCACCCAAACTTAATCGCTGAGCCCAAGAGGAGCGATCTTCGGAAAAAAGTCTTATGGAGCTTTGTAGCTTTGTGGATGAGTCTTGTTTCGGGAAATCTCGTTTCCCAAATAAGGTTTCAAGTCTTCCCCCGGTTCCCTCTTTTTTCTGATTCAAGTGGATCCCGAAATATTGGAAGGGGGGATTTTGATGGGGATGGGGATGAGGATTTGGTTCTAACTAGGGGTGGAGCGGGAGAATACCATCGATTGTTCTTTAATGACGGTTTTGGACATTTTTCGGATGTAACCAAAAGCCATTTTCCTATGGATCGGGATGTGGCAGCTTTTGGAGTCTTGGTCGAAGATTTTGACCAAGATGGGGACCTGGACATTTTGTTTGGGACATCTTTTTTGCGAACCAGCAAGCGATATCAATTCCTTTTCTATATCAATGATGGAAAGGGCCACTTCAAAGATGAAGGGAACGTTCGCTTTCCCCTTGATCCTATTTGCCCTGATACTTTTAGTATTGCAAAGGGTGACTTTGATGGAGATGGGGATGTCGACTTTGTCGTAGGGAATTATCGGTTTTTCAAGAATGGTCTTCTGTTCTACGAGAATATGGCCAAGGGGTTTTTCCTGGATACGACTGTAAGAAAAAAAAGATTGCCAAGGACTCGGCCCGAAATTTCCCAGATTGTGCCTGCAGATTTGGATCTGGATGGAGATTTGGATCTCGTTGTGACTCGTTTCGCCTCGGCTGGCCAAAGTATTTTTTGGAACAATGGGAAAGGGTATTTTCATGAAACGAAGCTGGCGTTGATTACTTCCCCTCCGATTCTGTGGACGTATAGGTCTGTTGCGGTAGGGGATGTCAACGGAGACCGATACCCTGATTTGTTTTTTGTGAATGAGAGTGGAGCCTCTTCCATTAATCCTCCTGGACTCAATGCAACTTCCTTATGGATTAATGACCATAAGGGGAAATTTAAAGAAGTGACAAAATCAAATCTCCCGGTTTTTAATATCACAAAGCAGCGTATTGGGGGAATGTTTGTTCGGTTGAAGGATTTGGACTTGGATGGGGATTTGGATGCTTTTTTGAGTTTTGCTAAACTTTACCGTCCTACAGTGAAAAACAGAGGTTTTTTCTTTATTTTAGAAAATAATGGAAATGGTGTCTTTAAGGATGTACCAAAGACTTATTATCCCTCTTCCTTTCCGGAAGATGCTGTTGATTGTGTCCTTTACGATATTGACAATGACCAGGACCCGGACATTGTTTTTCCCGGAGGCGATGTTCCTCTTCAAACTTTAAAAATTAGGGCCCGTATTTTGTTCAATACTTACCGTCATTTGTACGCTCCAGCGCCTCCTCAACTAGGAAAACCCTACGAGTTACGTTTGATGGGACCTTCCAATCAATTCGCCCTTTTATATTCCTCTTTCGGATCCGGAAGGATTGACATGGGCTTTTTAGGGGTTTTGCGTTTGGACCCCGCCAAGGGGATTTACCCATTAGGGTTAATTTCTTTTGATTCGAAAGGGAATGGTAAAGCTATCGTTCCTATGCCTCCTTTAAAGGACACACAATTAAAAGGAAAAGCCCTATTCTTCCAAGCCTTGATCATACAATCGAAATACCCAGGAACCGCTTTTTCCAATGCGGTTATTGATCTCATTAAAAAATGAGGAAAAACCATCCTTGTTTCCTGCCATATTCTAAGAAACTCTAAGAATCTTTGAACGTTTCCCTCAACTACAACTCCACCGGACACTGCTCCGAGGCTTCCCCAAAGGCCCGCCTGACCAAAAAGTCCTGTTCCCTTTGGTGGCGGCTGTAGGAGCCTGTGGCCGGACTTGTGGAGGGGGGACGGCCAGCGTAGAGGAAATCGAGGCCTTGTTCGAAGGTCAGCATGTGGAAGAAGCACCATGCGCCCATGTTTTTTGGCTCTTCCTGGACGAAGACGAGGGTTTCGGCCTTGAATCGGTCGATTTCGGCTTGGATGGCTTCGAGGGGGAAGGGGTAAAGCTGTTCGACGCGGGTGATGGCGATCTCCTCGAGCGTTTTCTCTTCGCGGTGGGCGAGAAGGTCGTAGTAGACCTTGCCGGAGCAAAACAAGTGGCGGCGGACTTTGGAGGGTTCCGCTTGGGTGTCGGGGAGGACCTCGTGAAAACGGCAGCCTTCTTCGAAGTCCTCATGGGGGCTTGCGGCGCGCCGGTCCCGGAGCAGACTCTTGGGGGTGAGGATGATTAGGGGGCGCTTGGTCTTTGCCTTTCCTTGGCGGCGGAGGAGGTGGAAATACTGCGCGGAACTTGTGCAGTTGGCCACGGTCCAGTTGCCTTGTGCGCAGAGTTGTAGAAAGCGCTCGGGCCGCGCGCTTGAATGTTCGGGTCCCTGCCCGTCGAAGCCATGGGGGAGCAGCATGACCAGGCCGGCGGTTTGGCCCCACTTGGTCTCACCGGAGGCGAGGAACTGATCGATCGGGATCTGGGCCCCGTTGACAAAATCGCCGAATTGCGCCTCCCAGATGCTGAGGTCTCTGGGGCGCACAAGGGCGTAGCCGTATTCAAAACCGACCACCGCTTCTTCGGCCAGGAGAGAGTCCCAAACCTGGAAGCTCCGCCCCTTGGCTGCGAGCTGCTTGAGAGGGATCCATGCTGCGCCCGTGACCTGGTCCCTGATGACTGCGTGGCGATGGGAGAAGGTTCCCCGCCCGCTGTCCTGACCCGCGAGGCGGATCGAAACCCCATCCTGCAGCAGGCTTCCGAAGGCCAGGGTCTCCGCACAACCCCAGTCGATGCCCCGCTTGCCCTGGACCATATCCTCGCGTCGTCTGAGTTGTCCAAGCAGGTTGGGGTGGACCACCAGGCCCTCAGGCATGGTATTGGTGGTCTCGATGATGGACACCAACTGCGAACCGGGGATTCCGGTCTCGGGGCTGGGACCTTTGACATAGTCCTTCGGGGAGTGGTCGCAAAGCTCGAGGACTTCTTCGTCCGGGGGTTGGTCAGGCCTCTCCTTGCGGGATGCTTCCAGGGCCTTTCGCAACTCTTGGTCGAAGTCCTTGCTAATGGCTTCGGCTTCGTCCCGCGACATGGCTCCGCGCCGGACCAAGAGGTCAATGTAGTTCTGCCTCACCGTCGGGTGACTCGCGATCTTTTTGTAGAGCAGAGGTTGAGTGTAGAGGGGTTCGTCCCCTTCGTTGTGGCCGCGGAGGCGATAACAAACCATGTTGAGGAAAACGTCCGCCTTGAAGCGATGGCGATAGTCCGCTGCGACGTGGATGCCGCGCAGGACCGATTCGGGGTTGTCTCCGTTGGCATGGAGGATGGGGGCTTCAATCATCTTGGCCAAGTCGGTGGGGTTGGTCGTGGAATAGAGATCCTCGGGTCCTGCTGTGAAGCCGATCTGGTTGTTGACGATGAGATGGACGGTGCCTCCGACGCTGAAGGCGGGGAGGTTGGACATCTGCAGTGTCTCGGCCACGACCCCCTGGCCTGTGAAGGCCGCGTCCCCATGGATCAGAACCGCAACGGTATTTTCCCGCGCTCGATCCCCCGCCAGGTCCTGGAGTCCCCGGCACATCCCTTGGACCACCGGATCCACGGCCTCAAGATGGCTCGGGTTGGCGGAGAGGATGACTTCGCATTCCTTGCCGGTGGGAGTGACATAGGTCCCCTTGGCTCCCAGGTGGTATTTGACATCCCCGCTGCCTTCAGAGGATTTCGGGAGAAGGACACCCTCGAACTCGCGGAAGATCGCTTCGAAGGATTTGTTTTGGATGTTGGCCAGCACGTTGAGGCGGCCGCGGTGGGCCATGCCCAGGACGATCCGCTTCACACCTTGTTCTGCAAGGCGGTCGATCAACTCAGCCAGAGCCGGGATCAGCGTGTCGGCTCCTTCGAGAGAAAAGCGCTTATTGCCTGGGTAACGGGTGTGGAGGAAGCGCTCGAAATTTTCCGCGCGCACCAGGCGTTCGAGGATGCGGACCCGATCTTCGTGGGAGAAGGCTTCTTCATTGCGCCTCTGCTCCACGCGGGCGCGGATCCAATGCTTGCGCTCGCGGTTGCTGATGTGCATGTATTCGAGGGACCAACGCCTGCAATAGGTTTCTCTGAGGACTTCGAGAATCTCCCGAAGGGTCGCCCAGGGTTTGCCACAGAGATCCCCCGCGAGAAACTTGCGATCCAGGTCCCAGATGGTGAAGCCATAGGTCGTGACGTCGAGGGAGTCCTCGTGGACCGGCGCGTATTCGAGTGGATCCAGATCGGCGAGGAGGAAACCGCGGACACGGTAGGCGTTGATGAGCTGCCAGATTTGCACTTGCTTCTCAGCCCTCTCGGCCTCTGAGCTGCGGCCCCCCTGGTCCTGCTGCGCATTCCATGGCGACCAGGGCACCCGCATCTGGCTGAAGATCTCTTGATAGAATTCATCCGCCCCTTGGAGGAGCTCTTCCATCCGTTTCAGCAGAAGGCCCGATTCGGCTCCCTGCACCGTGCGGTGGTCGTAGGTGCTGGTGAGAGTCATGACAGGTCCCAGAGCCGCATCAGCCACGGTTTCGGGGGACATGGCCCGGGCGTGGACGGGGATCCCGATGGAGCCCGTTCCGATGATGATGCCCTGACCTTCCATCAGGCGGGGGACACTCATGCTGGTGCCAAAGCCCCCCGGATTGGTCAGGCTGACGGTTGTTCCCTGAAAATCCAGAGCCGTGAGTTTCCCCTCGCGCCCGCGCCGAACGATGTCTTCGTAGGCGAGCAGGAATTCGGCGAAGCTCAGTTCTTCACAATGCTTGATGTTGGGGACCACGAGCATGCGGCCGTCCTTGCTTGCCACGTCGATGGCGAGGCCGAGGTTGATATGCTTGGGTTTGGCTTTGAAGGCCTTGCCTTCCTGCTCGGTGTAGAAGGCCTGGCAGCCCGGGTGTTCGCTGAGGGCACGGATCAAAGCGAAGGCGATGAGGTGGGTGTAGGAGGCCTTGCCCAGGGCCCGCACCCGCAGGTGGGCGTTGAGGATCTTGCGGTTTTCGTCCAAAACCTTGACAGGGATGGTGCGCACGGAGGTTGCTGTGGGCACGCTGAGGCTGGCCTTCATGTTGTCGGCGATCTTGCGTGCCAGGCCCCTCAGGGGTTCGAGAGTTACCTCTTCGTTGCTTTGCTTTTCAGGAGCAGCTTTTGGGGAGGGTTTTGGCTTTGTTTCCTTCGGAGAAGCCGCTGCTTTTTTTGCGAGGGCCTTTCCGCCAGCTTTGGGGCCCTCCACCGAGGAAAACCAATTCCTCCATTCCTCATCGATCGCGGCAGGATCTTTCTGCCATTTTTCGAAGAGAGATGCCACGTAGGCTGCGTTCACACCAAACTGTTCTTCGAAATCGATCATCTTGCTCGCTACCTGTTCCGCTTGGCTTCCGAGTCCATCAATCCTCAAGAGCAAAGCGGTCTAAAAGGGGAAAGGATAAGGGTTTGCCCATAACTTCATCGTCGCTTCCTTCCATGAAACTTGGGAAGGGAGCCTTGTTTCTTGCTATTTTTTCTCAATTTGGCACCAAGTCGAAGCTGTGCAAGAGTTGAGCACCATCTTCTTCTTCAGCATTCTCTGTTTAGGGGCTGTACGACGGGGGGAGGGGATGATAAATTCTTTCACTCCTTTCTATCCCTCCCAGCCTCCTGCCAAGGTTCAGGATTCACCTTTCCCTTGGGGGGAACAAGTTCTGTCCTTTGCTGGGTTTTTTGGAGGGTCCACCTCCTTTTCTCTATGGAGTCTTTTTCTATGAAAACACGTTCACTTCGTTTTCTTTCCATGAGTCTGGGTGCTGCCTTTTTGGTCAGCGCCCTCTCCGCTCAGTCGACTTTCTATGTGGATGTCGCCACAGGTAAAGACACAAACTCAGGGACCTCCCGGGCTAAACCCTGGAAGTCCATGACCAAGGCAGCCTCCACGATGCCCAAAGGTTCCATCCTTCTGGTGTTTCCCGGAGTCTATGGGCCGAACACTTCCGGAGATTCATTCCCGATTACCTTTGGTGTGGTCGATCAGACCAATTGCAAGGTCATCGCGGTCGGCGGACCGAGCAAGACCATCATCGACGGGGCGGGAAACACAGGCTTTGGTCTTGTCCGCTTCCGTTCCAAATGTCCTGGAATTCGTTTTACTGGCTTTACCTTGAGAAACATGGGGAAGTCCTTCTGGTCCGAAGCGATCCGCATGGGGTCGGCCTCGGGAGGGCAGTTCGCAGCCGTGAAGGCCGAAGTCGATCACTGTGTGTTCGAGAAGGTGCATCGTGCGCTCGTCATCTTTGGATCTCCTCCTCAGACTACGGTCAGCGATGGAAACTCCTTTCACGACAACCTGATCCTTCCCACGACCGGACAGGCGATCGCGGTGTATGGGATCGGGGCCAACTACATCTATAACAACACCATCGTCAGCCCTGGGCACGACGGAATCTTCCTCTCCGACGCCGCCTTTAAGCAGTGGTGCGGCGGGGTTGTCCGAAACAACATCATCGTCGGTGGAGCAGCAGCCGGGGTGATCGCGGACAATACTGCTTTCAAAAAGGTCGGAACCAAGGTGAATGGTCCCATCGTCGAAAACAACGACGCCTTCGGGATGAAGGGGCGCAACTACGCAGGTTTCCCGGTTGCGAGCAACAACCTCCAAGTCGATCCCAAGTTTGCGAATCCGACAAAGGGGGACTACCGCTTGACGGCTGCCTCCCCGGTGCTGGACAAGGGTTCAGCCAATCTCCCCAAAATCCGCCACGACATGGATAGCTATCCTCGTTTCTTTGCCTACAAAGGGTCGGTTCGGATTCCTGACATGGGAGCGTACGAGCTGCATCGCCAGAACATGGTTGTCTCGACAGCCCTTCGGGTGGGCAAAACCGGAAGCATTCAATTCAGTGGGACTCCGGGGATTGGGGTGGCTTTATTCTCACTGGATGATTTCAGCGCCCAGACTCCTTTTGGGATCCTCCTGATCCATCCGGCTTTCTTGATTACCGCCGCCACAGCGGTCTCTTCGATTCCGGGAACAAGGCCCATCGCCATCCCCAATGATCCTAAATTGCTGGGGGTCCGCCTTGTTCTGCAGGGTGGCTCGATCAATGGGGTCAATAAGGTCCTGGAGCTGCTCCAAGTTGCTGAGCAGGTGCTGTAGGCCTTACTAGGAAATTCTTAGGAAACCCGTGGAAACCGTGGAAAACCCCTCCGGGGGTTTTTGGTAAAAACGCTTCCAGCGTTTTTGAGATGTTCAGAGGCTTTTGGATCGGGAAGTTTTTGGCCTTCCCAAAAGCCCGGAGGGCTTTCCACCTAAAAACCCCCGGAGGGGTTTTCCACGGTTTCCTACGTCGGATCGGCAGAGAGGAGGGGCTGTTGGGCCTCAGCTTGTGCCATTCTGGCAAGCCTCCCGTTTCAAATAAGGACAAGTGTCAATGTAAATTGTTTTGTATTAGTATGTTATAGATATTTGTCCCTCCTGGCACAAGCTTTGATATCCGCTGGCCTCAGAGCAGGCATTCGGGCCCTTGGGGTCCTCAGGAGGAAAAACTATGTCGAAAATCATTGGAATCGATCTCGGGACCACAAACTCGGTCGTGGCCGTTATGGAAGGTGGCCAGCCGATCGTGATCCCTAATTTGGAAGGTGCTCGCACGACTCCTTCAGTCGTCGCCTTTACCGAAAGCGGTGAGCGCCTCGTGGGGGCCCCAGCTAAGCGTCAGGCGATCACGAACCCCAAGAATACGATTTATTCAGTCAAGCGATTTATGGGGCGGCGCCACAACGAGGTTGCTGCGGAGGAAAAGATTGTCCCCTACGAAATCGTGGGGGGGCCGGATGAGCTGGTCAAAGTCCACGTCCGAGGCAAGGATTACACTCCACCCGAAATCAGCGCCATGATCCTTCAATACCTGAAGGAGAGTGCAGAAGCCTACCTGGGCGAAAAAGTGGACAAGGCGGTCATCACCGTGCCTGCCTACTTTAACGATTCCCAGCGTCAGGCCACCAAGGACGCTGGAAAAATCGCTGGACTCGAGGTCATGCGTCTCATCAATGAGCCAACCGCCGCTTCCCTTGCCTATGGCCTCCAGAAGAAAAAGAACGAAAAGATCGCAGTCTTCGATCTTGGGGGAGGAACCTTTGACCTCTCCGTCCTCGAGTTGGGAGATGGGGTGTTCGAAGTCCTTTCCACGCATGGGGACACCCACCTCGGTGGAGACGACTTCGATCAGGCCGTCATCAACTGGCTGATCGAGGAGTTCAAGAAGGAGTCCGGAATTGATCTCGGAAATGATCAAATGGCCATGCAGCGTTTGAAGGACGCCGCTGAAAAAGCCAAGATCGAGCTGAGTTCTGCGGTGCAAACCCAGATCAATCTCCCCTTCATCACCATGGATGCCAGTGGCCCCAAACACCTCAACATGAATCTGACTCGGGCCAAGTTTGAGCAGCTCATCGATGGCTTGGTGGAGCGCTGCCGGAAGCCCTGCGAGACTGCTCTGAAAGATGCCAAGCTCAAAGCGAGTGATGTGGATGAAGTGATCCTCGTCGGAGGTTCGACCCGCGTTCCCAAGGTTCAGGCCTTGGTCAAGGAGATTTTCGGCAAGGAGCCCAACCGTTCGATCAACCCGGACGAGGCCGTTGCTCTCGGTGCCTCGATCCAAGGGGCCCAGCTCGCCGGCGAAGATGTTGGAGACATGGTACTCCTGGATGTGACTCCCTTGTCCTTGGGGATCGAAACCCTTGGCGGAGTCATGACCGTTCTCATCCCTCGAAACACTACGATTCCGACCAGCAAGTCCGAAACCTTCTCCACGGCTGCGGACAATCAAACCGCTGTGGACATCCATGTCCTCCAGGGAGAAAGGGAATTCGCCAAGGACAACCGGACCCTGGGTAAGTTCCAACTCACCGGGATCCCGCCGGCACCTCGTGGGGTTCCCAAGATCGAAGTCACTTTTGACATCGACGCCAACGGCATCCTGAACGTCAAGGCTAAGGATGCAGGGACCGGTAAGGAGCAGAAGATTGTCATCCAGACTTCCTCCGGCTTGACCGAGGAAGAGGTCGAAAAAATGCGTCAAGAGGCCGAGGCCCACGCATCGGAAGACAAGCAGCGCCGTGAGCTTGTCGAAGAAAAGAACAAGGCCGACAACCTGGTCTACGAAGTCGAAAAGAACCTTAAGGATCTCGGTGAGAAGATCCCCGAAGAGGACAAGACCAAGATCGAGGAGAAGGTCGAGGCTCTGAAGAAGGTCAAGGATGGAGAAGATCTCGAAGCCATCAAAAAGGCCGCCGAAGAGTTGACCGGGGCTTCCCATAAGCTGGCGGAGATCCTCTACCAGCAGCAGGGCTCGCAGCAACAAGCCGGTCCGCAACCCGGAGCAGAGGGTGAGCCTGCTGGATCGACGGCTTCTTCCGGAGCCGGCGATGAAGAAATCAAGGACGCTGATTTCGAGGTGAAGTAAAAGGCCAAGCAAGGCCGATCCACGACCGCCGAGGGCTCTGATCCGCCGGCGCTGGATCCGACCCGTCCGCAGGGAAAAGAAGCCTGTGGACGGGTTGTTCCTTAGGTGGCTCCCTGATACCAGAAGAACTTTCGCTTTTGGAGGGGCCGGGATTTCTCGACAAACCGTTACCTTCCCGCCCCCTTGGCGCTAAGTTCCTGGTAATGATTGAGGTTCGGGGATTGACCAAAGATTACGGTTCTTTTCGAGCCGTGGACGACCTCTCCTTCCAAGTAAAGGATGGAGAGGTTGTTGGCTTTCTCGGGCCGAACGGGGCAGGAAAAACCACCACCATCCGGGTGCTCACCGGCTTCCATCCGGCGAGTTCCGGGACGGTTCGGATCAACGGCTATGACGTGGTCCAGGATTCGCTCCTTGTTCGTTCGACCCTCGGCTATCTCCCTGAGCAGATCCCTCTCTATGGAGATCTTCGCGTCCAGGAATACCTCAGCTATCGCGCCGGTCTCAAGGGACTCGGAGGCAAGGAGAGGCGGAGAGAAGTCGAAGCTGTGATGGAAGCCGCGGGGGTCACTGAGATGCGCCGCCGCCTCTGCTCCCAAGTTTCAAGGGGCTACCGGCAGAGAGTGGGCCTGGCAGATGCCCTGCTCGGTTCTCCCAAACTCTTGGTCTTGGACGAGCCGACTTCGGGTCTCGACCCCAACCAAAGGCGCAAGGTCCGCGACTTGGTGCGGAGCTTAAAAGAGCAGCACACGATTTTGTTTTCCAGTCACATCCTTTCGGACGTCGAGGACGTCTGTGATCGGATTCTCCTGATCCATCGTGGAAAGTTGCGGGCTGCGGGAACCCTGGACGAACTCAATCTCGAATTGGGTGGGGAGGAGCTGCGGTTTCGGGTTGAGGCGCAGAGCCAAGAGGTGGCTGCCTTGATGCAGGAGCTTCTCCCTGGGGTGGAGGGGAGCCTCGATGAAGAAAAGGGCTGGACCCGGGCGAGCTACAGGATTCCGCCCCATGCCTCGGTGGATTCTGAGGCTCTCAGTCTGACCTTGGGCAAGGCCTTTTTTCAGAAGGGCCGGCCTCTGTCGGAGCTTTGGATCCATCGTCCGAGCCTGGAAGAAACCTTCTTCGCTTTGACGCAGGACCGGGAGGTGGCACCTTGAGCAGCGTACCCAAAATCCATCATCGCCTGGGCATTCTCTTCAAACGAGAACTCTTCGGCTTGCTTGTATCCCCGATTACCTACCTTGTTTTCACCCTCTTTTTCTTTTTCCGGGCCTTCGAGGTGCAAACCTTGATCGAAAGCTTCGCGGGAGGAGGAAGCCCCAGCCGCTTCGCCTATTATTTCTTGGCGAGCCCTTCGACCCAGTTTGCAGTGGTCGTCATTCCCCCGATTTTGACCATGCGTCTTTTGGCCGAAGAAAAGCGCAGCGGGTCGTTGGAGCTCTTGATGACGGCACCTGTGCGGGACTGGGAAGTTGTGGTGGCCAAGTGGGGGGCGACCTGGCTTTTGTTCGCCCTTCTTTGGGTGCCGAGTTTTTTGCAGATCCTCGTGCTGATGCGGCCGGGATACCTTGGGGCGAGCTTGCCGATGGGGCAGCTTTTTGCCGGATACCTGGGCCTCTTTTTGGTGGGTTCTCTCCTTCTGGCGGTGGGACTTTTTACTTCCTCCTTGACCGAAAATGTATTGCTGGCCTCCCTGACTTCCCTCCTGGCGGGCCTGGGTCTCTTGGTGGTTCCCCCCATGTTGGCTGAAAAGCTTGGAGGCAGTTCCTTTTCACAGCTCTCTGTCGATTCTTCGATTGGGCAAACCTTGTTGGCCCAGTTCCAAGTCGTCCGTCATTTGGGCTCCTGGTTTTTTAGAGGCTTGATCGACACGGGGCAGCTCGTGTTCTATGCCTCGACCACGGCTCTTTTTCTGTTTTTGACGGTCCGCTCACTGGAGTCGAGGAAGTGGCGATGAAGCAGAGCTTTGGCGTGTGGAACAAGCTGCGCACGGCCATGGGTGTGTTCACTGTTGTACTGCTCTCGCTCCTGGTCTGGGCTTTGGTCAACGTGGTCTTTACCAAGCCTGAGTTCCGAGGGCTGATCGATCTAACCAGGGGGGCGCGTTTCACTTTGAGCGATGCCACCAAGGCGCTCGTCCGAGAAGTGCGGGAAGGTCCACATGTGCTGGAGATCCACACCTTTATTCTTCAATTTCCCAAGGGGGATCCCAGGGCGCGGATTCAAAACCAGGTCGTGGAGCTGACGCGGGATCTCTTGGAGCGCCTTCGCTACTTGGGGGGACAAAAAATCAAGGTCATCCACCATGACCTCTACCGAGAAATCCAGTCCAGTCGGCAGGCTCGGGATGAGTTGGGGATCAAGCGCTTCAATACCTTGGTGCTCAAACTCGGAGCGCGAAAACGCATCTTGGGGATCCTGACCGATCTTGCCGACATCGAGTTTCCTACGGAGAAACCTCTGCCCGGCCAACCCTTGGTGCCTGTCCTGCGGTCCTTTCCCGGAGAGGCTGCCGTTTCGAGCGCTCTGGGGGGCTTGCTGCACGATCGCAATCTTCTTGCCTGTTGGCTGACAGGCCACGAAGAAGGCCTCCCGACGGATGGGAGCGGGGTAGGCTACGCGGAACTTGCGCGACAGTTAACTCAAAATGGTTTTGAAAATCGCATCCTCGATCTCGACAAGGAGCCGCGCATTCCGAAGAACTGCCGGCTCCTCTTGGTGATGCAAGCCAAGAGGCCGATCTTCCAACGGCATGTAGGCAAGCTCCTCAACTTTTTGCGAGGCGGTGGGCGGATCTTGATGACAGAAGGGTATTGGCTCGGAACGGAACAACAGTCCTTTTCCTCGCTCCTCGGGCCCTTGGGCCTCCGCCTTCGGTCCTCCTTGCTATGTAACGGCATCCTGGATCCCTCCGGTGGCTTACCTGCCTATGGGACCGAGGAGTGTTTGAACCTGCAGATTTCCTCGGGGCTCAACGGGACCCATCCCGCGACCGAAGGCTTGCGGAAAAGAGGGGAGTCTTTTGTGCTGCGTTGGGGGCGGGCCATTGAGGTTTTGGATCCAAAGGAGAACAAACTGGAGCCAGGTCTTCGGGTGACCCGCTTGCTCTCGACGCATCCCTTCGCCTTTGAGGAGGAGGTTCCCAAGGGGCGCCCGCCCGACTTCCGGCCGGCGAGCGAATCGGAGCTCGGAGTGAAGACTGTCGGGGTGAGTGTGGCCCTACCGGGAGGAGGCGGAAAAAAAGGCAAGAAGCAAGAAGAGGGCGAACGAGAGGGGCGCATGGTCCTGTTGGGGGGGATGGCCTTTCAAAATGGAGAGCAGCTCCTCGAGCGCAACCTAAACCTTGCCCTTTCTTTGGTCCGATGGTTGTCCCATCAGCGAACCCTCGTCCGAACAGGGACCCTCTCCTTGGCCAAGGAGCAGATGGATGTCTCCCCACAAGCCCGGAGTCGGGCCAAGTGGGTTCTTTATCTGGTCCCCGCTCTCTTTCTCTTCCTTGCGCTCTTCGTCCTCTTCTGGAGGAGACGGTCATGAGACAAAAATCCCTGCCGATTCTTTTCGTGTTCGCCGCAGTTTTGCTCGGCCTTTATTTTCTGAAAGGGGACAAGGGCAGGGGTTCCCAGGAGCTGGGCAAACGCAGTGCTCTTCTCCAGGGGATGGAGAAGGAGGAACCCACCGAACTTCTGTTGAGAGAACGCTCGGGAATCCGTTACTTCCGTTTTGTTCGAGCCGGCTCAGGTTGGAGAATTGTGGATCCGATCCTGGACGAGGCCAACGAGTCCTTGATTCGGACCATCCTGAACAGCTTGGCCGGGATGACCAAGGAACTGGTTCGGCCCAAGAAGAAGGTGACCCTGGGTTTCCTCAAGGAGTGTGGCTTGGCGGAGCCCAAGGGTTGGATCGAAGTTCGAGGAGAACAAAAACGCCTCAAGCTCGCATTGGGTGGGGAGGATGTGGTCCCTGGAATGGCCTTTGTGCAAATCGATGGGGATATTTATAGAGCACCCATTGGCCTTCAGAGCCTTCTTACCCAAAACCTGGATGATGTGCGAAACCGGTTTTTGTTTCGAAACCGGGCGGAAGGGATCCGTGAGATTGTGTTGGACCGGCGTTCGGATGAAGGGAGGCGGCTGAAAATACGGATCCAAGCTAAAGGGCTCGGTTTTGAGCTTCTCGAGCCTTTCCGGGCGCGGGCAGGAACTCTTGCGGTTCGACATCTATTAAAACGGCTCCTCTCGGTTCAGGCCGATCGCTTTCGAAGTGCCAAAGACCTAAACCCGATGCTTTTCCAAGATCCCTGGCTCCGCGTGGAAGTCCAAGGGAGTTTAGGAAGAGAAAAGGTCGTGATCAGCGATTTGGTCCCTTCCCCCAAAAAAAACCAGCTCCTTGGGCTACCTACCCATTCCTCCACGGTCTTTGGAATGCGGGAGGGGCGTCCCTTTCTCCTGGAACTGGATCCCAAGGCCCTGGGACGCAGCTTGGTCCAACCCGTGGAGTCCTTGATCGACCAAGTGCTTTGGACCTTTGACCCGGCCAAGGCTGAGCGCCTTCATCTTCGGCGTCCCGGTGGGGCCCTAGGTTTCCCCAAGGGTCTCAAAAACCTTCCCGGTTTCGTCCTCGAATCCAATGGTCAGGAGGGGGGCTTTCGCTTGTTGAAACCGATGCTCATCCAGGGAGAACCCGGGCCTCTGTCCGATCTTTTTCAAGCACTCAGACATCTGAGAGTCCAAGGTCTTCTCCAGGGGAAGGAGGCGAAAAAAGCCTTGGCTCTCTTCCAACCTCCCGATCTCGAAATCCGTTTGGTCCCCGGTCCCCAGGTGCGGGCTCCAGAGGTAGGAGTCCAACTCAAAATGGATAGAGGGCGCTTGCTTGCCCGAAGGGAGGGGGAGTCGCTTGTCTTCGTGGTTGGCCCCAAGCCTTTCCCCTATTTGATCCAACCATGGTGGGTCTACGTGGAGCGGATTGCCTTTCGGCTCCTTGGCACGCAACCTTTGCAAGAACTGTTGGTGGAGCAGGGGAGCAAGAAGGTCCTGTTTCGTGCAGATTCCCAAAAGGGTTGGCTTCGGGATGGGGTCCCCGAACCCGATTTTCAGGACAGTTTGGATGCGATCAAACGTCTGCGTGCCGCCCGTCCCCTGGGTCCGATGGAAAGTGTCCAAGAAAAGCCGCCTCTGCTGGCTACCCTGAGGTTTTTCGGTCCCCGGCAATCCCGGAAAAAGCCTGGAAAGGTTTTGGGAGTTCTGCAGCTCTATGGCGAGATGAAGGGGGACCAAGCCCTTCTCGCACATCAGGAGGGAGCCCCCATTCTTTTTCAGCTCTCCAAAGGCCGAAGCCGCCTCCTTCGCACCCTCCTCCCCTAAAAGCCCCGGACCGGTTTTTTATGGGATCTTTGATTTTTTTTCAGCCCAAATTCACGGCATGAATAGGAACAGATCCCTAGAAAAGACGCGGAATTCTCCCCACCTGAATGAGTTTTCAACAGGTTTTCCACAGTTCATCCACAATCAGTAGTGTTGACAGTCCCAAAGTTGTCCCATATATTGTGATTCTTCTCCTCGGTTCTCTCAGCATGTCTAAGCTCTGATCTGGAAAGAGGTTCTGTCTTCTTTCCTAGGCTTTTTCTCCCATAAAGGAGTGAAAATTCCCCTTGTTAGGGCTTGGATCAATGCCCCCGGTGGAGGGACCACCTCGGTGAGAGCGGATTTTGGAGGAGGGTAAGAATACTCTGGGAGGGAGTATGAAAATCACAAGGCTGTTCACCAAGGCTGGGAAAGGTCCCTACGAGGGCCTTGAGTTTGTTCGACGCACCAGTGAGATCCGTAATCCGGATGGCTCATTGGTCTTTCAGCACCGGGACATTCGTGTTCCCTCGGGCTGGAGCCAGGTTGCAACGGACATTCTCGCCCAAAAATACTTCCGTAAGGCGGGAGTTCCCAAGGTGGAGGGTCTTGATGAGGTCAAGTTCCGGTATGACCGGCGCAAGAAGAGCTCCTGTGCCCTTGGCAATGCCTTGGGGAGACCCAAGGAAGACGAGGATGGAAACCTGCAGTTTGGGGGAGAATCGGATGCTCGCCAGGTCTTTCATCGCTTAGCTGGCTGCTGGACCCACTGGGGAGATAAATACGGTTACTTTGACAGCCTTGAGGATGCCCGGGCCTTTTATGACGAGCTCTCCTACATGCTTGCCCGTCAGATGGCCGCTCCCAACTCTCCGCAATGGTTCAACACAGGTTTGCACTGGGCCTATGGGATCGGAGGGCCTGCCCAGGGACACCACCTGGTGGATCCCAAGAGCCACAAACTTAGGCTGGCCAAGAACGCCTATGAACATCCCCAACCGCACGCCTGCTTTATCCAAAGTGTCAGAGACGACCTCGTCAATGAGGGGGGGATCATGGATCTCTGGGTCCGTGAAGCGCGGTTGTTCAAATATGGTTCCGGGACAGGGACCAATTTCTCCAGTCTGAGAGGCATCGACGAGCCTCTCTCGGGAGGGGGGCGGTCCTCGGGACTGATGTCCTTCCTCAAGATCGGCGATCGGGCCGCGGGAGCGATCAAGTCCGGTGGGACCACCAGAAGGGCGGCAAAAATGGTCTGCTTGGATCTGGACCATCCCGACATCGAAACCTTCATCGAATGGAAGGTGGTCGAAGAGCAAAAGGTGGCGGGCCTTGTGGCTGGTTCCAAGACCCTGCACCGCTTCCTGGGCAAGATGTTGGAGGCTGCATGGGTCGATGACGGTCAAGGAGGCAGCAAGCTGGACGCGGATCCCAGCAGCAACAAGGCTCTGCGAACGGCCATCCTGGATGCTCATTCGGCCTTCATCCCCGACGCCATGATCCGTAAGGCCCTCCAGGCGATCTCCCTGGGCAAGCGAGATTTGGATCTGCGTGAGTTCGACACCAACTGGGATTCGGAGGCCTACCTGACCGTTTCCGGCCAGAATTCCAACAACTCGATTCGCATCCCGAACAGTTTCTTTGAGGCTTTGGAAAAGGGTGAAGATTGGAAACTGATCCGGCGTTATGACGGCAAGACGCACAAGACCCTCCCTGCGAAGGATCTTTGGAGCAAGCTCTGTTATGCGGCCTGGGCCTGTGCCGACCCGGGCGTACAGTTCGACTCCACGATCAACGAGTGGCATACCTGCCCCGAAGGGGGGAGGATCAATGCTTCCAATCCCTGCTCCGAATACATGTTCCTGGACGATACGGCCTGCAATCTTGCGAGCCTCAATCTTGTGGCCTTCGAGGCCCAGAAAGACGGCACGGAAACCGCCTACGACAACCGGGATGGGGTCCTCGAAGAGGGGCCCGATTCGCAGGGCCCCATGCTCGACTTGGACATCGATGCCCTGAAGCACGCGGTCCGGCTCTGGACCATTGTTTTGGAGATCAGCGTCCTGATGGCCTCCTTCCCCAGCGCGGAGATCGCGCAGAAGAGCTTCGATTACCGCACCTTGGGCCTTGGCTATGCCAACCTCGGAACGGTTTTGATGCGGCAGGGCATCCCCTATGACAGTGATGAGGGGAGGGCGGTTTGCGCGGGGATCACGGCGCTGCTCACGGGCGAATCCTACGCGACCAGCGCGGAGATGGCCGGAGAACTGGGACCCTTCGCCAAATTTCCGGAAAACCGAGAAGCCATGCTCCGGGTGATCCGCAACCATCGGCGTGCTGCCTATGGGGCCGAGGAGAAGGACTATGAGGGTCTTTCGGTTCTTCCTGTCCCGATCCGGCCGGCATTCTGTCCCACGGATCTCCTGGATGCTGCTCGGGACGCTTGGGATCGTGCGCTGGATCTGGGGAGAGAACATGGGTTCCGCAATGCGCAGACGACGGTGATTGCGCCGACCGGGACCATTGGGCTCGTAATGGATTGTGACACGACCGGCATCGAGCCGGACTTCGCCCTCGTCAAGTTCAAGAAGCTCGCAGGGGGTGGTTTTTTCAAGATTATCAACCAGAGTCTTGTTCCGGCATTGGAG
>JALSSW010000015.1 GCA_026984035.1 Planctomycetota bacterium
CGCTGGTGCGAATCAGAAGATTCGAACCCGAATAGAAAAGGCTATTTGAAGAGAGAACCGTGGCATAGAGGTCAGGCTTCAGGCCCGCTCCATCCTTAACCGTGACCAACCAAGTTCGAGTCCGCACAAGGAGCTTGATCGGATCTTTACGAACCCGGGCCGTTTTGTCGGTCACTTCCACCTTAACCGTGTGCACCCCAGTGGAATAAGAGGAACTTCCAAAGAGAAACGAGGTCGAACCTGTCTTCTTGAGGATTCCATCCACAGTCCAACGGATCTGGACTGCCCCGGGAACGAGATTGGAAAAGGTAAAGGCTTGAGATGCCGGCTTGGTGAGTGTGAGAGAGGAAACCGGGGGCCTTGCGTTTTCGATGGGATTCACCGTTTTGTAACCCTGCTTCAGCTCCTGCTCGACACAAATCTCGCAAAGCGGTGCTCCCAGGGAACGCATCAGGCAGTTGAGCTTGGGACGATAAAGCCCCTTTTTGTAATACCCCGCCCCTTCATAAGCCCCAATCCCGTTGAAGCCCAACCAAAGGGGCCACTTGGCTTTCCCCGTTTTGTCCTTGGTGATGTTCGGACGAGATGGTTCCGGCCCCCCATAGGTGCCGGAACGACCATAGTCATATTCATCGGCCAGCAAGCCAAAAGAATGCCCGAATTCGTGGCTTTGGACCTTGGGAGCCAGACTGCCGTTGTAAGAAACGGCAAAGGTAGATGCACATCCGCCATAGCGTCCCGAATTCACGAAAACCACGACTCTACCCTCAACATCAGGGGCAAGGGCAGCGTCTTTGGATGCAAGAGAAGTGTTGCGGATATAAAGACACCTTGGGGTACCACCGATGTTGTATGAGGCGTTGTAGACGGTGTTTTTATAAATCGGAGGGTTCTTGTCCGGCTCATCTGCACCCGATTCCACCGAAGCCCGAAACACAGAATGCACATTGAAGAACTTACGGTAGGTTTTAAAGGGTTCTCGAGCAAAGAGATCGTTCATCCAGCGTTTGA
Organism: Planctomycetota bacterium; assembly: GCA_026984035.1. Classification (GTDB taxonomy): domain Bacteria; phylum Planctomycetota; class UBA1135; order UBA1135; genus HyVt-539. Next base: position 1,012 of record JALSSW010000015.1, read on the forward strand.
TATCACTGTAGAACCGAGCCTGCTCCGAAGCCCGATACCCGTCCCCCAGGATCACAATGTCATATCGATTGGATGTCGGCCCATTGTTTTGATGAGTCTTGATGATGGGACCAGCAAGGGGGGTCAGGGAGCGAGCTAAGGCAGCCTTTAAGGCCCCGGCACCTGCCCTCATCAAAATTCGTTTTTTTGCGGAGGTCCGATCTACCAGGATGATTTGGGAAATTTTGTCCCCAAGATCGGGGATCTTTACCAGCAAACTCACATAGGGATCTTGAACATGGTCCCCATGGACCAACATCTTCCCCTTGCGTCCATCGGTATGCAGATTGAACATACTTAGGTCAACCGGGACTCGGGCTAGCTCACGACCAGTCCCATCCTGCACAAGGACGAAGCCTTTTTCGTGGGTTGGAAGAAGTCGCTGATAGGAAAAGGAGCGACGCCATGCGGAAGAGAGCCGAACACCATCCACGTTCCCCTCTAGGTGAAGGAGGAGGACTTTGGGGCTCAGCCTAGGTCCTGGAACCCGGAGGGCAGGGGGTTGCTGAGAATGCAAACCAAGGGAAGCGAAGAGGATGACAGCAGAGGATAAAGATATAAATCGCATGTTTCTCCAGAATATATGCAAAGGGGACATGATTGCCGAAGAGCAAATCTAGAAACTAAACCAGACTTACTTCTCTTTATTCGTATAGAAAGAATATAGCGAAGCGCTGATCCGAATCTCAATGCCTTAAAGCCGAAAGATCTTGCAAAGAATCTCAGAAGCTATTTAAGGGCAAAGCATTGTTTCACAGCAGGTTCGGGAAAGGAAGAGATGAGGAAAAATCCGAGATTTCAACAAAAGGAACCTAGAGGAGACCCAAGAAGGGAACGTCCAAAGACCTCCTTTTTTGACGATACAACCCCTTTGGTGGTTCCATCGAAAAAAGAATGCAAACCCCGTTTACCCGTGACGTTTTTCCCGAATTTGTCGAAAGGGTCTTTGCTTCCAAGGTTTCTCAATATCCTCGGGGTCTCTTTTCGAAGCATTTTCAGACGGCAAAGATACAAGCGAGTCATGGGGCTCTCAGAAAACCCCCCACTCCCGAGATCAGATCCTCTTCCCCGGGCCATCCCTTCAAAATCTCATTGGAACGGAGCATTCTCGAAATAGGATCTCATGGAGAAACCGGGCTAACACCCTTGAGAATAAGCCCTAAAGAAGGGATGGACTTTTTCCCTAAAAGATCTCCCTCAGCCCTGAACCTGCCATAAGATGGTCTTCTTCCTCATGAGAGGCCAGCCGACCGTCCAAAAACAACCTTTCCGGAATCCTCTGCTTTCCTCTATAATCCCCTTCCACTAGGGGCTTTTCCCCAAAATGACCGTCATTTTTTGGAGGGCGGCCAGGTTCCTTCGACCCACCTCGCCCCCCCTCAGGCCATAGGCTGTTCACACTGCGGCCTGCCTGAGTGACACAAACTCTGATTGGTTCCGATCTTGGATCGTTCCTGGTTGGTAACATTCAGAAAACAAAGGACTTCGCATGAAGGATCCTATTGCTGGCATTCTTGGTATGCTCGAAACGGGCACACCGGAGCAAAAAGTCGCGGCCATTCAGGTCCTGGCTTGGCTTAAACCCAAAGAAGACCGGGTGGTCAGAGCGCTCAAGAGCATCACCATAGAAGGTGAGGGGTTCATAAAGCCCTATGCGATTGAGGCTTTAGGGATGATTGGAAACAACGCATCTCTCTCTGCCCTCGTCCCGATCCTTCATCAGGAGGGCCCGATCCGGAACCACGTGATCCGTGCTCTCTCCAAAGCAGGAGAGCGGGCGGAAAAAGTCCTGGATGCGGAATATGAGAAGGTCGACGACACAACCAAAGCCGCAATCCTCGAGATCTTGGCACAAAGCCACGGAACGGTTGCCATCAAACGTCTCCTTGAGGTGCTCAAACATCCCCCCAACAGCTTTATGGCTGAAACCGTGGTGGATTACCTCAAGAGGGTTCTTGAAGATCTGTCGGAGGAAAAAGAAAAAGACGTTTTCCGTAAGACCTTCTCTCAAGCCATGAAAAAGGTTCCAAAAAACGCATCCCCTGACTACCCAAGGCATCTCTTGGAACTCTTAGCGGAGATCCCCAGCCAGGATCAACGGAGCCTTTTTATATCCAAAATGACCAAGGCCCATCCTCCGGAAGTTCGCAGAGCAGCCCTAAGGGGCCTTGCCCCTCTTTCGCTCACCCCAAAACAGCAGGATCAGGTTTTCAATTTTCTCAAAGAGGACGATTTTCTCAATGTTGTCGGACCGGCTCTGGAGATCCTCAAAGATTTTCAACCCAACGGCTCCTCGCATGCGGGGCTTTTAGGAAAATTGCTCACACATCCACACGTGGATGTCCGCCTTTTTGCCATCCGCCAATTGGGAAACTTCAAAACCGCCGCTTCAGCCAAACAACTTCTCCCCTTTCTCCAGGTAGAAGACCCTAAAGTCCGAGCACAAGTCTCCGAATCCCTTGGTGGGAACCGAGAAGCGATCCCTGGTCTCTTGAAGATTCTCCTCCAGGGAAGAGATCTAGAGGAAGCCAGTCGCCCACTACAAGCACTGATCCTTGCCGCCAAGCTCCTAAATCGAGTCCAACTCAAAAAGGTTCTTACCCGGTTTGTCCAGCTTTTGGAAACAGGTGACCCGGTTCAGGACTACTATCGACGCATCCTCCAAGAGAGCGATGGAACCATTGTGGCCCCCCTTCTCTCCAACGAAGCGCACAAGCTCAAACAAGCACGGAAGCATGTGTTGGCCTTGCAAGTCTTGATGACCATCCCCGCCCGGGATGGCCGCATCCCCGATGACATCCGTTACGAGATCGCCATCAACACTCTTCTTGCACGAGAAGAACATCCTGGGTTTACCGAAGGCGACCCGGTCATGGGTCATATCACAAAACTCCTGGAATCGGGCTTTGGCATCATGGCCAAATTAAAAAAGGAGAAGGCTCTCCAACCCAAGGATGCTCTCTATATTGGGACTCGCCTCGTGGAAGGGCTCCCCGCCCAAAGGGAATTGGGCCGACAAATCCTCGAAAGGCTGATTGAGACCGATCCTGAGTGCAAAGAGGCGATCCAAGCCTCCCAACGACTCAAGATCGAAGGTTTGGCAGGATAGGAAACCCCCGAGAATCTTGATCCACTTTGGGCTTACCTTGGTGTTGCCTATACTGATTCCCCTTCACTCTTTGCGATAAGCGCGCTCCCACAAGAATCGCTCCAGACGTTGATCACAGTCCGAAGCATGTCCAAGGGGCGATCAACGGCTAAAAGTAAAGCAGCACCTTCCACCGGCAACTTCAGGGCACTTAGGATCGTCACCATCATGACCAAGCCAGCGGAGGGGATCCCCGCAGCTCCAATCGAGGCGAAGAGCGCCATAACGACCACAAAAATCTGCTGTCCCAGGGTCAGAGAAACACCCCCGATCGAGGCATAGTATTGGGAAAGAAAGATCACTCCCGCACACTCATAAAGGGCCGTCCCATCCATATTGATAGTTGCCCCCAAAGGAAGGACAAAAGAAGAGACCTTGTTGCTGACGCCTCCCCGCTTCTCCACACACTCGAGAGTCACAGGAAGGGTCATCGAAGAGGAGGAGCTTGAAAAGGCTGTCATAAGGGCAGGCGCCATGGCTTTGGCCCATCGCAAAGGATTGATCCTTCCCAGGAACTTGAGGAGAAGAGGCAAGACGACCAATCCGTGAAAAGCCAACCCGAAAACGATCATCCCCATATAGAGCGCCAGCGGCTTGAACAGCCCGAACCCCGTTTCCCCCACAACTTTGACCAGCAGGCAGAAAACCCCATAGGGGACCAATTTCAGGATCATTTCGGCCAGCTTCATCATGACCTCGAAGGCGGACTGGAAAAAGTCCCGCACACGCGCCCGGTGGGGTTCGGGAGCTATCGTTATCGCCGCCCCAAACAGGAGTCCGAAGAAGATGATCTGCAACATCCGCCCGTTGTCCCCCAGGGCAACAAAGAGATTCTCAGGGACCATGCGCAGGAGGATGTCCCAAAAACTTCGGCCCACCGCTTTCGCTTCCTGATAAGGGAGGCCCAGCTCTGCTCCCACCCCAGGCCTCAGTAAATTGACAAGGATCAGTCCCGTCAAGATCGCAAAGAGGCTGGTCATGAGGTAATAGCCAAGGGTTTTTGCGCCGAGTCTCTTGAGATCCCGGGTAGCTCCGACTCCTGCCACCCCCGAGATAATCGAGGTCAGGACCAGGGGAACGATCAACATTTTGAGAAGGGCCATGAAGAGCTGCGCTCCATAGCGGAAGGGTTGAATCCAAACTTTTCGAGGAGCATCCTCCGCCATCTGGAGCGTCAAGGGCTTGAGATCTGTCCCTTCGCCCTCGGCAATCCGAAGGAAGATCACATCCCCAAGCTTGCCCTGGGGAAGAACCCGGGTGAAATCTTCCGGGGCCTTTAATGGGACCGTCTTTTCCCCCTTTCGCCCCCGTTTAAGGATGACGGCCTCGATCCTCATCCCGACCCGGAGTCCTGCTTTGAAAGCAGCCTTATCAACCTTTTGGATGAAGACTCCGTCTCCCTCCTTCTTGAGATCCAGCCCTACGGCAAGAGGTGCCTCCAGGAAGATTTGGAGCAAACCTCCAACAAGAACACCCAAAACCATCCAGATCAAAATCTTCCAATGGGCTTTCATGCTTGGGATCCTAGCCTGCAAGCCACCATCTCCGAAGCGAAGTTCTGAGCTTGGGGCTTGTTTCCTCGCAAGAATTTACGATGCTTTGTCGGGCCTTACCTTGGGCCTCTTTGCTGTTTTTCTGTTGGCTGCCTCGGATTTTACATTGAGCGACTTCGACTATCCTCCCGAACCTGTCTCTGAAGAAGGTGAGCTTGTTGCGGAAGCGACGCCCAAGCCGCAGCCCGAAAAAATCGAAATTCCCTCCCTTCAGGGCAAATGTGCTCTGGTGACCGGAGGAGGATGGAACATTGGCAGGGCCATCGCTCTGGCCCTGGCCCGGTCCGGGGCCAAGGTGATGATCAGTTCGCGCAACAAGATCAACTTGGAGGAAACCTGCTCGCTTGGACACAGGGAAGATTTAGATGTGCGCATGGTGCAGGCGGATCTCACAAACCCAGAAGATGTGGAGCGGGTGTTTGGTTGTACTCGAGATGCATTTGGTTCCATTGACATCCTTGTCAACATGGCAGGAGGCTTTGGTGCGGGGCGACCCTTGGTCGAAACAGACCCAAGAGAATGGCTGGATGTAGTCCTTCGGAACTTCTATACGACCTATCTCTGTTGCCGCGAAGTCCTAACCGAAATGCTGGAGCGTGAGAAAGGGGACATCCTGACCTGTGCGGGCGGAGGAGCTTTCTTCCCTTTGCTCGGGACCTTTGCAACAGCCTATGCTTCGGCAAAGGCGGCAGTCTGTCGTTTTACCGATCAGCTCTATGCTGAGGTGCTGGGGACTCCCGGAATCAGGATCAACTGCATTGAGCCAGGGCTTACTTTGAGTCCCCGAGACTTGGCGCGCATCGCGGAAGAGGAAAAACAGATGGGACACCCCCATCCTACGCGAGAACTCAACCACAGCCCGGAGGATGGGGCCAAGCTTGCACTTTTTCTTCTGAGTCCTGCAGCCAAAGCCTTGAATGGGCGCATTCTCTCGGTGGACGAGGATTGGTGGCGCTATCCCGAGAAAGTGGCTTATATCGCTCAAACGGATCTTTACCGATTACGACGAACGTTCGACCCTGAGGCTTAAGCCCTTATCATTTGGAAATCAGCGAAGATGTTTGAAAGAGCCTTCTGGAGAAAACCATGGTCAAAGTTTTACTTTCTGAAATCGCCCTGGCTCGTTCAGGAGATAAAGGGGACGGGAGCAATGTCGGAGTCTTGGCCCGAAGTCCTGAAATCTATGAATTCCTCGTGGAATATTTGACCGAAGATCGGGTCAAAAAACATTTTCATGCCATCGCAAAGGGGGACATCGAACGCTTTCTCGCCCCCAACATCCGGGCGTTGAATTTTTTGCTGCATGACTCCTTGGGGGGCGGGGGCTCCATGAGCTTGAAGACGGACGCACAGGGGAAGACTCATGGCTTGGGCCTCCTGCTGATGGAGGTTGATTGCCCGGAAGATCTGCTCCCAGCAGACCGGGGGGCTTAAGGAATATGGTTGCCCCCACCCGGAGGCCCAAGCTCCTGGAGGAATTAAGGAAGAGGGCTGGAGAGCGATTCCCTCGGATCGTTTTTCCGGAGACGGAAGACCCCAGGGTGCTTGAAGCGGCAGCTACGCTTCGGCGTGAAGGAATTGGGCGGCCTCTCCTTTTGGGAGGTCGAACTTTTGAGCTGGCGGCCCAGAAGCTGGAGGATATGGAAAACATTGTGATCCCAGGGGATCCTCGGTTGGGAGAAATCGCTGCTTTGATCCAAGCCAAGCGGCAACATCGGGGGATGAGCGAGGAGGAGGCCTTGGGCTTGGCACGGGATCCTCTTTTTTTTGGGGCCGGGCTCGTGGCCCTGGGTGCTGCTGAAGCCTGTGTTTGCGGGAGTGTCGCAACGACCGCGCAGGTAATCCGTGCGGGACTTTGGACAGTGGGACTATCTGAGGGGGGGAACACTTGCTCCAGTTTTTTTTTGATGCTGAAGGGGGAACAAACCCTGAGCTTCGCGGACGCAGGCGTCATTCCCGATCCTAACCCGGAACAGCTCGCCGAGATTGGAATCAGCACGGCTATCTCGCACCAAAGACTTACCGGGGAAGATGCGAGGGTGGCCTTCCTCTCTTTTTCCACAAAAGGAAGTGCGTCTCATCCCAAGGTCGAAAAAGTGCAAAAAGCCCTTGGGATCGCAAAGGAGCGCGCACCATGGCTGCTCATGGATGGCGAACTCCAAGTGGACGCTGCCCTAGTCCCCGAAGTGGCCAAGCGAAAAGCCGGGGATTCTCCCCTGGGAGGCAGAGCAAACGTTTTGATCTTCCCCGACCTCGATTCGGGGAACATCGCCTACAAAATTTCCGAGAGGTTGGGAGGATTCGTCGCTCTTGGCCCATTGCTCCAAGGTCTGGCAAAGCCCATCATGGACCTTAGCCGTGGTTGCTCCGTAGAAGACATCGTTCATGTCGCTGCCTGCGCAGCCCTCCTCGGAGAAAAAGGAGAAAAGATTCACCTGCCCCACCAGGGAAGATTCCGACCAAAGGATCGTCGTTAAATACTTATGTCTATTCCACTTCATGATGTCCTCGTTACCGGAGCTTCCGGCTTTGTGGGAACGAGGTTGATCCAACTCCTCAAGGCCTCGGGATACAGGACCCTTGGGCTCGATCTCGTTCCCGGACCCTTTACAGACGTCCTTGCAGATGTCCGGGATCCAAAATCCTTGGAGCATTACGTCCCTCAAGATGGAATCGTCTTCCACCTCGCTTCGGTAGTCGGAATCGTCGAGGTCCTGAAGCGACCCGAGGAGTGCTACAACTGCAGCGTCGAAGGAACGCGCAATCTGTGCCAAAGTGCCGAAAAACAAAGGGCAAGGATCGTGTTCACTTCCTCTTCTGAGGTTTACGGCGATGGAGGAGGAGAACTGCTAAGCGAAAACTCGCCCCTTCCTCCCAACCATGGGCCTTGGCCACGTGCCTCGTACCCCGAGGGAAAACTTAGGGCCGAAGAGCTTGTCCAAACCTTTCATGCTCGGGGGGGAGACGGACGGATCGCCCGCTTCTTTAACGTAACCGGACCGGGACAAGACTGGACCAAAGGTCCCGTCCTCCCCACCTTTATCCATCATGCTCTCAAAGGGATCCCTCTTCCTGTCATCGGTGAAGGGGGGGATGTGCGCTGCCTCCAACATGTGGACGATGCAGCCCGTGGACTCATGAAATTAGGTCTCACAGAAGGGCTGAGCGGGAGGATCATTAACTTGGGAGGCATGGATTCGGTGTCAGTGGAACAACTTGCCCATCGTGTGCTTTCCCTCCTCAACACCCCAGGCACGATCAAGAAGGTCTCCGCGACTGAACGCTATGGTGGCCCCTCCAGACCTTGCACGCATCGGATTCCTACTCTGGACTTGGCAAGGGACCTCCTCAAGCATGAGCCAAAAATCCCCTTGGATAAAATCATCCTGGAGACGGCGGCTGCTTTTCGGAAGGAAGATGGAGTCGACGAAAAAGAGCATTGCGCTGAGGCTTGAGCCTTTTTCCAGCATTCCCCCCTTTTCTTGGAGCATGCTTTGTGCGGGATCCTAGGTCACCCTGGCCCCAGCCCCTCCAACTGGCAAAGGGCCATGAACGCTTTGCGTGCCCGTGGGGATGATGCCGCAGGGACGGTTTTGCTTCGAGGTATGCAGCTCGGCGTTCAAAGATTGGCCATCACAGACACAGCGGCCGATCAACCTATTGTTGTCGGAGATGCGCCCCGGCGCGTTGCCATAGCCTTCAATGGGAATCTAGCGCACCCCGAGTACTGGCGACGGAAGCTCGCGAAACTTGGGCCCCCCCTCCAAAGTCGAAATGATGCGGAGATTCCGCTGCGGATCTATTTGGGCGAAGGGCGTGAGGGCTTACTGAAGCTGGAAGGAGGATTCGCCTTTGCGCTCTTCGATGAAGCCAAGGAGAGCCTCCTCCTGGGGCGGGACTCGTTTGGGGAAAAACCCTTGTTTTTTGCCCCACAGGCAGGCGGATATCCAATCTTCGCTTCAACACCATGGGCCTGCTTTTTGGCAAAGGGAGGTTGCCCAGGAACAATGGAGCCGGGAGACATCGCACAGATGCTGCGCTTCGGCTGGATGGAGGGGGAACGGACAGATCTTGGATTAGGAACTCTGGAACTCCCCGGCGGGGAGATTTGGGACTTTGGTCCCAAGGGCCTCCGGACAAGGCTCAAGAAAAAACAAACCGCCCCCCCACAGGGGGGAAGTCCAGGGGGAAGTGAAGACCTGGACTCCTGCATCCTAGACGCCGTCGCAGGTCGACTCGAGGGCGACCCCCCCCTCGGCCTCCTCCTCTCGGGAGGTATCGACTCCGCCGTGCTGGCCGTCGCCCTCGCCCGCCTCGGAAAGAGGACACCCACATTTTGCCTCGACTTTATCGGCCGTCCCGCCGAGAGCCCCCGCGCCACCCGCGTCGCTGCTCATTTGGGACACCCATTTTTCAAGCGGGCGGTGGGGCCGGAGGCTCTGCTCGCCTGGGAAGCAGGGGTGCGTGCGGCAGGGCAACCTCTGGGAGATCCCTCCTTTTTGGCCACCTACCAGGTTGCGACCTTGGCTCGCGAAGAGGGGGTCGGCATCCTCCTGTCCGGCGAAGGAGGAGACGAAGCTTTCCTGGGTTATGGGCGGCAGAGGGCATTACCCTGGATCGCACTGGGGCGAGACCTCCTTCCTCGCCCTTTTCGAAAAGCCCTAGCTGCCCTTCCCCTGAAAGGGAAGGGGAGACGACTCACTCAAGCCCTCAAAGAAGAGGATTCATCGAGGAGTTACGCGAACCTTTGTTCCCAGCTTTCCGAAACCGAAATCCAAGAGGTTCTGGACCTACCAAAGACCGAACTCCCTCGAGCCTTCTCCGCCCCCAACCCCGACCCTTCCCTCCAAGCAGGCCTCACCGAAGAGCAGGGTTACCTCCCGAGAGACCTCTGCCCAAAGCTCGATACTGCCACACTCATGGCCAAAGTCGAAGGCCGCGCTCCCCTTCTCAATCGCCGCCTTTTTACCCGTGCCCGACAAATACGGGACACCCATTTTTCCGAGCGGGAAGGTAAGGGCCCTCTCCGCGCTTGGCTCGCTCCCTACCTCCCCCGGGAATTGCGCCATGGAAAAAAACGGGGCTTCGGCCCCCCCATCGCTCGTTGGCTCCGCGAGACCCGCTACCTCGATGCCCTCCTCAGTGACCCCTTTGTCCGGCGGCATGCCCCCTGGAAACAAAGGGTGTCCCAGACCTGGCTCACCGAGCTGCGCAGGGGACGTGGTGACCGAGCTCTCCCCCTCTTCGCCCTGGGCTCCCTCGCCCACTTTCTTCGCATGTTGAAAACCCTGGGCCATGCCTGAGCCATTGCGCGTCCTCCGCCTCATCTCCCGCCTCAACCTCGGCGGCCCCGCCCTCCAAATCCGTGCCCTCACTCCCCCGCTTGAGAAAAGGGACATCCATTCGTTACTTGTCCACGGCACCCTCGGACGAGAAGAAACCGAATGTCCCGGCCTCCCTCCGCTTCTCCCTTATGACCAAGCTCTCCGCCTTGGACCTCGCGCTCGAGGCCGAGTCCTCATCCCCGGCCTCGGACCGGGTCAAGGCCTCCGCGCCACCAGGCTTGGCCTTCGCCTCCTCCGCAGACTCATCAGAGCCTATACCCCCCACATCCTCCACAGCCACACCGCCAAAGCCGGCCTCCTCGCCCCCCTCTCCCGCCCAAAGGGGACACCCATTCTTCACAACTTCCACGGCCACGTCCTCCGTGATTACTTTGGTCCCATCCGAAACCTCGCCCTCCGTGTTCTCGAGCGCCGCCTCACCAAACACCGCTCCCTGAGCACTTGTGTCAGCAAAAGCTGCCAAACAGAACTCGAGGCCCTCGGCATCAGTCCACTCCTTGTCGTTCCCCCAACCGTGGATCCTCCCAAAGACCCGCTCCCCCGCCAAGCCGCCAGGAAAGCCCTCCGCCTCCCCCAGGACGCCCGCCTCATTCTGTTCCTCGGACGCCTCGTCCCCATCAAAGACCCGGTCCTTTTTCTCGAAAGCGTCCAACTCTTCTCAAAACGGGATCCTCACCCTACCATTCCCGTCCTCATCGGGAGCGGCCCCCTTTTGTCCCAACTTCGGGACACCTACCCCAAAGCCCTTTTCCTCGGACCCATCGAAGACGCCGCCCAATACCTGAGAGCCTTTGACGCTCTCCTCATGACTTCCAAGCGTGAAGGCCTCCCCATCGCCGCCCTGGAAGCCCTCATGCAGGGCCTCCCCGTCCTCGGCCCCCCCATCCCCGGGCTCACCGATCTTCAAAACATGGGTGTCCTTCTTTGTAAGGAGCGGAGCGCGGAAGCTTTGGCGGGGGGCTTGGGGCAAGTGAGGGCGCCGACAGAAAGGCAGATCCGAACATTGCGTAATCGGCATGAACCGGAAAGGATGGCGGACCTTTGGACCAAGATTTACCACGACCTGCAAACACGATGACCGGAATCCAATACATTGACGGCAAGCTCTGTTCTGATGGCATAAGCCTTGAGACTCTGGGTGAGCAGTTCGGGACACCCCTCTACACATACTCCTCCACGGCCATCCTCGAGCGCTACGACCGCCTAAAAAAGGCCTTCTCTCGTCTCAATCCGGGCATCCGCTACGCTGTTAAGGCCAACAGCAACGGCGCGATCCTCCGCCTCCTCAGGCAACGCGGGGCCGGTTTCGACCTTGTCAGTGGCGGGGAACTCGAACGCGCCCTTCGCGCAGGGGGAGACCCCTCCAACTTTGTCTTCGCAGGAGTCGGCAAACAGGATTGGGAAATCCAAAAAGCCCTCGAAGCCGATGTCGGCATCTTCAACATCGAGAGTGAGGGTGAAATCGACCGCATCGAGTTCCACGCAGAGAAGCTCGGCTGCAGCACCCAAGTCGCCCTCCGTCTCAACCCTGATGTGGATGCCAAGACACACGCATACATTTCCACGGGTAAGGAAGAGAACAAGTTCGGGATCCCCCTCAGCCAAGCCTCCCCTCTTGTGGATCGCATCCACCGTTCCAAGACCCTTACCTTGAGTTCATACCACGTCCATCTCGGCTCTCTCGTCTTGGACCCCGCCCCTTTCCTCAAAGCCGCCTCCCTCGTCATGTCCTTCATGGATGCCGACAAGGCCCACAGAGAAGGCATCCAAACCTACGATACCGGTGGAGGCTTCGGTATCCGCGGCGCCTTCGAAGAACCCCTCGAACTCGACGAACTTGCAAAAGGTTTCGAAGAACTCCTCCTGCCTCGCGGACTTCGCCTCCTCCTGGAGCCAGGCCGCTATCTCCTCGGAAATGCCGGCTGCCTCCTCACCCGTGTCCTTGAACGAAAAGAACGCAAAAAAAAGGACTTCCTCATCGTCGACGCTTCCATGAGTGAGCTTATCCGCCCGGCTCTCTACAATGCCGAGCACGAAATCGTCCCAACCACCATCCAGAAGAAGGCCATCGAAAAACCCGTCGACATCGTTGGACCTGTCTGCGAAAGCTCCGACTTTCTGGGAAAAGACCGCAAGCTCCCCGAACTCGACCGCGGAGCCTTCCTCGCCATCCTCACCGCTGGAGCCTATGGTTTCAGCATGGCATCCCATTACAACAGCAGAACCCTCCCAGCAGAAGTTCTCACGCAAGAAGGTCGGGTGAGCCTCATCCGCAAACGCGAGACCATCGAAGACCTCCTTCGCAATGAAGTCGAAGTAGAATGGAAGTGACATGAATCGCGCAAAAAAAAGAACTCTCCTCGCTCTCTTCCTGTTTCTCCTTCCATTCGCCCTGTCGAGTTGCGAATTGATCATGGATGAGTTTTGGAGCCTCGACCAAATCCAACCCAAAATCGACCTACCGACCCTGGAACAATCCCTCCGCTAACGCCGTCATGGATCCCAAGCTCAAAGCGCTCGTCCTCAACCCCAAGGGCATCGGCACTCTTGAGCACCCCGATGCCGAGGCGAGAGGGACCAACAAGGTCTGTGGGGATCAACTTCACATACAACTTCAACTGAAAGATACACGGATCCAAAAACTTCGCTGGCGCGCGAGAGCATGCCCTGCGACCATAGCCATGGCCTCCCTTGCTTTTCTCTGCTACGAAGGCAAGCAGATCCCAATAGGCCCCCCCTTCCAGGCTCTGCGCGCATCCCTCGGGAACCATGGCGGTTTGGGCTCTTTCCAAACGCATGCCCTGCACCTCGTCGAAGAAACCCTGGCGAGTGCCCTAGCCCAATAGCATGGCATTCTCCCCTTTCTCCTTTTCCAAAAAAACACAGCGTCCACCGAATTAAACCCTCTTGGATATTGCCAACAGGACAGGCTGCCGCTTCGATAGTTCGCTGTTTTTTCCCTCATTCCCCCTCTCACAAGGAGACATCATGGCTCACCGCATTACTTTGATCCCCGGAGACGGCATCGGCCCCGAGGTCGCCCAAGCCACCAAGATGGTCCTTGATGCCGCAGGAGTTGATATCGAGTGGATTGAAAAAAAAGCCGGGGGAGATCACATCCACAAGTTTGGCACCCCTCTTCCAGAGGAGACACTTGCTTCCATCCGCGAGACCACGGTCGCCCTCAAAGGCCCCATCACAACACCGGTCGGCTCGGGTTTTGGATCTGTCAATGTCAAGATCCGAAAAGAGTTGGACCTCTATGCCAACTATCGGCCCGCAAAGACCCTTCCCGGAGTTCCGACTCGTTACAAAAACGTCGACACAATCATCATCCGAGAAAATACAGAAGGCCTCTACTCGGGTTTAGAGCACCTTGTCATCCCCGGAGTCGTCGAGTCCCAGCGCATCATCACTGAAGAGGGATCCAAGCGGATCATCCGCTTCGCTTTTGAACTAGCACGCCAACAGAACCGTAAAAAAGTCACCGCCGTTCACAAAGCCAACATCCTCAAGCTCAGCGATGGGCTCTTTCTCGAGGTCGCTCGAAGGATCGCCCGAGATTATCCAGACATCGAATTCGAAGATGCCATCGTCGACGCAACGGCCATGCGCCTGGTCATGGATCCGACGCAATTCGATGTCCTCGTCATGGAAAACCTCTTTGGGGACATCCTATCGGATCTTAGCAGCGGCCTGATTGGCGGCTTGGGAATGGCTCCAAGTGCAAACATCGGAGAGTCCTATGCCGTTTTCGAAGCCGTCCATGGCTCCGCTCCCGATATCGCTGGCAAGGGGCTTGCCAACCCTACTGCACTGATCCTTTCGGGTACTCTGATGCTTCACCACATCGGAGAAGGAAACGCAGCAAAGCGGATCGAGAAGGCTGTCGAAAAAACCCTCGCAGATCCATCCAATCGGACCGGTGATTTGGGGGGGAAGGCAAAAACGATGGACTACGTCAAGGCACTGTTAAAAAACCTGGAGGAGACCTAAGCCATAGAACCCAGGAATCCTTCAAGAGATGGCTCTGTCTTCTTTTTCTGCCTTCGGTCGAGGCAATACATGACTTCCGGAGACTCCGTTCGATTTCAGCGAGGGAAGCCAAAGCGGGGTAAACTTCCGCAGAAGATCTGGCCCTATCGGGGAGTCCTGAGCCCCAGGGCTTTCGGCTTACCCATGGAACCTGGTTTTCCGGAATCTTTTCTTAGAGGAAACCGTGGGAATCATCCCGGTTTATGGGTTTGTGCCAATTGAGAGGAAACTTTGATTCCCGCCCGCTCTAGACGATGAGGGGCATTTTTATTGCCCTAAGCCTTTTCCATTCCATCAATGAATCCTTCCTGTTTCCTTCTTTCTGCCCTTTTTTCTCTCGGGTCCAGCTTGGGAACCTTTCCCGCCGCCCAGGGTTCCCCCAATGCCCAAAGATCCCCTCAAGACGAATGGATCGTTCAATTCAAGCAACGATCCTTTGATCTTAGGCCTTTCCGAGCAGCCGTGTTCCGTCACGATCAGCAAGGCTTAGAACAGGTCATCCAAAAGATGGAAAAACGCAGCGCCAAGGATCGCCAAGATTTTGTGCACGCAATCCAATCAATGGGTGGGAAAATCCTCAAACATTGGTGGATCATCAATGCATGCTCCATCCATCTCCCAAGCTCCCTTCTTTCGAGACTTCGCCAGCGTGAAGATGTTCTCAGCATCAGCCCCAATTTTTTCCACACCCCCAGTATCCTGAGTTCGACCAACGCCAAAAACCACAATGCCGACTCCCTGCAAGTCCGAGGGATTCAAGGGAAGGGGTCCAGCATCGCCATCCTCGATACAGGCCAGGATGCACAGATGGCAAGGAGCGGGAGACCCCATAGAACCTACTTCGTGGATGGCAACCTCAAGAATAAATCAGGCAAGGGCATCGGAGGAACGCGGCTTCTCCTCAACAAACAAGTTGGGTTGACTGGTCCGGAAGACAATCTTGGACATGGGACTGCGGTAGCCGCTGTCGCAGCAGGGGCAAAGTGGGGACCCATCGGGTCGGATCATGGCCACGCCTATGGTGCAGGAATTGCCGGATATTCCATTGCAGACAACAGCCTCGGCTCGGCGAAAAGCAGCACCATCATCAGCGCCTGGCAAGAAGTTGCCAAAGACCGTCTACGCCTAGGAATCACCGTCGCAAATAACTCCTACAGCGGAAGTCCCAACCCCTTGGACCCAGTCCAGAAGGCCCTCGACTCCGTAGCCCTTAACGCGGATGTCCTGATCTGTGTCCCCGCAGGGAATACAGGCTTCAGCACCCTCCTCAGCCAAGGTGCTGCAAACGCAATCGCAGTTGGAGCAGTGGAGCAGGGGACACACAAACTGACTCCTTTTTCTTCCAGGGGGCCTCTCTATGGAGACAAAAACCGGACTTATCCCGACCTTGTCGCCTGTGGCCTCAAGCTAGTCACCCCCAAGATTGACGACGAAAACGGTGTCAATATAGTGAGCGGAACTTCCATGAGCGCCCCCCAAGTCGCCGGGGCGGCAGCACTCTTGCGGGGATCTTTCCCCAAGCTCCGCGCAGATGAGACCAAAGCCCTTCTCCTCGCAAGTGCCCAGCCTCTAAACGCTGAAAACCCAGGGCTGAGTCGCAATGGCCTGGGCTTGGGATTTCTCAGGGACGACATCGCCTACCAAGCTACAAGAAATCCATCTCAGCATTGGAGGGCCAAACTAAGCTCAACCACACCCACCCTCCAATACAAATTGCCTGTCCAAAAAGGGCGTGTCTACTCCATCGCCATTTCCTGGTTTAGGACCAAACTCAACTCCAGCAGCTGGTCCAACCTCGATCTCGACATCCTTGATGGAAACAACTTGGTCTCAAGTTCTCATTCTCCCCGTAATCTCTATGAGAGAGTTCTTTTTGTCGCCCCCAAAACGGGAACCTATGTCATCCGCGTCTTCGGACGATTTCTTGCGGGGGGAACCCAGGACTTCGCCCTCGCTTGGAGTGACCGGGTTCCTTTGCGGACGGTTGGGACCTATTCAAGCTTTGGGCAAGGTTGTCAGGGAACCGGATTTGGGACAATCAAGGCAACCTGCTTAACCAGAAATGGAAAGGGCGGAACCCTTAACCGAAGCGCGATCCTATCCCCAAGCAAAATCTTCGCCCTTCAAATCACAGCCCCCAACAACCTCTCCGTCAACGGCTTTGAACTCTTTACGCAGTACATCGCCAAGATTCAGATCCCAACATTCCTCTTCCTAGACAACTCCGGTAAACCGGCGAAAACCCCCATTCGAAGCTCGACCATGACAGTCTCGACCTCAGCGGGCTTTTCTGTGACGAACTTTACTCCTCCACTCTCGATTCCTAAAGGCACCCGCTTTTATCTCGGATTCAAAACCCCTGTTTTATCTCTAGGCTTTTCAGCCTTTCTGAAATCAGGTTCCACAACTCCCTATTTTTGGAACAGCTCCAGTTGGAGTGGACCTTGGAAGGGTGTCCCCTTCGCCTGGCGCATTCAATGCGCGGTAACTCAAAGGGGCGCTATCCCTCGGATCCAACACTCAGGCAGCCCCGAAATCGGCAAAACATTTGGCCTTCTCTTGGACCAAGTCCGGCCCCTCAGTGCTTGCGTCCTTTTCACAGGTCTTTCCAATACGCGCTATGCCGGGGTTCCTCTCCCACTGGACTTCGGTCTCTTTGGAGCAAATGGCTGCAAGCTCTTTGTCTCCGGCGAATTCCTCTATCCTTTCCTCAGCAACTCCCAAGGGAAGGCTAAGATTCCCATCCCGATACCTCCCCAAAAAGCTCTTATCGGAACTCACTTCTTCCAACAAGTCCTTGTTCTGGATACTCCCGCAAACAACCTGGGGATGGTGTTTTCGAACGCCGAAAAGGGAACAGTAGGAGGTTGGCGTTGAGTTTCCCGGCCTCTCACCAGTGAAGCTGCCACTCGACCATCAAGGCGATCTCGCTGTTATGGGGACCTCCTCCAACGTCGATGGAGTCGCTGTATTTTGAGAACACAATCGCATTTCGCACCAAGAAGTGCTTGGAAGGCACCCAGTTCAATCCAAGGCTCAGATTGGTGATCTTCCCGGAAAAACGGTTGGCTTCTGTCATCCCCAAAGCTTGAAGGGAACCATCATTTCGAAGCGTAGAGAGGCGCGCTGCAAGGACCCAAGATCCAGGGAGTCCAAATAAGCCCTTTTCCTTGCTCACAGCCACACCCCCAAAATCAATGGGGAGTCCAGACAAGCTATAAGCCACATCCAGGTAGGCCCCAGAGAATTGGACAGTATCTTCGACTCCACTCTGAGACATACGCTGTCGGATCAACATGGCCTCTGCCTGCCCCATCCAAGGCCCTTGAAACCAAACAGCCTCGAGCCCCAGGCGCATCCGATTCCCCGACAGAGAGGTCCCCGAAGCATAGCGGAGGACTGGCTCACCCGCCCCGTTCACGATCCCCTTTGTCGCAACACTCTGGTTCTGCCGGCCCAAGGTCAACGAGACTCCCAAATCAAAATGTCCTTTCCTCCCATCATCAAAGAGGGTGTGCATCGCACGCGCGGCGATGTCTTTGCTGCTTCCCGTATCGGCCCCCCCCGTCCCGTTATAAATAGCGAGGCCCAACTCCCAGCCTTCATTTTTTTTACTCCAAAATAAACCATGATCTTCAGCAGGGGCGAACTGATTCATCATCGAGAAGAGAGGAAAATGGATATGTCTTCTGCTGCGAACCTCTTCAAGGTTGAAGGGAGCTTTCATGCGACCAATACGCAAAATAGAATTCGATTCTTCAAAGTGAAGCCCCACCCATGCCTCCTCTAGCTCCACCTCATTTTCCGTAAACTTGGGTTCAAAACGAAACATGACATTACGGTCAAAGAAACCATACAGCTCGGGGCGAAACCTTCTCAGAGCAAACTCGCTGACCCTCCCTCTGTCTGGTTGGAAAGCTTTTCCCGTGACCTGGATCAAGCCCTCGAGGGCGATCCGCGTTCGGCCATCCTCGCTTTCCACAGCAAATCCCTCGTCATAAGAGAAGTGAAAACGCTCACTTGAGCGATGCCCTTGATTTCCGTTTGCCTGCGAAATCGAGGACTGCCCAAACAAAGGGGCTGCCCCCATCCCAAAGAAAACCACCAACGACATCAAAGAAAAGGCGCCCGTTTTCCAGCCCATGATTTACATTCCTTCATTCAATCAATTGCATTCGAAATGGCACGAGGTCATGACACTTCCGGCTTGCCCCGCAGGCATCATGGGCGCCGAGCAAATGCTATTCCAAGCTCGACTGAGAAGACATCCCGACTTTTCTCCTAAAAACAATGACACAACTACGCATCGCACTGCTCGAACCCAAGACGGGGGAAAATGTAGGATTTGTCGCTCGACTCTGCGACAACTTCCAGGTGGACGAACTCATCCTGGTGCGCCCAAGACCCGACTGGGAAGCACGAGCCAAGATTACTGCTTGTATGTCCCTGGAAAGGCTGGCAAAGATCAAGATCGCTACCAGCCTTGAAGATGCCCTGGAAGGATCCGACCTCATTCTCGGTTTTACCGCCAGGGACGGAAAAGAACGAACAACGCATTCAGTGCGAGATCTGACTCCAACCCTACTAAAAGGTAAAGCAAAGGACACCGTGTTGTTATTCGGATCCGAAGACAATGGGCTCCCTGCATCGGCCACGAATCTCTGCAATGGTCTCTTTCGAATCAAGCTGAGGGGTATGAAATCCCTCAATCTGTCTCACGCGGTAGCCATCGCATTGCATGAGGCAGAACCGGGACGGAGGCAAAAAGCCCCTGATGGGATTACGAGGAAAGCCCGCAACCGCATGAAATTCGAAGAGAAACACTACCTTGCCCAACGCGCTTTCGAGGTTTTGACTTCCACACCCTTTCAATTTGACGAGCCCCACCTACATGGAACGATTCAACGCCTCCTCCACCAGGGGGCCCTTCAGACCAGGGATGGGCGCACACTCCACAAGATTTTAACTCTGGTAGAGTGGCTTCGGGAAAAGGGCGAAGAATCTCCACATTGGCCACAGGGGAAAGATTATGGATAATGCCGGAAGATGAATGATCTTCTTTTCCACGACCTTGTCCTTCCGACCGATCCATGATGGATATTTCTCGTTCGGTATTGATCACGGGAGGAACCAGCGGAATCGGCTTTGCCCTGGCTGAAGCTTTCGGGCGAGCGGGTTATGCCACGACTGTGACCGGCCGCCGCCAAGAAAAGGTGAAGCGAGCCATCCAAAAGCTTCAACAAGCTGGAATCGAGATTAAGGGTCGCTGCCTGGACCACTGCGACGAAGAACAGGTCAAGGCCGTCATTGGAGGAGAGCCTTTCGACATTTTGATCAACAACGCGGGACAAAGCCATTCCGCGCCGTTGGAGAAACAGGACCTTCAAAGCTGGGAAAAAATGATCGCGTCCAATGCAACAGGGCCTTTTCTCTGCACAAGAGAAGTCCTCCCCGGAATGCGGCGTAGAGGGTTCGGGCGCATCCTTTTTATCGCTTCCACAGCCAGCCTGATCGGAACCGCCTACACAAGTGCCTATACCGCCTCCAAACACGCGGTTCTGGGGCTCATGCGCTCCATCGCCGCCGAGACTCAGGGCACAAACCTAACATGTAATGCCATCTGCCCCACATTTGTAGACACAGAAATGACGCAACGGACCCTTGAACGTATCATGAAAAAAACCGGGCGAAGCCGCCAAGAAGCAATTGAAAGCCTCCTTAACAACATCCCCCTGGGCCGCCTCTTAAAACCGGAAGAGATCGCTTCCACCGCGCTGTTTCTGGCTTCCGAAAAGGCCGGGGCCATCCACGGTCAGGCCATCGTTCTCGATGGAGGAGGAATCCAATCATGAGTCCTTACTTCGCCTCGGTCCCTCCGACGGGTTCTTGGAAACATTTCGACCTTGTGGTCGAGAAGGGGATCTGCACCCTCACCTTCGGGCGGCCTGAACGACTGAACGCACTTACCTTCGACATCTATGCAGACCTTCGAGATTTCTTTTTAGAGCTTCCAAAGCAGGCGGAAGAAATCCGAGTGGTTGTCCTTCGGGGGGAAGGAAAGGCCTTTTGCTCCGGCGGCGACGTGCATGATATTATTGGAAAACTGGTTCAAATGAACGGGAAGGAGCAGCTCGCCTTTACCCGCATGACCTGCAAAGTGATCGAGGCGATGCGCACCCTTCCCCTCCCGATCATTGCTGAAATCGGAGGTATTGCAGCTGGTGCTGGGGCAGTCTTGGCAATCGCAAGCGACTTCCGCATCCTCTCGACTCAAGGACGCTTCGCCTTTCTTTTCACCAAGGTAGGACTTTCGGGTGGAGACATGGGAGCAGCGTATCTCCTGCCAAGGCTTATTGGACTCTCACGAGCAACGGAGCTTCTCATGTTGGGGGACAAAATAAACGCCGAGACAGCCTTTCGCATCGGCCTTGCTCACAAAGTAGTCGCCCCAGAAGAGCTCCGTCAGGCGACAAAGGACCTTGCAAAAAGACTCGCTGAGGGTCCCACGGAGGCTTATGCGGCGACAAAAAGTAGCCTGCAAAGGGAGCAGGACATGGACTTCTCGAGTTCCCTTGAAATGGACAGTTTCGCCCAAGCTCACCTAATGCGTGGAGAAGACTTCAAAGAGTTTCATCGTGCTTTCAGCAACAAGGAGGATCCCAAATGGACGGGAAAATAGGTTCACAAAAGAGCTCAAACTCGAGCAATGAACCCGCCAGCCCTCACCAAAGACTCAACCCTGAGGGACTCGCACCCGGTATAGGCTTCTCCCATGTAGTCGTTACGCAACCTGGAAAAACCCTGTACTTGGGAGGGCAAACCGCCCAGCTCCCTGACGGGAGCATCGGTGCAGACGACTTAGTGGAGCAATTCGACCTGTCCCTAAAAAACCTTTGCATAGCTCTGGAAGCGGCAGGAGCAAAACCAGAACACCTGGTTTCTCTCCAAGTCTTTGTTGTCAGCGCAGAGGAATACACCTCTCGGCTCAAAGAACTCGGCAGCATTTGGAAAAAACACTTCGGAAGGAATTATCCGGCAATGGCTTTATTCGAAATCAACCGCCTCTATGACAAAAGAGCTAAAATCGAGTTGATGCCCATCGCTGTAGTGCCTCCTAAATCCATCCCTCCTACATCAAGCCCTTCTATCTCCTCAATCACTCAACAGGAATCAAAATAAGTTTTTTTCACAAGCTGAGGATCCTCATGGTTGAAACCCCCTATTGGAATCCGCGTCACGAAACCTTCTCTCGGGAAGAAACAGAAAAGCTCCAGGTTCACAAACTGAAAAATCTTCTTCGTTGGACCATAGATCGGGTGCCTTGGCACGCAAAGAGGCTCAAGGAGGCTGGAGTAAATGCAGAAAACATCCAGAACCTCGAAGACCTGAGAAAAATCCCCTTTATGACCAGGGATGAATGGATGGAAGCTCAGGTTTCACACCCCCCATATGGACCATTTTTAGCGGCTCCAAAGGAAGCCGCCATTCGTTACCACATGACTTCTGGGACTACAGGACGCACACCTATCAGGGTTCTCGACGATGTAAAAGATTGGGAGTGGATCGCTGAGGCATGGTGCCATGGTTTCTGGGGATTTGGGGTTCGCCCCTCAGATACCGTTTTTTTTGCCTTTAGCTATGGGACTTTTGTGGGTTTTTGGGGTGCTCACTATTGCTGTGAAAAAATCGGATGCCTCGTTCTTCCCGGAGGTAACATGACCACCGCAGCAAGGGTTCGCCAGATCATGGACATGGAGGCCACCGTGGTCTGCAGCACTCCCACCTATGCTCTCCGAATGGCCCAGGAGGCCAAGAGTCTTGGGATTGATCTTGTAGACAGTCCCGTGAAGCGAGTCATCCTCTCGGGAGAGCCGGCGGGTTCCATCCCTGCGACCAAGCAACTCATTGAGGAGCAGTGGGGAGCCAAAGCTGGAGATACTGCCGGAATGACCGAGCTTGGGACCATCATGATGTT
>JALSSW010000016.1 GCA_026984035.1 Planctomycetota bacterium
ATCACCCAAGCCCTCATCATGAAGGCAGCCGGCAAACAGCCCAAGGGCTTTAAGCCTGGCGCCTCTGACATTGCTCAAGCAAAGGACGGGAGCCTCTACTACAGCCCCGCAGAGGGAGGACATTGGGTTTCGGACGGAAGTAACCAGGCCTTCGCCTATGACGGAGCCATTTGCTACATCCCCAAAAGCGCCATCAGCTATGACGCCAAGGGAAACGTCAAAGATATCACAGCCGGTTCTGCCCGTTTGATCATCAATGAGATCACTTCCAATCCCAATATCCGCACCTTTGTGGGAAATGCCAACGCGGCGGATCGCTCGGGCCAGAAGATCACAACTACCGCCAACCTGGTCGGTCTAGCCATCGATCCCAATGGGGGAACCTTCACTTCCCCTGTAACTCCGAAAATCAAGCACCCCAACTTGATCTTCACCTTCGACAACGGAGGCTACGCTGGAACCATCTTTACCACCGCCATGAATTCCACCAGCGTCCCGGGAGACATCGCCACCATCAACGGCATGCTCATGGGCGCCCATCTCCCCGGAAAGGCCAACGGCTCCTACCTTGGAGTCAAAATCAACCGAGCCAATTTCCAACCCACTCTCATGGGGCTCGAAGTCATCCAAACCAAGCTGAAGGGCAAGGCTCCCTATGGCATGGTGGTTCTGGACACCCAAAAAGACGGGGTCCTCGAACTGGCCAAGGATAAGGTCCTCGAACTGGACGTGCAGACTCTTGTTCCCCGCCTCCCCTTCCTTTTGGTTCTAGGAATGGGTCCGGGCAAAGCCGCCTTCGCCCCCTCCGCCGACCTCTCCAGCATTCTCGGCGGATTCGGAAGCCTTTACGAAATCGTCCCGGGTCCCTTTGTCCTCAGCGGTGGCCTCACAAATCTCAAGGGCCAGGCTCTGGTCAGCCTCCCGGTTCCGAAGGACCCCACTCTCAAGGGGCAGAAGCTGCTTTGGCAGGTTGCTGCCCGCTCCCTGGTTGGGGTCCCCTTGAACTGGCTGAGCAATCCGGTCGTCACCGACATCCGCTAGGCCCGAAGACCAAGCGCCTTCTCCTCAACGCCCAAGTGCGGCTTTGAGGAGAAACAAAAAGGCCAGCCCGAAGAGGATCAACAAAAGCGTGTCGATCCAATTTTCGGGAGGGCCTTCTTTTTCATTTCCCGCCCAGTAGGAGGCTGTTTCCAAGAGAATCGCATCCTTTGCTGAGGGAAGGCTTCGATGCAAGGAGCCAGAAAGGGCTCCGAAAAGGGGCTTTTCCCCCAGCCCATCTCGAAGCTTCAACAAAACCCGGGCTGCCAATACAGGATGCTTAGAGGCACGACTCACGACCCCAAAGAGCCTGCCTGCGGGAAGCCGTTCCCCCCTCTTGGGGGCAGCCACCATGATGCCAAACCTCCCTCCATCTTCGCTCAAGCGCTTCTTGATGCGCCGCGAAGTCAGAAAGCGAACCAAGCCCCCCGCCAAGACCATTTGAGAGACCCGATCCCGCCCGTAGGCCTCCCCCACCGAAGCCAAGGCTTCGAGGATCGAGGGTTCCACCAAGGGATCTGGAAGCAGGAGGCTCTTGGGGGCCCGATGAAAAAACTCCGCCCAAGAGAGTCGGCTGGGCCTTGCCCCTCCCACAAAGGGGGCATAGAAGCGGAAACCTAAAACCAAGGACCCCTCGGGAAGAGGATCCTTCTTCCAGATGTAGCGTTTCTTCCGGAGGACCTCGATCCGGGGGATCCCGAGTGCGAGATCATAGACCTCGGCGGGAGGGAGCCTCCCCCGGGAGGGGACACCCACCCTTCGAAGCTTATAAATGAAGGGATGGCCCTTTTCTGGGTTTTGGAGTTCCTCTTTCCGGAGTTCCTCGAGCCATTCTCTCAGGGATTGGTAGCCCTCGCTGTCAATCCTCGCAAAGATCCTAAGCCTGGGCGGCGCCTGTTTTTGTCCCAACCCAAGGGCCGTTAGGGATAGGACAAGGAGGAGTGCTTGGATCATCTTCGGTCGAGTTCTTAAGGTCAGGCTATACTTCCCAGGAAGAAAAGATATTCTCCTCTCCCTCTCCTTCCTCTCAAAGGGAAAACCCTCTCTCGTTTTTGGAGTCCGCTTTGAAGATCGCCATTCTCGGTGCCGGTGTCACCGGTTTGACCCTCGCCCGCCTCCTCCACCAAGACCAGCATCAGGTGACCGTCCTTGAAAGAGCTAAAACGGCGGGAGGCCTTTGCCGCTCCAGCCAGGTCGGGGATTTCACCTGCGATGAGGCCGGCGGCCACATTCTCTTTTCCAAAAAACAAAAAATCCTCGATTGGATGAAGGACCGGGTCGGCAGGGAGAACCTCGTCGAGACCGAGAGGCAGACCCGCATCCTCTGGCACGACCGTTATGTTCCCTACCCCTTCGAAAACGGCATCGGCGCTCTCACACCACAGGCTCGCTTCGACTGTTTGAAGGGCTACCTCGAAGCCGTCGAAAGGCGCAAGCAGGGAGCCCCCTGTCCACGCAACTTCCGTGATTGGATCGATTGGAAAATGGGGGCCGGGCTGGCCAAGCATTTCATGATTCCCTACAACGAAAAAATCTGGGAATGCCCCCTCGAAGAAATGGACGCCAGTTGGGTCGCTGGCCGCGTCCCCGACGCTCCCGTCGATGACATCATCAAAGCCGCAGTCGGCCTGAAAACCGAAGGCTACACCCATCAAGCCCTCTTTTGGTTCCCCAAAACCGGAGGATTCCAAGCTCTCACCGATGGAATCTCAGGCGGCATCGAAGACCGTATCCAACTCCAAACCCCCGTCCAAAGTCTGCGCCACAAAGGAGAAGGCTACCAAGTCAACGGAGAAGACTTTGACTTCGTCATCAACACAATCCCCCTGAAGGAATTGGCCGAAGTCTACGAGGATATGGACGAAGACATCCGCCGGGAATGCAAAGAACTCCATCCCCTCTCCGTCTGCACCGTTCTCGTTGGCTACAAAACCGACAGCCCCCCCGACCCCCTCTCCTGGATCTACCTCCCCTTTCAGGACCAAGGCCCCGCCAACCGCATCACCTTCTTCAGCAACTACAGCCCCAACAACGCCCCTCCCGGACATGCGAGCTACATGGCCGAAGTCACCTACAGGGGAAACAGCCTCAAGCCCGACCAAGCCTGGCTCGACGCCCTCGTCACCTCCCTCGAAGACTGCAAACTCCTCCGCAAATCCGACGTCGTCCAAGTCCAACCCTTCCTCAACCGCTACGCCTACATTGACCAAAACCTCGCCTTCCCCCAAAGGATCGCCCGCATCCGCCAATGGTTCGACCAATCCGGCATCCTCACCGTCGGCCGCTTCGGCCGCTACGAATACCACAACTCCGACCAATGCATCGCCCGCGCCTTCGAAGCCCACACCCAAATCCGGGAGTTGGCGCAAACCGGAACGCCTAAACCCTTCCACTTTTCGTCCTAGGAATTGGTTCGTGGTAGAAAACCCCTCCGGGGGTTTTTTGGTGGAAACGCTTCTAGCGTTTTGGGATAGCAAAAGTTTCTGGAGGAGGATAAGGCTTGGCCTTCCTCAAAAGCCCAGAGGGCTTTCGAAGAAAACGTGGAAAACCCCTCCGGGGGTTTTTTGGTAAAAACGCTTCTAGCGTTTTGGGATGGCAAGAGTTGCTGGAGGAGGATGAAGCTTGGGCTTCCTCAAAAGCCCAGAGGGCTTTCGACCATAACGTGGAAAACCCCTCCGGGGGTTTTTTGGTAAAAACGCTTCTAGCGTTTTGAGATAGCATAAGTTGCTGGAGGAGGATGAGGCTTGGCCTTCCTCAAAAGCCCGGAGGGCTTTCGACCATAAAACCCGCGGACGGGTTTTCTACCATTTTGGTAAAAACGCTTCTAGCGTTTTGGAATAGCAAAAGTTTCTGGAGGAGGACGAAGCTTGGCCTTCCTCAAAAGCCCAGAGGGCTTTCGACCATAAAACCCGCGGACGGGTTTTCCACGGTTCTCCTTAAAACGCTTCTAGCGTTTGGGAGATGGCAAAAGTTGCTGGAGAAGACTGGAGGAGAAATGGGAAGCCAAAGGTGAAGGAGAGGTAAAAAGAAAACAAATCTGCCTTGGCTTCTTCAAGAACAAGGAAATCTCGTCCCGAAACTTGGATCTTCCTTCCCATGAAGGATCAAAACAAGCTCCTTTCCCCGGAGGAGGGCGTGTCCTTCTTCACCGGCTTCGAAGGCGGGGAGGACGAAGAATCGTGCTTCCCCCCCAGCGCCGGGGAGGGTTCCGTGGCTGGCTCGGTGGATGTGCCCGAAAAGAAGATCGCATGGAAAGAGGCTGGGGTGCTTGGAAAGGGCGGAGAAGGCCTCGGTGGTCGGGAGAAGGTTTTTATCTTGGCTGTTTTGGAGGACCCTGCGGCTTTGCTTTCGGGCGGTATCGGCGAGTTTGCGGGAAAGGAAAAAAGGCAGGGAGCGTAGGAGAAAGCGAAGGGGCATCGAGCGGAGGTGGACCTTCGCTTTTTGGTAGCGATGATCGTCGAGGCAGAGTTCGTCGCCATGAAGGCAGAGCAGGGGGAGGTTTCCCGGCCGCTGGAGGTGGAGCCCACCTCGCCAGACGCGGGCGCCTGTCTTTTTTTCGAAGGCCTTGCCCAACTGAAAATCTCGGTTGCCATGCAGAACAAGGATCGAAAGGCCGCGGGCACATTCGTTTCGAAGCAGGTCGAGAAGTTCCCTCCAACCCTCGGCCCTCCCCTGGGCTGGGCCGACCCAATAGTCGAAGAGGTCTCCAAGAATGAATACCCGGCTGCCTGCGGGGCGACGTTCCAGAAGGGTGCGGAAGGCCCGGATCTTGTCCCCCTCATCGGGCCGAAGATGCAGGTCGGAGACAAAGAGGATTTCTTCTCCCGCACGCAATCGGTCTGCCAGGATCTCCGTCCCCAAGAAGCGCGTCAGGATTTCGACCATCTACTTCCCCGCCTCCTCGAGCAAGAAGAAGGCCCCCCGAACCGGATCCAGGCTCGCCTTAAAGCGCCGCCCCACTCCGAGGAACTTGCCCGTC
>JALSSW010000017.1 GCA_026984035.1 Planctomycetota bacterium
CAACAAACCCAGCGGCTGTGCCTTCAGGACCCGTTGCCTCTACGCGGAGCCCCAATGCGCCGAGGAACGTCCCCCTCTCCAAGACGCAGGACCCGACCACCAGGTCGCCTGTCCCGTCATGATGAGGGATGCAGCGGTGCCTCCCCCTCCTCCCCTCCCCAAGTAGAAGGCATACATGCCTTAGCACCCGAGAATGGACCTGAACCTTCCCGGGTGTTTACTTCTGCGATTAATTCACGCTGGCGCTGATCACCGTCTCGACACTGTCGTTGGCGGAGTTGCTGGTGATCTTGCTTTCGGAGAGGTCACTGGGATTCCAAACATAGAGTTCGGAGGTGCTTGAGCCCGAAGCGACGCGGGAAAAAAGAATCTGACCCGTGCTCGTTCCGCTCTGGAAGGTATCGTTGCCGGCGGTTGTGGAGATCGCGACGGCGGAAGAAGCGGACTCGTCCCAGAGGTAAAGATCCGTTTGACTTCCATCATCGAGCGAAATCACAAAGTCCCCACCACTGGTTTCCCCTGCGTAGGTTTCCGTCCCGGATGCGGTCGTGATGTTGGTGGTCGTACCCGCTGAGGGGTTGTAGAGATAGATCCCCGTGCTGATGGTATAGACGACCTTGTCGTTGCTCAAAACCTTGGCGAAGACATAGTCAGTGGAGGTAGAGGTCGCACTGGGGAAAGCGGTAGCGGAGGAGCCGCTCACGTCATAGACATAGAGATCCTTCCCGTTGCCTCCCGTATCCCGCGTATAGATCAAGTCTCCGTTGGAGAGAGAACCGTTGTAGACCTCATCGTCACTGGAAGAAGCCACCTGGGTGCTGCTTCCTGCGGAAGGATCGAAGTAACTGAGATCCCCGTTACTCGAACTTGTGGCAATCTTGTAGATCACCAGGTTGGTGGCACCCACGGCCAAGAAGGTTTCATCCACACTGCTGGTAGCGATGGCGGTCGTCTGCCCTGTGGCGGGGTCCCAAATATAGAGATCGATATCCGATCCGTCGCTGGTTTCGAAGATAACCTTAGAGTTCGTTGTCCTCCCCTTGTAGGTCTTGCTCTCGGTGAAAGGGCTGGAACCATCCAAGTCTGCGCCGACTTCTACGACCCCGATCCCACTCTTGTAGTAGAAGAGATCCCATTCGCCCCCATCCCCCTTGCGGCGGAAGAGAAGCGCATCGTTGGGAAGCACGGCGACAATGTCTTCATCGCGTGCGTGGGTGCTGATCGCAACGACTTTGCTCGTGCTGGGGGTATAGGAATAGATATCGGCAAGACCATTCTTCGCACTTTCGAAGTAGATCACATCGGCCGAGTCCACCACTGCATCCTTCTCGTCCCGGGTCTCTCCACTCGAGGCAGTGAAATCCGTGGTCCCTTCGTTGTCGGGATCGTAAAGGTGGAGAGAGCGGCTTGGGGAACTTCCTTTTTGAAAAATGATTTGCTTCTTCGAGGTTTTGCCCAAATACGTCTCATTATTCGTGCTGTCGGCCGAGATCGCATTCAAGATCTTCTCGCTGGGATCCCAAAGATACAGATCCGTCTGGCTCGCATCGGTCACCTCGAAGATGCTGCAACCATCCGAAAGGGCGGCCTTGTAGGTCTTGGTTCGGCCATCGTCCTGGAAAACCGTCATCAGTTTTCCCCCTTGGACATCGTAGTAGCTTACACCGCTCCCCTCCTTGACAATCGCGAGAACGGCGCTGGTCACCTTGACTTGAAAACTTCCGGTGGTCACCTTCCCTCGGAAATCGGTCACCTTGAAGTCAACGGTGTAGGTCCCCAATGTTTCAAAACTGTTGGAATAGACGCTCCCTGAGAAACTCCCGCCTCCACTGGTCACAGCATAGGTGGCAGTTGCTGTGTCATCCTCAACGTAGGTGGACAAATCCAGGGTAAAGGTCGATCCACCCGAAACCGACTGCAGCGGGATGGTCGAAAGACGGGGCGCCTTCGCGCCTCCTGCGTTGTTGCAGGAAGAAAAGGCGACCATGCCCGATAGGGCTAGTGTAAGAACGCAAACGCGGAGATCGAAATGCCGCATGCTGCCTCCAGCTAGGCGGAAGAAAGGCTAGGGAACCTGCGGGGACATCCCGTCAGGGGCGTCCCGGGGGGGACGCATTCCTCGTCCGATGTATCGATCCCTTGGAGCTTTGGACTTGAGGGAAGGGGTGAAAATCCCTGAGGGATTTTGGGAAGAGGGAAAGGCCCGAAGATCCCCGGAAACAAGTCTCGCGATAAGGGACCAGCTAAAAACTCAGAACCTTCCAAACCTCTTCATAAGTGTCCACATAGTGGAAATCCATAGTCCCCAGCAGTTCCTTGTCGATTTCTTCGACATCCGAACGGTTTTCAGCGGGAAGAATAATGCGGCGTATTTTTTCGCGACGCGCTGCGAGGACCTTCTCGCGGACGCCTCCGATGGGGAGCACTTCGCCCACAACGGTAAGCTCTCCAGTCATCGCCAAATCCTTGGGACAGCGTTTTCCGAGGAAGAGCGAAAGCAGCGCGGAAGCAACCGTGATCCCAGCACTCGGTCCATCCTTGGGAACCGCCCCGGCCGGAAAATGTATGTGCAGGTCATGCTTGCCAATGTTCTCAAGATCCAAACCGAAAAGCTCTGCCCGGCTCTTGAGATAGTCCATGGCAATGCTCACGGACTCTTTCATCACTTCGCCGACCTGGCCCGTGAGCCTCACCTCCCCCTTGCCTTTCCACCAAGTGGTTTCGATGAAGAGCACTTCTCCCCCCACCGGTGTCCAAGCCAAACCCTGGCAGATCCCAGAAACCCGAACCTTGCGCTCCCCGGAGCCGGAGTATCGCATCGGCCCCAAAAACTTGGGGAGCTCGGTTACCGAGATGGCAGCGGAGTTTATCTTGCGTCGCCTTACGATGGCGAGGGCCCTTTTACGACAAATCCGGGCAATGCATTTCTCCAAAGTCCGCACCCCCGCTTCCCTGGTCCAATGCAGGACAATGGATTGCAGAACCCTGGCGGACAAACTCAGATCCCGCACACCCAGGCCATGGGCGGATCGCTGCTTGGGAAGAAGGTGCTCCCGTGCGATCGCGACCTTCTCGTTCGTTAAGTAACCCGGGATTTCGATGATCTCCATACGGTCCCTAAGGGGTGCGGGAATGTTCATTAAGACATTCGCCGTCGCGATGAAAAAGACCTTGGAGAGGTCAAAAGGCAAATCCAAATAATGGTCCAGGAAGGCATGGTTCTGTTCAGGGTCCAGGACCTCAAGCAGGGCCGAGGAGGGATCGCCCCGAAAATCGTTCCCTAGCTTGTCCACTTCATCCAACATGATGACGGGGTTTTGCACATCACATTGCTTGAGTCCCTGGAGGATGCGCCCGGGCATGGCCCCTACATAGGTACGGCGGTGGCCCTTGATCTCGGCTTCATCCCGCATCCCCCCCAGGCTGAAGCGCCAAAACTTGCGCCCCATGGCCCTAGCAATCGAACGCCCCAGACTCGTTTTACCCACACCGGGAGGACCCGAAAGGCAAAGGATGGTCCCCGACGAGCCTTCCCGCAACTTATGCACGGCAAGAAACTCCAGGATTCTCTCCTTGACCTGCTTCAAACCGAAGTGATCTTCATCCAAGACCTTGGCCGCCCCACGGATGTTGCGACGGTCTTCGCTTTTTTTGTTCCAAGGAAGGGCCAGAATCCAATCCAAATGGTTGGAGAGAACCGCGTGTTCGGGAGATTCCACCGGAGTCACCCGCAGCCTCTCCAACTCCTCCCGAGCCTTGGCCAGAGCTTCCTCGGGCAAGCCAGCAGCTTCGATTTGTTTGGAAAGGCGCCGGATCTCCGCTTCCTTGGAGTCCACCTCTTCCCCCAACTCCCGCCGGATGATGCGGATCTGTTCGCGCAGGAAATACTCTTTTTGGGCCTTCTCCACCTTTGCACGAATCTCGTCCTGGATCTTCTTCCCCAGCTCCAGGATGGTGGCCTCTTTTGTCAGAGCCTCCACCACAAGGTCCAAACGCTTTTCGATGTCAAGGGCCTCCAGGACCTTCTGTTTGAGACTGTGATCCCGGAGAACATAGGCGGCGATGTAGTCCGCAAGCTGCCCGGGGAAATGCACATTGAGAGCCGCGGCCAAGAAATCCTCCTCCAGATGCGGAGAAGCTTTGATCACCTTCTCCATCAAATGCTGGAGGTTACGAAATTGCGCCTTGGCCCGGTCTGTAGAGCTTGGGATGTCGTGGAGATCCTTCACCCGCACAATCAAAAACGGTTTCCGACGGATGACACGCGTCCGCTTGATCCTGCGGATCCCCTGAAGCATGGCTGCCTCTTCGCCATTGGGGAGCTTGATCTTCTGAAGTACTTTGACCACCACCCCTACATCAAAAATTTTGTTGGGATCCAATCGGTCTTTTTTGCCTGGCTTTGCCCCTTCCTTCATAACATGCCTGCGGGCAAAGAGAGCAAGATACCCCCCATCGGCTTCGGCTTTGGCAACAATGGACCGGGCGAGATCCGTCTGCAATTGAATGGGCATGACAAGCCCGGGAAAGGGAACTGCTTGCTCGAGAGGGAGAACGATGAGATTGGCCGGGGTCGCTTCGTGAACGGGGATCAGCCCCTTCACCTGTGTGTCGGATGCTCCCTGGGTTTCCTCTCCCTCCTCCTGCAAGAGCTCTTGAATGCTGACCATCTAGCCTCCTCCTCGCGTGCAGATGCTGTTCCAAGTCTTTGCTTCAGCCCCCAAGATAGGCCGAGCGTGCCCCCCCTTCCAGACTCAGCCCGCTTTATTCGGGAGAAGGTTTCTCAGAGGAAAAGACCCTGCATCTTTGGAACCGGGTGGGAGAGCTTGGGAAGCCCCAGCCAGTCTTCGAGCAAAGCCCCGTAGAGGGCGCGAAAGTCCACATGGGCCTTAAGATCTCCATCCGCTAGATCGGTGAGAGAAGGAAAGGTCCCATGAAACCCCCCTTTGACCCCTCCGCCCAGGAGAAGGACCGGGGCAGCCCAACCATGGTCGGTTCCAAGGCTCTTATTTTCCGCAACCCTCCTGCCAAATTCCGACCAACAGAACACGCAACAGCGATCCCACAGGCCGCATGCCTTGAGTTGGATCCGCAGGGCGCTGACGGCTTTGGAAAAGGAGCGCAAAATCATAGGGTGGGTCCGCTGCTGGCCTGCATGCGTATCGAAACCAAAATGTCGCAGGTACACAATGCGGGTGTCCAGTGGAGCTTCGAACAGGCTGGCTACAAAGCGCATTCCTCTGCCCAAACGATCCGTCGGGAAAGGTGTAGCAGCCCGCCAACCCGCAAAGGACTTCCGTAAGCGCTCCGCCTGTTCCATCGATGCTTTTGCAACTTTCCCCACCTCAGCCGCAACCCCCTTCGAACCTTGTTGGAGTTGCGCCAAGCGCCGCAACCAGCGGCCTTCCTGGGCGCGCTGTGGATCCCAATCCAGTTGTAGATCTTGGACACTCTCAAGCGCAGGCACGTTTCGCTTCCCCGATCGCAGCGCGAGGGTCAGCTCCAGGTCTCCCACCGCCGCAGCCGGAAGGAAACCCTTCATCCTCGGGAGAACCCTTCCCAACCAACCTTCTTGGGGTTTTTTCTGTTCCGGCCGACCGCTGTGCCAGATGTCCCGGGCCCGAAAATGCGAGCGCTCATGGGAAGGGACACCCACCCCATGGACCACCGCAGCCTCCCCCTCTCGGAACATTCGTTGAAAACCCTCCATGCCCTTGGGAACCGAAAAGCCCTCGCCCAAGGGGAGCAGCCCTTTTCGCAGGCCAAGTCTTGGCCGCGCACGGTAGTAGGCATCATGACCGCTTGGGACAATCATATTGAGGGCGTCATTGCCCCCAACAAACTCAAGTACAAGGAGGAGGCGCTTTTGAGATCCTCCGCGACCTTCCCAAAAACTTTTTGGCAAACCCAGAAGCCCCAGTCCCGAAGCCGAAGCCTGGCCAAGGAACCCGCGCCGATCCATTTTAGGGGAGAGACTGTTTTCTTCGATTGCACCCATTATTCGCTCCATGCCTCGGGGAGGCTGCAAAGGGACCCAAACAAACCGGCTAAAAACTGTTTCCTGGGAAGGGACCTTCCCTCTTTGGCCTGCTGTCTCAGCAAGGCCACCTTCGGCGCCGGGAGTCCTTCGGGATAAAGCCTTGAGAGCAATTCCTCCAGGACTCGAGTTGGGGACAAGTCACCCAAACGATCCTCCAAATCGGGGAACAGGGGACCGGGTTTTTGCCCTCGCCCGATGCGCGAAGCGAGGCGTGCTCGCAAGATCCAAGGGGCCTCGGCCAGCCAAGCCTTGCCCTGGGGCCAACCTCCCACGTCTGGAGGATCGAGGAGGCGTTGGCCCAGCTTGGCCGCTTCCTGGTATAGGACCCGTGGCGCCATGTAGCCCTCCATGCTGCGGGCCATCCAGAGGAGGAAGGCAATCGGGCTGCGGATCTTGGTCCCGCGAAAACGAGGATCGTAGAAAAGGCGCGAAGCAAGAAGCACCTCAAGACTTCGGCCGATGTGCAGCTCCTTGTCTCGGAGAACCTTTGCAAAATCCTTCACAGCCTCTTCCGGAACGTTTGGCCCCACAAAGGCTTGGCAAAGCTTGCCTGCCAGGAAGTTGGCGCAAGCCTCCTGACGCAGCAAAAGCGCAAGGAGGGCGTCCCCATCGAAACGCCCAGTCTCCCCCAGGATCCTTTTGATCCCCCCATCGTGCACCCTCCGGAAAAACGAAAACCCTCCCCGGTGGATGCGCCAGCCGGTCAGGGCCCTCGAAGCCTCTTGGACATCCTTTTCGCTGTAATGACCTCGCCCAAGAGTAAACAGCTCCAGCAGCTCCCGACCCAGGTTTTCGTTGGGATGTCCCCGCCGGTTCAGATCCGCGTCCAGCCATTTGAGCATGGCCGGCCCCTTGATCACCCGCTCCAGGAGTTTCGGAAAGGATCCCAGGCCATCCTCCTCAAAAGCCCGAACCTGTTCCTCCATCCATAAGGGGTTTTGGACCTTGCGTGCCCCTGTCGCAAAGTGATCGTGCCAGAATAGGGCCACCCGCTGACGCAGGGGATGACGAGTCAGCTCCATCCTCGCCAACCAGGAAGCAGCGATGTACGACTTGTCATCAAGAGCCAAGAAGGAATCCCGCAAACCTTCTATCCGTTCATAATCCTGGGACTCGGGTTCTCCCTGCACAAAAAAATGTGCACATTCGAGAGGACTCTTTCCCTCCAAGGCGCGGATCAAGCTTGGGGGTGCAGCATAGGCAGCTCGCTTACAGAGGTGGGCCTTGGAAGCCAGATCAAAAGGATGATCTTTGCCAGGCTGAAAGGGCTCCATCCAACTCTCCACCTGCCTCTTGGACATCGAGAAAACACTCATCGCGCACCTCCTAAACCGACCCCAAGCTGCCAGTCCAAAACCAGGAGCGCGTCCTGTTTTTCCCAACGAAGCCCGAGCGACATCCTCCCCAGGGCCCTCAAGGCTTTTTTTCCTAGATCGAAAAGGGCTTCGGTCTCTGTGGGAGGGAAACGACCATTCATCAAAAACGCAGCCAAAGGCAAAGGCCCCAAACGCTCCAAAGCCTCCAAGACATTCGGTCCATCCAAGGTCCAAAACTCATGAAACCTTTCTCCCTTGGGGAGCTGCCTCAAAATTTCCTG
Source organism: Planctomycetota bacterium (assembly GCA_026984035.1). Lineage (GTDB taxonomy): Bacteria > Planctomycetota > UBA1135 > UBA1135 > HyVt-539. The sequence continues at coordinate 7,638 of JALSSW010000017.1, forward strand.
GAGCCTGGCAGCTCCCAAAGAAAAGCCCACACGCCCTCCTTCCCAAGCAAAGCTCGGGTTGAAGAGATCCTCGAACATCCGGCCCCCCTTCGGCGAGAGAGCTTTGAGAGCAGCCCTTAGGATTCCCCTTCCAGCGTTGCCCTTTTGATGCAGGAGGAAGGGGCGCTTTCCGTTGTTTTTGCGCTGTTGGTTCACACCCAGGACAAAAACCTGGAGGGCGGGAGGGATCCGTTTGCGCGTCTTCGCGTCCTTCCAAGTCCCCTCAAAGCTGAGGGAAAGGAGCTGCACCTTTTGGCCGCTTAAACGCAGGAAAGGCGCTTTGTCAAAGGGGACTTGGTCCATGATCCGAAACGGACCCTCCAAAGCACTGAGTAATTTCTCTGCTTTTTGCCCCCGGAAAAACAACTCCAGCTGCTGGAAAAACTCTTGGAGATCCCGAAAAAAGGGCTTGGGAAACATGCTTCCAAACGAGGCCAAAAATGCGGGAATCTTGCGGTCAAAACTCATCGTAACCAGGGAATCCTGAGGAACACCGGCTCCGAATCGAGGCGGTTTCCCCACAGCAAGGACAGCCTTGGTCTCCTCGTCCATCTCCTCCACAACCTTGGAAAAGCGGACAGTCCCGCGAAGCCTGCCTCCCTCCTCTGTAAATCCGAAACTCAGCCCGGGAGAGCGAGTAAGCAACTCTTCCCAGCTCCCGAAGAGTAGGTAGGGAAAAGGCTCCAAGACTTTGGTCCCATTCGAACGAGGGAGATTTAAGGCGGCAAGGTCAGCGAAACCGCAAAGGCCGTGAGTCCCGGGGAGAGCCTCTTCGATTTTTTGTTGGATGGTTTTAGCCCGAGCCGAAGTTTTACCTGTTTGCAGGTATTGGCCCCACGCTGATTGAAGTTGGTCTAGGACCCACTGATCTGCACTGAGGAGAATCCGATCCCCTAGGGTGGTCTTCTTGAAAAATCCCCCCACAAGCTTGCGTGCTGTGTAGCGGGCCATCCTGGGAGAACTCGTTCGGAAGATCTCAAAGAATCCGATCCTTCCCTGCGCATCTCGAAGCCCCCCCATCGAAAAGGGGCGGGCCAGCAAATCCACCATTCTTTGATAGAGACCGTTCCGAGGGAGCCCGCGAAGGATGCTCCGTATGATCGGGAGGCCACGACGCGATTTGGGAGGAAAAAAGGAGATCCAAGGAGACTTGGAACCCAGCTGTGCTTCCACCCAATGCAACAAAGGAGGCCAAACCGTTTTCGGGATCCCTGAGGATTTGAGATAAAGAAAGCAGGACGGAGGTAAGAGAGCCGTGTCCTTTTTGGGGGAAGGCTTGGCTGGCCCTTGGAGAAGGAAAGGCGTCAGGAGGAGGGCAGGAAACAACATTGGGAGACTCACCTTTGGTTGGTGACCATGATGGCACGGAGAAAACCTTCGGACAGAAACTGATCTGGAAGAAACAGAAAAATCGTTGAGGAACTACCTACGAACCAGAACAAAATCCTTCGGAAATCGAAAGAACCTTTGCTGACCGGCCTCCTCCAGGGACAGGAAAACCCCTTGGGGGCCTCCCAATGGGTAGAAAAAACAACTTTTTTTTTAAGGACCCCGTTCCCCATCACCTTCCTGGGATACTATCTAGTGTAAGGAATCGAAGAAACCCCTAGTGGGGAGGGATCCAAGGCTGTGGCCAAAGGTCCCAAAGAAACCATTAGACAAAGGACCCCCTGAGTCCCCAATGAACTGCAAATCTCCAACACAAGGCAAGGTGAACCCTCTCCTGCTCCTCTTGATCCTCGTCTTTGTGGGGGCGGCTTTTGGCATCCCCTTCCTCGGAGGACCGGAGGTCGGAGCCAAGGAAAAAGACCCTGAACCGCCCAGCCTGTTGTTGGACCAAGCTCTGGAACAGGAGAAGGGGGATACCGCCCCAGCAATCTTCGAAAAAAAGGATTCTGTGGGATTCAGTGACCAGTTCCAGAAATTGGACCTCGAAGGGACGCCCCGCTCGGGCCTCGAAGCAAAGTCCGGGCGTCTCGAAGGACTTGTGAGCCTCGCCGAGGGCATCGACCCTCCCCTGGAGTCGGTGACCGTAGTCTTGGAGGAAGCGGCGAACCGCAGGAACTTGAAAAAAGGGAAGCTGCCCCGGCGCTTGATCCGAAGTTTTAAGGTAGATGCGGGTTCCCGGACGGTGCCCTTCAGCATCGACGGGGTACCCTTTTCGGTTTATGGCTGGAAGGTGCGGACGTTTGTGCCGCGGATGAATGGGAGCGAACAGATCGTGGCCCTTACCCCCGCTCACCCCGACAGCAGGGTTTTGCTGAAACTCAGCCCCCCCGTTCCGGTCAGCGTCTTAGTTAAGGATCAAAATCGTTTGGCTGTCCCCAAGGTCAAGGTTGTTCTGATCCCCCTTCGCGAGGGGCAGCCGGGGCGTATGGTGCTGCGCGGGGAGACGGACCTCATGGGGCTCTGCCTTTTTGGTCAGGTGTTAGCCGGCAAGTATCGCCTTGTCCTGGGTTCGATCGGGCAACCACTTCTACCCCCCAAGGAAGTCGAAGTCGGCACCGGGGGACAGCCGGTTTTCCAGATGAAACTCCCTCGGGGCGGGGGGGTGCGCTTTCTGGTCACCCACCCGGGAGGGGGAGCCCTCTCCGGAGTTGAAATCCTCGCAATCGCCCGCGACTCCAAGATTTACCGCAAGCGCAAGGCCCTAACCGACCGTTTTGGGCACGGGGGCTTCAGCCACCTGGCCCCGGGGCGCTACTTAGTGCATTTCAAAAAGAAGGGTTTTGAACGGGGCTTCGAGTCCATCCACATCGACGAGAACTCCAAGCTCGAAAAGACCATCATCCTTCCCTGGCAACGTTAGACTTCTCCCGCCAGAATCAGGGGATGAAACCCCTTCCCTCCCTCGTTCTGTGTTCCCTTCTCTTCGCTTCCTGCACTCTGGGGACGGACATCAAGGGAACAGACAGCACTCCCCTTATGCTTGCCATGCGGCTCAGGGCTCCCCTCGGCCTCGAAGAGAGGGGAGCTGCCAAAGAGCCTCTACGAATCGAGTTGGCGGCGGAAACCGCCTTTGGAGACTTTCGACAAAAGACAAGCGGGGTCTCCACCGACTACCAGCTGGTGCAGCTCGGCGCGGGGCTTCGTTACAGCCTCTCCCGTGGGAAAGAGTACTCCCTCGATCTGTTGGGCGGACTCATTTGGAATCGGGCTGAAATCGAATTTCCCAGCGGCGGGAGCAAAATCCGCTCCGACCGCATCGGTTTCGGGCCACAGGTCGGCCTGGAACTGGATTACCGATTTACGCCCGAGTTTGAAGCTTATGGCCGCGCCACCTACGGAGTCCTCCTCGGAGATCTGGGCACCAGCGGGCAGGCGGAGGCGGGGCTTCGCTACAAGGCCATGGAACAACTGCATGTTTTTCTCGCCTATCGCCACTGGCGCTACCGCAATGAGGACATTCTCGGCAACAAAGGGGTCGGGGATCTCGACCTCAGCAGCAACGGCTTCCTCCTCGGAGCGGAGATTCGGTTCTAATCCATGGAGAGCAGCGAAGAAGGTCTGCGCGCCCGCGCCCTCCGCACCCTCGTCCGCCCCGAGATCCTGGCCCTTGCATGGCCCAGCGCCCTCTCGCTCTTCCTCAACAACATTTACGGCCTCAACGACCAGTTCTGGGTCAAAACCCTGGGTCCCGAATCCCAGGCGGCCGTAGCCGACGCGGGCATGGTCACCATCCTGGCCTTCGCCCTCTACGAGGGGCTGGGAACAGGAATCATGGCCCTCTCCGCCCGGGCCCATGGCGGAAACGACCCCGACCGCGCCCGAAGAATCTTCCGGCTCGGTATCCAAATCTCCCTGGCTCTCTCCCTCCTTGTCGGCGCCCTGGGTTTTGGCCTTCTCGATAGCTGGATCGCCTGGATCCTCCCCCAATCAGGGGACAGCCTGGAAGCATCCCTTCTCCTGGAACGAGGAGAACTCGCCCGCTACATCAGCCCCATCCTGGGTGGCGGCCTCATCCTCTGCCTCGCTGTTGTCTTTGACAATTGCTTCCTCGCCATGAAGGACAGCAAAACCCCCCTCTATCTCCAAAGCATCGCTGTCGTCCTCAACACCGCCCTCAACCCCCTCCTCATCTTTGGTCTCGGTCCCATCCCCGCCATGGGAGTGCTTGGAGCCGCACTCGCCTCCATCCTCTCCCGCGTCTTCACTGTCGTCCTGGGATATAGAATCCTGTCCAAGAGATTTCGGCTCCCCAAGCAAAACTCCTCCGGACACCCAGCCAGGCCAAGCAACGACGCCGAAGGCACCCCAGCCCGCCTCCGCAAAATCATCAAGATCGGCACCCCCGTCACCGGAGCCATCGCTCTCTACTCCCTTGTTTACCTCATCATGCTAAGCCTCGTCTTCCCCCCCTTCGGAGCCGTCGGAAGAGCAGCCTTCGGTGCAGGCTTCCGCCTCGAGGGGCTGGGCTTTTGCCTTATTTGGGGCCTCGGCATCGCCTGTGGTGCCCTCGTCGGCCGGGCCCTCGGCGCGGGCAAGCCCGACCGAGCCGAACAAGTCGTCAAAGAATCCGTTCGCCTCGTCCTCGTTCTCTGCATCCCCATCACCCTCATCTTCCTCCTCCTCCCCGGCCCCTTCGCAAAAGCCCTCGGCGCAGACCCGGAAGTCACCCACGAGATCATCGTCTACCTCCGCATCATCGCCCTCAGCCAATTCGCCGTCGGCCTTCAAGGCATCCTCGAGCAAGCCATCCTAGGCGCAGGCCACAGCTTCCCCATATTCCTCTCCACCACCTTCTGGAACCTCGCCCGCATCCCCACCGCCATGCTTCTCGCCCCCAGCCTCGGCCTTCCCGGCATCTGGTGGGCCGTGAATCTGACCACCTACGGAAAAGCCCTCACCGCCTTCTGGATCTTCGGCAAGGGGGGTTGGAAGAGGCTGGACTTGTAGCTTCCCAAGACTGCCCCACCGGATGGCCAAAAGAGTCAACTTCGGAAAGACACGAGAAAGGAACTCGATGACTTCTTTTTCTTGGATTCATCCACAAGTTGTTCAAAGGGCTTGGATCGAGACGGCCAAACGAAGCAAAGAATCCCCTCCAAGTTGGCCAGAAAAACCTTTGGCCCCCTTGTCACATCCCCTTCCTTCTCCCACAATGAAAAAGCCGTGCCTTTGCAAGGACCTAAGGAGAAGTCATGTTAAGGCACTACAACACTTCTATTCTGCTTGTGGCTTGCGCTGCGGCCGCAAGCATTTTTTGTTTTCCCCTCGCCGCCCAGGGGGGGATGCCCTTTTTAGTTCAAGACCTGAACCAAACCCTTCCCGCGAAACAAAGGGGCTCTCATCCCCTTTTTTGGGGAGAGCTTTCCGGGAAAGTCCTTTTTTCCGCCGAATCGCCGGGGGAAGGCCGCGAAATCTTTGTGACCCAGGGAACCCCCTCTTCAACAATCCTGTTGAAAAAGCTCCGCCAAGGACCGGCTTCCGCTCAGCCACGATTTGTGGGAAAGACAAAGCGTTTTTTGTTTTTTACTGCAGATGTTCCTACAAGCGGATGGGAGATATGGGTCAGCGACGGGACCTCGAGCGGAACTCGAGTCCTGCTGGAGACAGGTCAGGGGCCAGCATCCAGACTCGAGACCACCCTGGGCGTCAGCAATGGCTTTCTTTTTTTTCTTGTGAAGGGGACAAAGAATACGCACCAGCTTTGGCGTAGCGATGGAACTCTCAAGGGGACTCAACGCGTTTTCACTTATCAAACCAACATTGGAAACCCTGGGTCGGGGATCAGCAATGTCGTGCATATCCCAAAAGGCTTTGCTTTCTTCATTGCGGCCAAAAAGCAGGAAATCCTTTATTTCAGCAACGGTTTTCCTCAGGGAACAAAAGCATTTGCAAGCTTCCCTCTAGTTGCTGGTAGGCCTAAGGGACCCATTGAAATCGGAACTGATGGGACCCATGTTTTCTTCTCCAGCTTTAATTTGACCTATGGAACGGAGCCTTGGGTCAGCGACGGAACTCAGGCGGGAACCTATCAGCTGCTCGATATTAACCCTGGCTCTGTGGGGTTTCCTCTCACAGAATTCAAACTCTGGGGGGGGATCATGACCTTTAGGGTATGGAACAACACGAGGTTCCAACCCGAGCTTTGGAGCAGTGATGGAACTTTTTTCGGAAGTAGGCTCCTGAATCCGCCTGGACTACCCGCTTACCGTTTCCAGACTTTTGGACCCAATGCCCTTCTCTGGGTCTCCCCCGCCAGCACCTCCTCCAATCCTCCCTGGGTTTATCAGCTAGGCAAAGCCCCCTATCCCTTGCGCCTTCCATTGAAAAACCTGAGCTTTTTTCAGGGAGGTGTCAGAACACAAAATGGAATTCTCCTTTCCCTGCTCAATGGTTCCAAACCAGAACTATGGAGCGTGAATCCTTTAACAGGTAAAGGACGCTTTATCGCCAAGGGGCATTGGGCTCCTTATGATCCTTTGGTAGGACTCTATACAAAAAATTGGACCTATCTCCAGAGCACCTTTCCCCCTTCCTCGGGCTTCTTAGAGCCTTATATCTACGCAAATGACGGAACTCTCGGCGGTGTCCGACTCCTTAAAGATCTCTACCCCATAAAGGGGACAAAATCTCTTGAAAACCTAGACGCATTTCCCATAGGTCGCTCCTCGTTTTTCTTGGGACAGGGTAATTCCTTTCCTCTCAGCCAATGGATTTGGAAAACCAGAGGAAGAAAGGTTCTCCTCTTAGGAAGGCTGGCGAAATCCATCCAAAACCCTTCTGAAGACAATCTTCTCCCCTCTTTCGACCGAAGCTTTATCTTTCTGGGTAATGGAACAGAGCTACACAGATTGGGAGCAGGCGCACCAAACCAATCCCTCCTTCTTCAAGGAAGCCGCGGGGGGATCTTCAGGCAAATAGAACCCCCCTTCGCAAGCCTCTTCGGCGACAAACTCTTCTTTGGTTTTCGGTCCATAAAGAGCCAAGCGGGAGTCGAGCTCTACGTCAGTGATGGAAGCTCGAATGGAACAAAACTCCTTGTGGACATTGAAAGAGGAAGGCCGAGTTCCTATCCCTCCCACTTCAATACAATAGGAAACCGAATCTTTTTCTCCGCCGAAACCTCGAGTCAAGGCCAAGAACCTTGGGTAAGCGATGGAACCCAAAAGGGAACCCATTCCCTTGGAGATCTCAGCAAGGGTGTGGGCTCCAGTCATCCTCAGGCATCGATCGGCTGGGATGGGCGCGCCTGGTTGATCGCACAAAAAAGATCCCAGCCTTTTTCCCTTTTTTACACGGACCCCAAAGCCGGAGGGATTGTGGGAAACATCCCCTTCAAGTCTTTCGCCAATGGCCTTTCCCGGGGCGGGATCTTGGCTGCAACAGAATCGTTTCTTTTGGTTGCAGACCCCATCTTTTCGGGATCAGTTTATGCCATCCGTAAAAACAAGCAGACCTACAAAGCCCAAAGGCTTTCCCTGGACCCCAAGGGCCTCGACACTATTTCCCTCTTGCCTTTCAAAGGAAAAATCTTGATCTTGGGAACCCTTGCCTCCAACCCCAGACGGCGCAGCCTTTGGTTGACCGATGGAACCAAGGCAGGAACCAAAGGGATTGCTACCTTTGTCCGTAATCCCAGTTCAGACCAAGGACTCCGCCCTCTCGGAAGCCGCCGTGCTCTCTTTGTTGCCGACGGAAGGATCTGGACTACCGATGGAAGCCCAAAGGGAACCAAGGTTTTGGTCTCCAAACAAATCTTCCGAAACCCACGCCCCCTTCGCCTGAGTGGTGGGCTCCTCCTCTTTGCAGCTGAAGATGATCTTCACGGGAGAGAACCCTGGGCTTGGTTCCCCGGTGCTCACGGCCTTCCGATTGGCCAAGGATGCGGCGGGCAGATCCTCCAGACTCCGAAACTCCTTATTGACGATCCGGTTCTGGGCAAAACTTTTAGGGCAAGCGGCAAAGCGGCTCCCGCCCAATCCCCTGGGCTCCTGCTTTTGGGAATCCGCGCTCCCCAATCCATCCACCTTCCAAGTCAAACAAACATAGGCTGCCGCCTCTTCTTGGACTTGACCCAGGGATGGATCCCCCTTCCCCCCTTCGTCACCAGTGCTGGGGGGACTTGGAATCAAACCTTCTTGGCTCCCAAACAGTTGGGGTTGCAAGGAAGCACTTTCCTTTTTCAAGCCATCTTCCCCCAACTGGGGAGCTTTTTTGAACTCAGCAATGGGTACGAACTAACCTTTGGGAGTTAGTCTGCTTGCTTCGAAACCAGGTTCCAATCCCCTGTGACTTTTGATCCAGCACCGGGGATTGGATTGGCCAGCCCCCCCCTACCTACCGGCAAATCGCTTCCAGGCCATTGCTGGTGGAGAACTGGAAGGTCCCGCGGTCCAAGACCAAGGCTTGGGCCAAGAAGGTAAAGGGCTTTACGGGACCTCCCCCCAAGACCATCTTGGCACTTCCCTGTTGGTTGGTGAAGAAGGGAAGGAAGATCACAGGCTTAGTCAACACCATGCAGGAGGAGCCGGGAATCTTGAGACTGCGCTTTTGAATCCCAAGGATTAATCCCAGCGGAGAAGACTTGGGAGCTTTGCTCAGGTTGAGGAAGACAATGGGACCCCCGGGGGTTGGTTTCGTTTCTCCGCTTAGAACCGCCCCGCAGGACTTGCCATAGGAAATGAAGTTGCAGCCGGGTCGAGGGATGAAGATCACGACAAGGCCGGTTTCATAACTTGCCTTTCCCTTGCCTTGGACCTGTCCGCTCTCATTGGTCTCCATCAAAACCTGGATGCCCCTGGCACCTGCTTTCACGGGAAAATCCTTTTGCACTTGCTTGCCGGCCGCTTGGGAAAACTCGAAGCTGCGATCATTGCCGATATCCACCCGGGCCATGGCACGAGCGCCCCCGACAAGAGTTCCTGAGTAGCGAACTCTGAGCAAACCCTGCGAGCCCTTGGGAAGGGGAATGTTGAGAAGAACCGAAGTCGGCCCCTGGTGAAGCCCCTGGGCGATCAAAGAAGTGGTGCTACCAAAGCTCGCCCGGGCCTTGGGGTTCTGCGAATCAACCGCTCCTCGGGCCGCAACGGTCACCACAAGGAAGCCATTGGTGTCTCGAAGAGAAATTTGGCTGGAGGCAGTCACGCCCGTCCGCGTATTGACTTGAAGGTTCAAAGGCTGCTCAATGTTAAAACCCGCCTTTTTCGCCCGTACCAAGGTTTCGTTTTGATCGGCGACGAAGATCCCCACATTGCTGTTGGTTTTTAATGTGGGGCCGGTTTGGGCGAGGAGAGAGGGGGAAATGAGGGGAAGAGCGGCAAGCAGAAGAAGTTTTCGCATCGTTGCACCTGAAAGAAAAAGAAAGACGAGAACAAGAGGAGAAAGAGAAAATCCTAGCAAAAAATCCCTTTTATGTGGCTTAGCTCTTCAATGAAAAAGTTGGCCCTTTTTAAATAAAAGAGGCCATTCCAGGAAAGGTAGACTTTCCAAATCACAAACCCTGAAAAAAAATCGCCAATTTCGGGTTCGTTCCACCTGCCTCCGGCAATGACAGCCTCAGAGCGTTTTTCATCAAAGAACAAGGAACGAAATGAAAGCAATCGCCCCAATTATCCTTCTCCCTTTACTCCCATGGATCGCCTTTGCCGGATGCGCATCCCATCCAACAAAAGACAAAATCGTCACTGTGGACATGGTGGTTTTTTCCTGGGTTCCATCACCGGAAGGGGGACTCTATAAAACAACGATCCGCAGAGTTCCCACCCGTGCCTATTTGAGCCAGGACATTGAGAGATCCCCAAACACCAAGAGCGTCATGCGCATTACCAACAATGAAAAGGATCAGGGCATCATGGTGGGCCCTCCTGTGACATCCCCGGTGGATGACAAAATCTTATTTTGGGTGATGGAATATGGGAAAGATCAAAGTCTGTTCAGCAATATTTGGCAACAGGATTACCGTTCGAGGACACGAACTCGGGTCACCTCGGGGCGTTGGTTCGACAATACGCCCTCCTACTCCCCGGATGGAAAATACATTTACTTCAGTTCCAACCGAACCAGCCTTTCGGCCAAATTGTGGAGGGTCAAAACGACCGGAGGAGGAGGGATTACCAAAATTACGCAGACAGAATCCATGGACCAGGGACCTTCGGTCTCTCCCGATGGAGCAAACATTGTCTATAGCTCTCTACCCATCCATTCCAAAAAGTGGCAGGTTTGGGTCGTTGAGGCTTCGAGTGGCCTTCCCACCGTACTCCGCGAAGGAGAATCCCCCAAAACCTCCCCGGACGGGAAAAAAATTCTTTTCCTGCGAAAGGACAGGAGAAGCGGAAAAAGACAACTTTGGATGATGAATGAGGATGGCAGTCATGAGACCCAGCTGACTCAAAACACAAAATTTGAAATCAAGGATCCCAATTGGTCCCCCGATGGTAAGTCCATTGTCTATGCCTCCGATGAAGGCTTTGACGCAAACGGACTCCAAAACTTCGATCTTTGGTTGATGAAGGTAGATGGAAACAACCCCACACAGCTGACCACCAACGGCTCTTGGGATGACAGCCCTGTTTTTGATCGTGACGGAAAGGCCATCTTCTTCCGCTCGAATCGGGAAGGAGTTTTTAATATCTGGCGTCTGGAGCTTAATCCCAGCGAACCCGCTCCCTCCTCCGCTGCGTCTAGGCAATAATCCGGATAAGCATTGTTTCTTTAACAAAATTTTGAAGCGATAGTTCTTTCAAAAGCTCTTCGGAATGTCGGAATGCCTGGGGGAAAGGCAAGAGCCAAGGAAGGGAGTCATCGTCCCACCCTAAATTTATTTCTTACGGGAGCGCAACACTCTCTGGGCAAAGGCACGGATCTTTGGGTCTGGATCTCGGCTCGCGGCTTCTTGAAGGGCCCTCAAATTGCGGGGCTCTTTCAAGTCCTGAGAAAGGGCGTTCAAAGCTTCCGCTCGGATGCGGGGATTTTGGCTTTCCAAGGCCCAGGTTCGCAGACGTTTTTGGGCGTTTGGACTGGAGATCCCCCCAAGAGCTCGGACGGTTTGAAGTTTCAGCCGGGGGTCTTTTTCCAACCTGAAGCGTTGGACCAACGCATGTACGGCGGCATCATTCCCAAGAGTGCCCAAACTGCGAATCGCAGCCTCTCTCAGACTTCGGTTGGGGTTCTTCGCATAGCGGTCCAAAACCTGGACAACCTCTTTTTTTCCCGTGTTGCCCAGAGCCGCAATCCAAGTCTGAAGAAAACCACCGCTCCTTGCCTGGTCTTCCTGCCCCATCAAGGCCTTTAAGGGGGTAGAGCCATCCTTAAACCTCATCCCGCTCCGTCCCGCCAGAGTACCAAGGGAAAGGAGAGAAGCAGCTCGGAGAACTCCCTTTCTCCCACCTTCCTGAATCAGGTTCCTTAAGAAAGCCAGGGTCTCTCTCTGGGGCTGGGCCAGTTGCATCAGGGAACGAATGGCACCCTCCCGCAGCTCCATCCCCAGATTGGGATTGGCCCCCAGCACAGTCAAAACTTCTTGGGCCTCCTTCGTCCCCGCAGCCCCTAAGGCGACTTCCAGAAGTTGGGCAAACTGTCCCTCTGCCCCCCCTCCCAAAAGAAGGGATTCAAGGTCCTTGGCTCTTTTGGGAAAAGCCTCAAGAAAACGGCCGAGACGGGACCAGGCTTCATAAACTTCCTTGGACTCAAAGCCTTGACGCAGGGCAGCCTTCAGACCATCCATCAGTTCCTGAAGAGAAACGCCCCGGAATTCCTCTGCGAGCATGTCCAAACGTTCCTGTGCGCTGAGCTCGCCCGTTTCTCCATCCCCTCCCGGGGAGGCCCAAGCCTTGGCATCGAAATCCTGGAAGCGTTTCAAGGAGGAAAGAGGCAGGCTCTCATGCTTTTCCAGAAGGATGGTCCCCTGGGTTTTCAGAACCGTAGCCCCCGTTCCCTCGGGAATATGCATCTGCAGTTCCTCGGCGATTTTTACTTCTCGAAGCCAGGCTAAAGAAGAATCCAAAAATCCGACCACCCTTCCCTGGTAACGATGCTCGGGGATCTCGGCGACTGGAGCGACCATCCGTAGGTAGCGGACAAGAGTCCTCTGCACCTGCAAACCTTTCTTGGATTGGGAAAGACGCTTAAAAGAGGCTTCGAACATCCCTGTCGCATCACCACAGCTTTCTTTCCATTGAAGGTGGTTTGGATCGGGCACGGGAATGCTTAAATACCCATAGAGTGAACGAAGGAAATCCCGTTGGGAGCCGTGAAGCTTAGGAGCAAAAGCAAGGCCCAGCACCTTGCCCTTGGTATTCATTCGAAGGAAGGTTTCCGCGCGGGCCGCCTCCAAGCGGAGGGGATCCTGAACCTCCTTTCCCATAGAAAAAAGACGGAGAGAATCAAAACGGAGCAAGGTCAAAATCTCGTCGGGGCTCCGATCTTGGACGATCCAAAACAACTTGCCCTGGATTTCCATGGGAGCCCAATCGCTCGGCTCCGTTTTGTTCTTTTCAAGGAACCCAAATTGGAAGCGAAGATGAAACTGGTACCGAAAAAAGCTTCCACTGGGCGCACCCCAAACCAAGTCAGCCTTTTGGGCCTTTCTCTTTGCCTGCCGGTCCGAGAGCTTTGCCCGTTTCTGCAGGGACCCAGCCCGAACTTCCCGCAAAGCAGAAAGGGACCGTTCCTTCCCATGGACCCTAGAGTCCCGGGGGAAGAGCAAGAAAAAACTCCCTCCGACCAAAAGAGCCGGAAGGAGAACCCATATGATGTTTTTAAACTTCATGGCAGGGATGACCTATGGCCTGGAGCTTAGCGACTCCAAAGCAGCTTCGAATAGGTCCGGCTCCGATAGGTCGCAATCGTTTTAGACCATTTTTTCCAAAGAATGCGCGCCTTGAGGTAGAGCTTCAACGAAATGGCCCGGATGGTATAGACCACACGCCCACGAACTCCTCCTATTCCGGCGGAGGCGGAAGCCGTCAGGGATTGGTCCGCAAAACGACCCTCAAAACTCAATCCCAGAGAAGCCACCCAAATGTCCGCCCGGGCGGAGGCTCTTCCCCAGCCCCAGGCGCGTCCGGTCCCATGAATGCCCACATAGGCCCTATAGGGAAGAAGGCGGACCCCCGCGCCCGCTTGCGCACCGGCCCCAGCATTCCCCGAGACTCGGATCGGAACAGGCCCCACAGAAAAGCGATAAGAAGGATCCCGCGGAAAGACCTTGTAGGTGATGGGACGAAGACTCCAGGTTTTGCTCGTGGGGAAGGATTTGGAGTACACGGTTTTTCCCGCAAGATTCAGATAGAGCCTTCCCGATCCCGTGACCTTCCCATTGGAAGAACGGCTGGAACCGCTGAGACCAATCCTCCCCACTGAGAAGCCCCGACGGAGCAAACGCCCATACCCCGAAACATAGAAACTAGCTGAGGAGCTCTCATAGCTCCCCCGCCGATACCAGGAAACATAGCTGGAAGCATAAACACTTCCTCCCAAATACGAGTTACCGAAACTTCGGGAATAGCGGCCTGATTTGGTCACTCTTTGGGCTTGGAGCCTCGAGCTTGAGACACCCATTGCAAGAGAAAGGCAAAGGAGAGAGATGGCAAAGGTGGAAGAATTTTTCATGTAGTTCTCCAAAGTTAAAAAAAAAGACGAGAGAGGTTTAACTGGTAGAAAGCAAAAGCATGGCTCCCTTAAACCAGCAAAGTGGAATGTAGGGAATAGAAAAATAGGTAACAAGGAAAAAAGCATATTTTCTCATAAAGCGAGATGATCCGCCCTGATCGTAGTCGGATAAGTAGGAGTATTACCCGGCTGGAGTGTTTCTGCCTTCCCAATAGGAAAGTCCTTCTGCGCTTCTCGGCGTGGCTTTTTCCAAAAAACCCTTGATTCAATACCATGCCCCATGGCCTAGGATCCCCGCATGCAAACCAAGGATTTTCCAGTAGCCAGGTTTCCGCTTGAAGGGAAATCCCCCTTTCGCATTCTTCTTTCCTTACTCCTCCTCACGGCCTGCCAAACCTCCATGCCTCTTAGGGAACACTCTCTAGAGGATCTAGGTCTTGTCTATGATGACGCCATTGTCACCACTTCCGGCCGTACCGTGGACTTCAACGGACAAGGTCTGGTAGGACGCTGGGTGCACACGGAAAAGAGTGGAGGAGGACAGTCCCTCTCCATGGACGCGCTGATGAGCAAAGTGGTCTTTGGCTTGGATCGAGATCTCACCCTTTCCCTCTCGGCTCCCTTCCTCTCCAAACGCCTCACTCCAGCTTCCGGGACACCCAAGCTCCGATCCTCTGGCCTCGGGGATCTCAGCCTGGTGGGAAAATACCGTTTTCTGCAAAAGACCGGCCGAGCGAAAACCCTCGAAGCCTCCCTACTCTTCGGCGTAAAACTCCCCAGCGGGAGTACGAGCGAACGCTCCGGAGGTTCCCTCCTTCCCATCCCCCTACAACCCGGCTCAGGATCGGTGGACGGCATCCTCGGCACGGCAATCACAAAGATCCAAGGCCGCTGGCTCATCAGCGCGGACCTGATCGCCAAGTTCAACACAGAGGCCAAGGCCTATCGCTTCGGCAACACTCTCCGCGCTGACTTGGGGGGGCATTTCCGCCTCTATCCTGCACGCTATGTCCGCCACGACCAAAAAACCGTGAACCTGATCGCCGAACTGAACTCCCTCCTCGCCTCCAAAGACCAAAGCGGAGGAATGCGCATCGGCAACACAGGAGGAAACAAAATCTTCGGCACCCTCGGTCTTCAGCTCATTTTCAACGAAAACTTTCTCCTCGAGGGGGCCATCCAGCTCCCTCTCCTCCTCGACCTGAATGGAAATCAGCTCGAAGAAGACTGGGTCAGCATTTTTGGATTCCGCCTCAGGTTTTAAGTCGATCCCAAGCCACCTTTTTCAGTAGATCACCAACCTTCTCTTTCTTTCTTTTGAAAAGGAGTACGATTTTGCGCCACCATCCATATCTCCCCCTCCTTGGCCTCT
>JALSSW010000018.1 GCA_026984035.1 Planctomycetota bacterium
TCGCCCATCCCAAAACCTCCCGCTGCTCCTTTGATCTTATGGGAGAGATCCTTGAGAGTCCGCCAATCTTCCCTCTCCCAAGCAGCCCACATTTCCGAAATGCGCAACTTTAGGGAAGCGGCAAATTCCTCCGCCATGGCAAGGAATTCCGGATCCTTCAACAAATCCTCAATCTCTTCCTCCGGCGTGGAGACTTGGGACTTCTCTTCTCCCAAGGCGGACAATAGCGCAGCTACTAAAGCCCTTTTTCCGATCGGTTTTTTCAGGAACTCTGAACAACCGGCATCCAAACAAGCAATTCGGTCCTCAGAACGTGCATGTGCTGTCAGCGCAAAAATAGGTTTGTCAAATCCCGAAGAACGAAGCAACTTTGTAGCTTGATAACCATCCATTACCGGCATCTGCATGTCCAAAAGAACAAGATCGTAGCCCTCTCCATTCGCCTCGCCTTCCTCCACCAATTCGACAGCAACAGCGCCATTGGGAGCTAAATCCACATGAGCCCCTTCATTTCTTAAGAAAAACGCGACCAAGCGAGATGTGTCAGGATTGTCCTCGGCAAAAAGAACCTTCCTTCCCGTAAGAAGTCCGTTCCCTTCAGGGCCCCCTTCTTCGGTCTCCTCCAAAGCCTCCAGAATGGCTTGAATTAGCGCATCTTTGCGAAAAGGCTTTTTAAGGACCTTGTTCCAAACGGAGCTTCTCCGACGATTGCCCCCCTTAGATTCGGTGAAGCTGGCAACATCTCCCGTTAACCCCAAAATGGGGCCTGAAAAACCTTCGGTGCGCATTACATGAGCAGTGGCAAGCCCATCCATTCCAGGCATTCGCAGATCGAGGAGCACAGCATCAAAAGATTGCTTACGAACAAGAGATAAGGCCGCCGTCCCCTCCGAAGCGGTCCAAGCTTGGCCGCCTTCACTTTGAATAAAGCGTTCCATCAGGTTGAGATTGTCCACCCCATCATCGGCCACCAAGATCTTTAGCCCTTCAAGTCTCCCCAGCCCTGGCAGAGTATCCATTTCCTTTTCGCGCCCCAAATCTTCCACCCAGGGATCCTGTGATTGAAACACCGGGAGATCCAAGACGAAAACAGATCCAGACTCACTTGAAGAAACAAGATCCACCCCTCCTCCCATGGCTCCAGCAAGCCTGGAGGCTACAGAAAGTCCAAGTCCAAAGCCGTCAAAGCGACGAGCCATGGTTTTGTCCGCCCGAGCAAAGGGATGAAAGAGCTGCGCTCGAACCTCCTCCGAAACTCCAGGCCCTGTATCCCGGATCAAGAAGCGAATGTGGCCCATTTGCTCAGCGTATTCAACTTCGATCAGGACAGCCCCCTCTGAAGAAAATTTGAGCCCATTACCCACAAGGATCCCCAAAGCTTGGCGGATACGAAAAGGATCTCCCACAACCCGAGGAGGCACTTTGCCCCGAAAAAGGACACCCATTCCCAGGCTTTTGCACCGAGCGACAGGCCGCCACTCGGAAAGGAGGTCGATCAGAATTGCTTGTACCGCCGGTGTTTCCAACCTGAGCCTTAATCCACCAGCCTCAAGGCTCGCCCAATCCATGGAAATATCCAAAATCCGTGTCAACTCTCCGGCATTGTCTTGGATCCTCCCCAGCAGCTCAGCCTTTTCCTTCTCGCTGAGATGAGAATCCGCCACCCATTCGGTGTAACCCTTGATCGCCATGAGAGGTGTTCTGAATTCGTGACTGATTTGCTGGAGGAAAAAGGTGCGATCGAACCCCTCTCCCTCTTGCCCCGCAGGGACTTTGCGGCGATCTCGCAACAAAATGAGTTCATATCGACCGAAGGAAAAATAGCGAAGCTCTATGGGCAAGGAAATCAGAGTCCCGGGGCTTAAAGGATCACCAATCAGTGCTTGGTGTACAAGCGAGACAACACCTTCACCTGATGGATTACACCTTGCTCGAGTAAACCATTCACCTAATCCGGGGACAGGAAATCCATCCAACCCCTCATCTGGTACCCCATGGGGGACCCTCAAAAATTCACGCGCCCGCTCCCCCATAGCCAAAACGCGCCCTTTGGGGCCCATCAATAGAATCTGACTCCCCAAGGCGTCTTCAAGGAGAGGAAGCATCTGTTCCACGCGTCTTCTCTCTGCCTTCCGCCAGAAGACAAAACTCAGCCAAGCTACCCCGACAAAGCCCAGAAAAATGATGATTTGGGGATATTCCAACTTCGTGTCCCTGAAGCCTGAAAAAGAACTTTTGCATCGCCGAGGCCCCGAACCAGTGGATCGTCGCCTATCTTAGAGTTTCATTTTCGGCCACTCTTTCCTGTCCCTTGACTTTGCGAGAAGGCCCGCAGCTCATCGCAGTTTCAAGCGCACTCGGAGATGAAATGGACCCGGCGCCAAGGGGAGAGCAGGGAAAAGGCCGAGAACGGGGCGAGCTTCCGATGCGGAAACCTTGGCTCCTTCAAGGCAATCGACCTCAAGATCAAAAGGCCAGGGAAAAGGCTTCAGAACAAAAAGTCGAGCCCGTTCCGTTGGTGGGAAGCCCTCTGGCACCCAGCCCAACACCAACCAGCCATCCTCCTCCATCTCCCCCTGCAGTTCCCAAGAAACAAGGACACCCTTGCTCGGAACATCCCGACGGTGAGCAAGGCGAAGGATCCCCTTGGCAAGACGGGACTTATGTGAATGCCCTTGGACATAGAGCGACCAACCAAGCCGATTGAGAGGAGCGGTACTACCTGTGATGGGACCAAGGGCCAGAACAGGATCAGGGAAGGGAGAGAGCTTGTCCAAGAGCCAAGCTGTCGCCCTGCTTCGGCGAGCGAGGAGGGCCTTTTTTGTCACAAAGGCGAGATGATCCCCCTGGTATTCGAGGATCTTAAGATCCTCCGGCAATCCGGCCAATTTCTCCGGGAAAAGGCCTGAACTCTGAGTGGTCATCCAAAGGACAGAAGGCCATTTTGCCACATCAAATCTCTTTCCAAGAACCCATTGGAGACCAGCCCTGTATTCCACAGGCAGGTTGAGAAGGAGCGGGGGATCCCCTGCTCTGAGCTGCGGTGCAAGCCGCCGGATGGAAGAAAGAACTGAGTCAGCCTGCTGGAGGTAACGCTTATAAAGGAATTGTTCCTTTAGATTTCCACCAATCAAGAAAAGGAACATCCCAATTCCAAAAGCCTGCATCCCCCTCGTTCTTTTCCAACGCCACGCAAAACCCAAAAGCATAAGACCTGCCCCCAATGCAGGCAGATAACCCTGATGACGGCTGCTCTCTCCAGGGAAAAAGCTTGCGGGAACGTTTAGAAGCACGAAAGCCACGCATCCCAAAAGCGCAGCCCTCCTCGCCCCCCTCCCCCATATGAGACCCAAGAGAAAAATCCCGGGGATAAGCCCTATTCGCACCCAATCAGGCACCCACTCCGGCGCCCATGGCAAACCGAGCCCATGCAGGAAAAACCCGCTCAAGTTCCCGAACACGGAAACCATCCACCCCATGGGATCCTCTCCCATGGCAGACAATAGTTGCCCCAACCGACTCTCACCGGCGCCCCCCCCCTGAGGACTCAGCATGAGGTGCAAGATAGCGGACAACAGGAAAACCCCGCCCCCAACGACCCAGATCCGCCCACTCCAAGCCCTTTCCCGGCCCCGCCACCAGAGCGCCAAAGAAAAAACAGGGACACCCATATAAGCGTTTTCGCTGCAGCCAAGTGCCAGGAACATCGCTACCAGCCCCCAACCCAGCGCAGCCCCCCCCCGCTCTGCACGAAGGATCCGCGTCACCCCCAAGAGCAGAAAGAAAAAAGTAAGGGCCTTATTCCCGGCAGCCAACCAGCTCAAGGCCGCGGCCGTCCCAGGCGCAAGCATCACACCCAGCACACAGAAAAACCTGGCCCTCGCCTGGATCCCTTGATCCCGCAAAAACACCCAGAGGATCTTTCCAGCAAACAAGTGTGCCAGAAGCGGCCCAAGATGGGCCACTCCCCCCGGAAGGTCCCAACCGGCACAGAAACGCAGATAGAGGAACCAAAGCGGTCGGTAGTAGGGGTAATCTGCAAAGGGGAGGAGAACCCTGCTGTAGGAGACTTCTCCCAAGCGCATCCTGTCCACCCAGTCTTCGGGCGACAAGGGAAAGGACAGGATCCAGGCCAAGCAAAGCCCTAATACAAGAAGGAGAACCCTGGACGAAAAAAGGCTGTCCCTCTGCTGCTCCCTCTCCTTCAAACTCAGCGCCCCTGATAGAGCGAAGCCTGGTCCAAGATTCGAGCTCCCTCTTGGGTACAAACCGCATAGCGCGCAGGGTAGAGGGCTGCGGCTCCAAACTCGCCCTTTTTGTTAACTGCGTAGAAATTCACTTGGAAGTTGGGTCGCCCCTTGGAATCCAGCAACCGAGGGATCCTTGTGAAGTGAACGATTCGCTTCAACACCTCTAAACAAGCATCTGTCGGAGATTTTCCTTGTCGCATTTGTTCCACGACTGAGGAACTTCCGTTTGTCAGGATCACTGCTTCGCCACGCCCCGTACTTCCCGCAGACCCAATATCATTGTCCACATAAAGTCCGCAGCCGATCAGGGGTGAATCCCCAACTCGCCCCGGAATTTTGAAGGCCAAGCCCGAGGTGGTCGTACAGGCGCCCAATCGCCCCTTGGCATCTAAAGCAGAGAGGTGGATGGTCCCAGTCGGCCTTGGAGTCTCCTTGCCCTTTTGTTTGTCGGCGGAATCCCCCAACTCATTCTCTCCCGGCTCAACCCAGTCATCGCGTCGGGACAGCCCTTCTCGCCAACGAAGCCAACGCTTGCGGGCCCGATCGGTGAGCAAGTTTTCCTCCGTAAACCCATGCATCTTTGCGAAACGGAGCGCCCCTTCCCCCACTAAGAGGACATGATCCGTCCGCCGCATAACCTTGAGCGCGACCTGGGCCGGATGCTTGATCCCCCGTAAAGCCCCAACCGCA
>JALSSW010000019.1 GCA_026984035.1 Planctomycetota bacterium
TTCCTTGGGTGAGATTCCTATTGACGCCGTGCCGGATGTGACAAACGTCCAAGTTCAAGTCCTCACGAATAGTCCGGGTATCGCTCCCCAAGAAATGGAGCGGTTTATTACCTTTCCCGTGGAAACCGCCATGAGTGGTCTCCCAAAAGTGGAGGAAATTCGCTCTGTTTCCAAGTTCGGTCTCTCCGTTGTTACGATTGTTTTTGAAGAAGGAACCGACATCTATTGGGCGAGGCAACTCGTCTCCGAGCGCCTGAACAGCGCCAAGGAAGGGATTCCATCAGGCTATGGCGAGCCTGAGATGGGGCCTATTTCGACGGGTTTGGGGGAAATCTACCAGTTTGAGCTGAAAGGAGAGGGCTACAGCCCCATGGAACTTCGATCCCTTCTTGATTGGGTCGTCAACTTTCAGCTGCGATCGGTAAAGGGAGTCGTCGAAGTCAACTCCTTTGGAGGGGAGCTCAAAACATACCAAATCACCATAGATCCTTCCCGTCTGACAGCCCTTGGAATCTCCCTCTCCCAGGTTTTTGAAGCTGTGGAAAAAAACAATCGGAATGTGGGTGGGGGATACATTGCTCATGCTGACGAGCAGTATCTGATTCGCGGTGAAGGGCTCATCGAATCTTTGGACGCTTTAGGAAATATTCTGGTGACCCATGATGAAGAGGGGACACCCGTTTTTATTAAGAATCTGGGGAAAGTTGAGTTTGCTCCCATGATTCGCCAGGGCGCTGTGACTCGGGATGGGCGAGGCGAAGCGGTCATCGGAATTGTGATGATGCTTATGGGGGCGAATTCTCGGGAGGTCTCCAGGAAGGTTCATGAAAAGGTGAAAGAGATTCAAGCCAACCTTCCTGAAGGTGTAGAGATTGACACTTTTTATGATCGAACCGAATTGGTGGATAGAACCATCAAAACAGTTGCGACAAACCTGGCAGAGGGTGGTTTTCTGGTGATTGTTGTCCTCCTCCTTCTTCTTGGGAGTTTTAAGGCCGGGTTGATCGTGGCTTCTGCCATTCCTTTCTCGATGTTAGCGGCCTTTATTGCCATGGATGCAGCTGGTGTGTCCGGCAACCTTATGTCCTTGGGAGCGATTGATTTCGGGCTGATTGTTGATGGATCGGTTGTCCTCATAGAAAACGTGGTTCGTTTTCTCCATAAGCGGCGAAAAGAAAAAGGGAGCCATCTTGAGAAGGTGCGCCAATCCTGCCATCAAGTGGCCCGGCCCGTTGTCTTTGCTGTCGGGATTATCATGATCGTCTACATCCCGATCCTCGGCTTAAGAGGAATCGAAGGGAAAATGTTTGGACCCATGGCACTGACAGTGGTGTTTGCTTTGGTCGGTTCACTTATTTGCGCCTTAACCTTGATGCCGGTCCTAGCCAGCCTCTTCCTCAAGAATATTTCGGAGAAAGAGCCATTCCTCTTTCGTTTTGCAAAGAAGTTCTATCAACCGATTTTGACCAATGTAATCAATCGTCCACTTCGGACAGTCTCTGTTGCGATCGGAGTCTTCCTCTTATCTATAGGAATCACTCCTTTCTTGGGCGCAGAGTTCTTACCTCGTTTGGATGAAGGAGCGATCGCCTTACAGGTGTGGCGAATTCCGAGTATCTCTCTGGAGAAGTCGAATGAGATCAGCACAAAAGTAGAAAAGGTGGTCATGACTTTTCCCGAGGTGAAGACGATTATCTCCCGAACAGGGCGAGCGGAAATCGCGACCGATCCCATGGGTGTTGAAATCAGTGATACCTATCTCATGTTAAAACCCAAGGAGACCTGGCGTTTTAAAACAAAGGAACAACTGATTTTTGCCCTTAACGAGACCTTGGAAAAGGAAGTCCCAGGGGTTGTTTTCAGCTTTTCACAACCGATTGAGCTTCGGGTTTCCGAGTTGATCTCGGGGGTCCGTTCGGACGTAGCGGTGAAACTCTTTGCTCCCGGAGGCAAGCTTGAGCAGATGAAGGAGGTCGCGGACAACATTGTTCGAGCCGTTTCTGCTGTTCCGGGGATGGAGGAGGTCAAGGCAGAGCAGATCACAGGGCTTCCTACTGTGCGCATTCGTCTTGATCGCAGGGAGATCGCGAGGTTGGGAATCAACGTGAATGATGTCTTGGACGTTGTTGAAACCATAGGAGGGAAGACTTTGGGGAATGTTCTCGAGGGTCAAAAGCGGTTTTCCATCCAAGCACGTTTTGATCCCCTTGTCCGCTCTAATCTCCATATCCTTGAAGATCTAAAGGTCGCGGAAGTGGGAGGCGACTCAGACCAAGGGCGTGTTCTCGTGCCTTTGGGACAAATCGCCGACATCTTCATCGAGGAAGGGCCGGCTCAGATTAGCCGAGAAAACATCAGTCGTAGGATCTCAATTGAAGCCAATGTGCGTGGACGTGACCTGGCTTCTGCCGTTTCCGATGCGCGAAAAAAAGTCGCTTCCGAGGTCAAAGTGCCCACCGGCTGGTGGATTGAATGGGGTGGACAGTTTGAAAACCTTGAAGCTGCCAGTAAGCGCTTGGGTCTCCTCGTTCCTCTTGCGATGCTTTTGATTTTTGTTCTTCTTTATTCCACTTTTCAGTCAGTTTCTCTTGCCGCGTTGATCTTCTTGAATGTCCCCTTAGCGGTAACAGGTGGAATCTTTGCCCTTTGGTTCCGTGGATACCCTTTTTCGATTTCAGGAGGAGTGGGGTTTATCGCGCTTCTTGGCGTTGCGGTTTTGAATGGTGTGGTCTTGGTCTCCTACATTGTCCAGCTCCGAGCTCGCGGTGTCCCTCCTAAGCAGGCTGCCAGCCAAGCTGCCCAGATCCGGCTTCGTCCCGTTTTGATGACAGCCATGGTGGCTTCTCTCGGCTTTGTTCCCATGGCTCTGGCGACCAGTGCTGGTGCTGAAGTCCAACGTCCCCTTGCTACTGTGGTCATCGGTGGTTTGGTGACATCAACACTCCTGACACTTTTGGTGCTTCCTACGATCTATGGGTTTTTTGCAGGAAGGGGGAAAAAGGAAGAGGAGACCAGCCCTTCCCATATTCACTAACAAATCTAACCAAGCAGGTTTGAGAGTCCTTTCTCAACCTGCTTGGCGGCTTTGGACCAAGGCGCAAATGCTTTGAACATCTGCGAAGTTTTCCTCATTGAGATCCATCATGTCCAGGCTCACCCCGAACTCTGCTTGAAGCGCGATAACGAGCTGAACCATACTAAGCGAATCCAAAATACCGGATTGGATCAATGGTTGATCTGGTGTCAAGCTTAGGTCCTGACCAGTGCTTTCAAGGAGGACCCGGGAGACTACTTCGGAAATTCGGTTTTGGAGTTCCATAGAGGCATTCAGAGGAGGGGCCTACTCAGGGAGGAGGCCACAAAGAAAAAAGAAACGTGTAAGTTCAACCATCCGGTTCAAGAAGAGCCCGGACCCCTGCAAGATCAGGTTTTCCGGCGGCGGTTCTCGGAAAAGGAGTTATTTCTTTGATGAGCTGGGGAATCTTATAGAGCGGTAGAAATTTTCTGCAATGGAGCCTTAGGTCTTTGGGATTGAGAGTCCCCTCTACTTCTAGGCCTGCAGCTATTTTTTGACCTAAGAGGGGGTCTGGGATTCCAATTACGACAGCTTCCAGAACTGAAGGAAAACTCCTTAATACCGTTTCGATTTCACCGGGTTCGATCCGATGACCGGCCGATTTCAAGAAGCTGCTGGAGCGCCCGCGTAAATGAATCCTTCCTTGCTCGTCCATGGAGCCCAGGTCTCCCGTGCTAAGCCAGCCTTCTTTGTTTTGGAGGGATTCGAATCGGTCCTTTGAGACCAACTGCCCTAAGCATGCGCAAGGGCTCTTTGCCCGAAGTTCGCTCGGTTCCGCCTGCAAATCTGGAAGAGAAGCTATCTCAACACCTTGAACAGAGGACCCGACAAGGCCGCGAGCCTCTAATCTTTGTCCCGGCCCAAGATCAAGCCGGGTAAGGGCGCCAACGGATTCGCTCAGCCCGTACCGAAGATGAATGTTTGCATGAGGGAAGGCCTTTCGGAGGTTCTCAACCAAATCCGGATCCACCGAAGCTGTGCCCAAAGTCATAGCTCGCAAAGAGGGTTGTCTCTCGGCTGAGAGTGCTCCTAATCTGAGAAGAAGTTGAAACCAGTTGGGACTTGCGAGAACCGCAGTACACTCAAATTCTGTGATGCGTCCCAGCTCAAAGGCCGGAACGAAACGGTTGGAGGTGTGGACCGGAATCCCCTCGAGGAGGTACTCCAAGACGACCGCATTCCCCATGGCATGGAACTGGGGGATGGGGCAGAAGACAGGACCCGGTGCAGATTGGCGGATATGGGCCTTATTGAGGTCGATATTGGCGAGTAGCTGTTTTTTCCCCAAGACAATGCCTTTTGGGAGGCCCGTCGAACCCGATGTGAATTGCAGCATTGCGGCTTCTTCCGGCAAGGGTGCTCGTGTCTTGGGGCGCATCTCTCTGAGGCCTTCCTGCCCAAGAGCGAGATCTGGTTGGAAGAGATCAAAGTATTTTGCTTGGCCTTCTGGCGGGGTCTCATGGGGGATTGCAGCGAAGATCAATCCAGCGTCAATGGCAGCAAGCTGGACAGCTAAAAAAACTGGACCTCCAGGCAAGGAAATGAGCAGCCTTGTCCCTTTTGGATAGCTTGCAAGGCGATCTCTCCATTCGGTGGCGGTTTGAAGGAGATCTTCGAATGACAGGGCCTCTTGTTCATTAGAGATCGCAAGTTTCCCTTTGCTTTGCTTTGCAGCTATTTCCAGGCGTTCAATCATTCGGAAGCCTCTCCTGGAAGGAGTTGATCTCGCAGAATGTCTTCGGCCTTTCCGGGACGACGGACTAAATGAGCGCTCCCCTGCTCAATGAGAACTTCGCCGGGGGTCGGGTGGCTCAGGAAGCTATGATTGCTGAAGGTGAGTCCATATCCCCCCGACCCAAGAATCGCGATGAGGTCCCCTTGTTCCAAGGGGGGGAGGATGTAGTCAGAGGCAAACTCGTCGGCAGGGGTGCAGAGAGGCCCGCCGAGGGTATATGGTTGCCCCGCATCGGCAAAGGGGTTTTTAACTGCGACAATGGGGAAAGCTCGGCGAAGGATCGATCCCATGCCTGCGGCCGCGCTATGTTGGTGCATTCCACCATCGAGGATCGCGTGGGTTTTCCCATGGGATTCCTTGAGATAAACCACCTTGCAGATATAGACCCCTGCTGGTGCGCAAAGATACCGGCCTAACTCAACAAAGTAGCGCCGGTTCTTGGTTGGGTCTTTTGCAAGCACCTTTGCCAAACCTTTCCCTGCCAACTCAAGATCAAAAGGATGGTCTCCCTGGAAATAAGCCACCCCAAATCCTCCTCCAAAATTGAGAGAAGGAAGGGAGATGCCAAGGTCCTTCTCCATTTCCATTGCCCAGCCCAAAAGACGTTCAGCATTTTCAGTCCAAGCTTCAGCGGAAAAACACTGGGTCCCGGCATAAATGTGGAGCCCTCGAAGGTTGAGGTGGGGGTCCTTGTGGATCCTTTCCATTAGGGAAGGGACTCGGTCGAGATCAACCCCGAACTTTTTGCTTCCTCCCCCCATCCGCATTCGGGATCCCCCTACTGACTGGGGAGGGTTAACCCTGATTGCGACCCCTTGCGATTTTCCTTGTTTTTGTGCCTCTGCCGCAATTGCTTCAACCTCTGCTGCGGACTCAGCATTCAGAGAGTAGATTCCAAATTGAATGGCAGCCCTGAGATCTTCTTCCCCTTTTCCTGGGCCGGCGAATTGGACCAGGGAACTCGAAACTCCGCTTTTTTCCGCAAGATACAATTCTCCTGCGGAGGCCACCTCAAGTCCCGCGCCTGCTTGGACAAAGGTTTTGGCCACGGCCCAATTGGAATTTGCCTTCACTGCAAAGAGGACATCAATGCGGTCTCCAAGAGCCTTCTGAACGATGCTCAGGCGCTTCCTGAGCAGATTGGCATCGAAAAGATAGAGAGGCGTTCCAAAACGCTTGGCGAGATCCCTAACTTCGAATCCACCGATTTTGAGAGGAGATCCCTCTGGGCTTGAGAGTTGCTCGAGAAATGCTTGCTGGGGTATTGGTGGGGATGGCTCTTGAGGAGGCATTGTTTCTAACCCTTCCGTTTTTTCTTTTTGGGCTTTAGGTGTAGCTGTTTCCGAAGGAATTTTGTCAGTAGTTTCCCAACAACTCTTGCTCCGCGGATATTGATATGGGTATTACGAGCAAGGTAGTAATGTAGCTTTCCATCTCGGTACGGCGAACCACTCCGCAAAGCCTTGAGGCAATCGACATAGGGAATCCCAAGCTCTTTTAGCGCTGCGTGAATCCGTTCCTGAGGATAGAAGCGACGGAACTTACGGTCTTTTGGTAAACGCTTTTGAACCTCCTCCCAAAGAGAATCCTCCACCTGAAACTCATCTGGGATGACGACTGCAAAAACGGGAATACCTCCCGCTGCTTTTTTGATGTCAAGGAGCAAGGGGCGAAGCCAGTCATAGATGTAATGCCCCACTTGGCAGGATGAAAGGGCTCTCCTTGTTTCCAGTTTTAAATAGGCATCTTTGGTCATCCAGGGCTTTTCCAAGAGCGGGTTTAAGAGCCATGGGTTGAAACCGAAGATTGTTTTTAAGCTTAAAGGTTTCCCTTCGTTTCCTTTCGGTTTTTTTTGTTCGGAAGATTGGGGCGCCTGATTCTTGGATTCTAATTTCTGCTTTCGATCCCGCTCAAACTTGAGTTTGAACAAAGTGATGATCCTTGGGATCGTATTGACAATCATGGACCGTGAGAATGTAAACCACTCTCTTAGGATCGGGTGTTTGTAGTGCGTTTTCTTTTGTTCAGGGAGGAGCCCTGTTACGAACAATGTGAGGAGGATGGCATCAGGGTTCAAAGGAACGACATCCTTGCGAATCAAAATCGGATAATGAATCAACCAGATCCCCCGGATCCCTTGGCAGTAGATTTGTACTCCTGGTAGATGATTTTCTGCGATGCTCGTGAAATGGTAGGGATGGGGCGCAGCAAGAACATTAAAGGAGCCCCCCACCGCAGAAATGAGAATGTCCCCCTTTTTTCGAGGTTTTAAGACATCCGAAAAGCCCCTTTTATCCACAGAAATGTCGAAAATGGGTGTTCCTGGTTCGAGCCTTTGTCTTTCGATGTAATCCTCTTCGTCCAATTCCTCATCAAGGAAAACAATGTTATTGGAGAAATACCGGGTGACATGCAGTCCGACTTCAATTGCGATGAGACCAAAAGCCAGGTTGAAGAGAAGAGCCCAAGTCAACCAGAAAATCCTATGGCGCTTGAAGAAGGCTGCGAGTGGCTTTCTGAATAGGAGAGCTGCATTCATGGGAAGAGCAAAGCTCCCCCATAGGATGATGAAGGTTGCCAGAATAAACTTGTACGAAACAAAGATGTATGCAGCCCAGCCGGTAGCCAAAAAAATGACCCAGGTTTTCGCCAGGAAATCGCCCTCCGCTTTCCCTTGGGGTTGAAACAATCCCTTGATTGCCTGTCGTGCAGCAAGGAACCCAACGGGGATTGCCAATAGAGTGAGTCCAAAAGCCTCGTAGAACCTTAGTTGTGGCCACTTTGAAACAGGCCAGGTTCGATTCCACAAAAGGTAGAAGCTCAGAATGCTTGCACTGAGGAGTGCAAGGGAAGTGACCAGGATGATGAGGCCAGTGAGCCTCTCCATAAGGGTCATGGACGTTTGGGGGGAGGCTTCCCTTTCTTTTAGATCGATTTCAATCATGGGGCTTCTTAGAATTGGAAGTATTGAAAGGGAACACCCAACTTAGATGCGTTTGTGATTAAGCCTGCAAGGATGGCGATGCCCATGCTCCATTGGATGGTTCGGCGTACAAGGAGAGGAAGGCCAAGGAGGACTTCTTGATTATTTGTTAGGAAGATACCAACATCCATGAGGAGAACGATCCCAAGGAGTGCAAGCCCATGGGGGAGGTTTATGAGGGTTTTTGGGCTGATCCCTGGATTGCTGAACAAGCCGCCCAGCATGCTGAATGCCTGGGAAAGGTTGTTGGCACGAAAGAAAATTTCACCGAGAATGATCAAGCAAAAAGTGAGAAGGATACTGCTGAAAAAGAATGTTTTTTTTGCCCAGACCGACTGGAAACGGGTCCTTCTGAAGAGAAAGGGGCGGAGCTTGTTGTAAGCAACAAGGAGCAAGCCCATATAGACACCCCAAGCGACGAATTGCCAATGGGGTCCGTGCCAAAACCCCATGATGGTCATCGTGACGAAGGCAACCCCACCTGCCCCTAGTATCTTTCCGTATCGGGGATGGATGGCGAGGGGGAAGTAGAGATAATCTTGGATCCAGCTCGAAAGGCTGATGTGCCAACGGGTCCAGTAATTTTGGACATTATGGGCAAAGAATGGGGCTTTGAAGTTCTCCATCAGTTCAAAACCCAGGAGGCGGGCTGCTCCTCTTGCAATATCGGTATACCCTGAAAAGTCTGCGTAAATCTGAACCCCGAAAAAAACCGCGGCAGTGGCCACATCGCCTGCTAGGTAGGAGTCACCTTGGAGAAAAAGGGGATCCACAATTCGGGCGATCTGGTCCGCGATAAAAATCTTTTTAAAGAGTCCCCCCAAAATCAAAAAAAGACCGCTTTGGAACTGTTTGATACTG
Source organism: Planctomycetota bacterium (assembly GCA_026984035.1). GTDB lineage: Bacteria > Planctomycetota > UBA1135 > UBA1135 > HyVt-539. Next base: position 8,656 of record JALSSW010000019.1, read on the forward strand.
GGGTTCCGAGGCTTCAGGATCTGAGGGAGGAGGTTGGCTGCTCGCTCGATCGGACCAGCGACCAGCTGGGGGAAAAAGGAAACGAAAAGGGCAAAATCCAGAAAGTTGTTTACAGGTTTTAACCGTCCTCGATAGACATCGATGGTGTAGCTCAGGGTCTGGAAGGTATAAAAAGAGATCCCCACTGGAAGGACGATGAATTTCAAAACCCAGGAGGGCTCGGTTTGGATAAAACCCAGGAAGGCGAGGAAGTCGTGGAGGTTCTCTGCGAAAAAGTTGAAGTATTTGAAAAAGCCCAGCATCCCTAGGTTGAAGACGAGGCTGATAAGAAGTAGGGCCTTTCGCTTTTTCTTTTCTTGGGTCTCCGAGAGCTTTGCCCCGACATAATAATCCACAATTGTGGAAAGGAGGATCAGGAGGCAGAAGGGGACGGAGAATCTACTGTAAAAATAGTAGCTTGCCCCGAGTAGGAAAAGATTCTGCAATCGGTGTTGTTTGCCTAGCTGGAGGGCGTAATAAACAAGCAGGACAATTGCGAGAAATACGGGGAATTCGAGAGAATTGAAGAGCACTGGTTAAGGGGAGGAAGAGGCTTTGGAGGTTGTGAGAATTTAAGGCGTGGAGAATTTTTACAATTAAAACACAAGGAGGAGGGGCCGACCTTCTCCTTTGAGTCGGACATTTGAAAAAAAGGGTTTACAAGTGTAACCCAAGTCTGGAGTTCGGCAAGATTCTCCTAAAAGCCCTTTGTCCAAGATTCTCCCTTTATTCTTTCTCACCTTCCCTAGCCCGAGGAGCCCCTGGGAATGCAGGGGGGAGTCTCCAATGCTTCGTTGGGGGGATGAAACCTGTTTTAGGGATGTTCCCGGAGGAAGGTCCACCGGTACCAGCGCCATTTTTCGTCCTTCCTCATCCCCTTGGTAAGGGCGTTCCGGATGTATGTTGCTGCCAGGTATTCTGATGGGGTGGGCGAATCTTCCCGGATAAGGTCCATTGCTCCGACCAAAAAGGTGTGAGCTCCACCCAAGGGATTGTCTCCCCAGCGGACTCCGATTCCTTTTGTCGTGTCCCAATAGTTGGCGGGGATGGCTTTTCCCTTGTAGGAAACGGGGACAAAGTATCGGAGGCCATCTTGTACCAAGCCGTATTTGGGATCTTTGAAGTTGCGGACCCATGCGTAGATGGTGGCGTGGAGGGCGTCGTGAGCGATTCTTCGGGCGGTTTGATCTCCGAAATAGCGCCACACTCCCATATAGCCATGAACGATTGCCGCGTGTTGCCAAGGCATGTAAAAGCGATGAGGCCTGGGAAAGCGGGTTTGGTCGTGAGAGTATTGGAAAACCAGTGCTCGAGAGGGATGGTCCTTGCGGCGCTTGGGTTCAATGATCGTGTGGATTCTTTTGAGGATGTGTTGGCGGTAACGGGGTTCTCCTGTCACGAGCCAGGCTTTTACCAGGGCTTGTGCAATCCAGCCTTCTGCCCTGGCCGCAAGGACTTCTTTACCGGTAAAGTATTTGAAGTTGCGAGTCCCGGCAAGAATGTCCTCACTCATATTGACAATCTCGTCATAAGTTCGGGGATCGCCGGTGAGAGTCCAATAGTCATACAGGATGTCGATGCTGAAGTGTTCCAGGTCATAGGCGTTCCATCCGTGGTTCTTGTCGAGGGGAACTCCTATCCGGAAGCTTTTCCAAGGATCCGCTTTGAAGATGCTGAGTCGCCCGAGAGTTTCTTGGCTGGTGCGGCGCCCTCCGTTGATGTGGAATGGGAGCCCGTCGATCATATAGATGTCATCCTTTTCCTTTACGGTAAGACCCCAGAGGTGATAGGGGCGGAGAGTCTGTTGCCAAGCTTTCCCCTCGAGTTGTTCGAGTGGAAGGCAGAGACCGGTTTGGGCTGCATGGGCGATGAGTTCAGTCATGGGGCCGTTGCGCGGAGTTCCGGTCACGTAGCTCTCTTTGAGGTCTCCCCAGCCCCCGAAGGGGCCAAAGTGGTTTTTGTTTTTCCAAGAGTTGTACTCTCGAGTTACCAGAGTCCTCCCGTTTTTAGGGCCTCGGACCGGACCTCCGTGGAGTCCCAGAGCATAGCTTCTTTGCCAGGAAGCGAGGTCTGCGATGGGAATCACGGAGCTCCCTTCCATCGACTTGGCAATACCTTGCCAGGTGGTTCGTTCGGCGTTGGTCATGGAGGGATCATCGAAGAGAAGAATGAGCCGCCAACGTTTGCCTTGTCCATCTCCAAAGTAACTCTTTGAGAGCAGCCTTGTCCATGAAGATGGGTCTCCGAAGCGGTCCATGAGGGGGGGGGAGATCAGGTTTTTTTTCGAGAAGCGAACGAGGGCTCTCGCTCCCAAAACAGCCAGATCCACGGATTGGAATCCGATGTCTCCCAAAGCCTGGTCATTGGGATTTGTGGTCGGAGGATGATCAGCGCCCTTGTAATCGTTGGCGATGACCAGATCGACCACAGCGATAGGCATTTTGCTGAAGAGAGTCATGTAAATGGTTTGACTCAAAAGATCGCGGCCGAGTCCACCTGGACCCTCGGCAAAATGGTAGTGCCTGGATCGCAGCGAAATCATCGCGGGGCTGGATTCGAGGACTTTGAAATCCTTTTGGTAAAGGGGAAGGAACTTGGCGAAGTAGGGTCGGCCTTGGATGTCCTGAACTGAGGTGACAATTCCAAAATGAGGGAGGGACCTGGATATCGCGGGGTGGAGCTTGAATGGACCTAGGGGGAAAGGACCAGTCGTGACCTTCAACTTTTTGGCCTCGTAACCTTGAAGCCCGTCCAGGAATTGAGCTTGTCCGATCCGGACTGTTCCATCGGGCCACCGTTGGAGGATGCGCCAATAGGTTGGACGACCTTGGACGTGAAGGTTGGATGGGTCTTTTGTTCGGCCTCGAGGAAAGGGGACCGAAGCACGGATCCATTCGACCCTTGCTTCGGGTGAAAGATTTTGGATGTTCAGGATCTGGTCCTGGGCCCCCGCATCTCTAAAGAATCCAAACACTAAGCTGGATACAAGGCTTGCAGCGATTACGTGTTTCAAAGCATCCCCTCCTGGGAACCGCGGCTGGCATTTGGCCAAAACAGGCTGGGAAGTGCCCCCCTTTCTACTGAGGGATCCGCGCCTAAAAGCATCGAAGGGACTACGGGGATATCCATGGGAAGGGCCGGAAAAGAAAGCAAAAGGGTGTCCCTTCGGGCAGAATGGGAGAATGAATGCTTCGAGTTTGGGTGCGATGGGGGCATATCCCCTGACTTATTGCGCCAATGCCCATCCTGCCGGGGACCTCGCTGAGTCGGAGCGGGTCCTCCGGGAAAGGGTTGGCCCCGTGCTTCGCCGGGTCCTTGGAGAAGGCCCCCTCTGTTTCGGCGCCTGGTGGCCCCAGGATGTCGTGACTGAACTGAGCAAGGGGGACACCCTTGTTTCGCATCGTGATCTCTGCCTTTCTCTGGGTCTTGCCCCTCGCTCTCTCAATGCCTTCCCCATGGCTCGATTTCATGGAGAGCCGGTCAAAGAAAGGGTTTATGAACCCAGCTGGGAGAGCTCGGCACGATTGGCCTATACCCTTACTTGTGCTTCCCTACAGGCTGAGTTGCTCCAGGCCTTTGGAATCCAAAGTGGTGTGATCAGCAGCCTCCCCCTCGGCTTTCGGGGGCGCGGACGAAGGGCCGAAGCTCAGGAAGAACATCGAGCAAACATCCTTCGTTTGGCTCTGGGGCTCGCCGAAATCGAAAAAAACACAGCTGTCCAGATCCAGGTGGCCCTCGAACCAGAGCCCTGGTGCCTGCTCGAGAGCTTGGGGGACACCCTTTCTTGGTTGGAAGGCGAGGCTGCACCCGCCGCCGCTCGGGTCGGGGCCGAGTCTACCTTGCGCCGCCATGTTGGGATTTGCTTGGATCTTTGCCACGCTGCCGTCGTTGGGGAGAACCCTGTCCTGGGCCTGAGATCGGCCCTAGGTCATGGCTGGAATGTCCCAAAAGTTCAGCTCAGTGCAGCCCTTGTCGCCAGAGATACTGAAGGTGCGAAGTCGCTCCTGAACTGGGCCGAGCCGGTTTATCTGCATCAAACTTGGCTTTCAAGCGGGCGGGCGGGGCCGTTTTTGGACTTGGATGATCCAGCCCTTCCCCATCTGGAAATGCAGGCGGGAGAGGAGCTGCGTTCTCATTTTCACAGTCCCATTCACTTGGATCGTCAAGGTCCTCTTTTCACGACCCAGGAGCAGGTTTTGGATTTTCTCCGGATAGTCCAACGAGGAGAATTGCCTCAAGGGACGGTTCTGGAGATTGAGACATATACGATCCCCCAGATGGAAAAGGAACTCGGTTTTGTTTGGCGATTCCTCGTGGGGGAATTGCAAACTTAGCCCCCTTTTTCGAAACTCGGGTGCTCCTCCCTGATTCACACGCGGGTCTATGGTTTGCGCTTAAAAAGGAGCAGAGCATTCCCAACTCGTCGTTCTCCGGCTTCATCAAAAAGGTGGTTATCGCTGGGATGGTTGACCACCCCAGTCTTCCCCACCCCTAATGCATAAAGAGTCGTTGACCCTCCTCCATCCAGGTTGATGGCAGAGACACAACCCAACTTTTTCATCAAACTCGCCAGCTCGGGGCAGGTGAGTCCGTGGGATTTTGGATTTCGGCCGTCAACAACGAGGAGGAGAAGTTTCCCCTTTGCCGTGATCCCCGCCGCGGTCCTTGGATGACGATGGGGCGCATGGGCAAAACCCTTGTCGATCCGCACCCTCCCCTTTTCCAGCAATCGGGGTCCTGCCGCCAGAATCCATTGTTGGGCCTGGACTTGGGCCTTTTTGGCTCGCCCTCCCGAGATGGAGATAACCATGGGTGTCCCCTTTGGGCCTTTGGAAAAGCTGAGGGCTGTGGCCATTTTGAGGGCGCGGAGGCCGAGGTCTTTACCCTTAATGACGAGAGAGCCTACTGCGGTTCCATCTTTACGGAAGTAGCCTCCGTTGACCGCGGCAAGCGCCTTGGCTTTTTTGGCAAGAGCACTTGTGCGCTGAAGACCCTTTGCTTTTACAAGACGCAGGGAGATCTTCCTTGGATCGACTTCCAGGAAAGCCATGAACTGAGGGTGTCCCTCATAATTCATAAAATGGTGTTGTTTAAGGGAGAGCCCGGGAGCGAGTTTCTTGGTGTTCCACTTGGTTGCTTCAAGGGATTCACGGGGTCCAGTGGGGCTTACTCGGAAACAAGAACCGAGAAGAGTTGAAAGGAGAATGAAGGGTAGTAAGGCTTTCTTGCGCATGTCAGATTCTATCGTTCTTGTTTTTGAAGTCGCGCCCATTCGGGGCTCGTTGGAAGGGCCGATTAAGAGTAGAATTCTTCCAGTTTTTCCCGATCTTCCATCCCCGGATTTGATCCAGAAATTCTCTTCAAATCATCATTCTTTTTTCTCCAGTTCCTTTCTCATCTTGGCTTAGGAGTTTCTATGCGTTTTTCACTTCTTTCTCTCGCTTTTCTTCTCGTTACTCCCTTAGCCGCCCAAAAGAATTGGGTGGTCAATGGCGACTTCTCCAATGGCCTAAAGGGTTGGGCGGGGAGTGGACCGGGAGGCACTCCCAAGGTCGAAAAATTTATGACCGACGGCCTCAAAACAAGTGCTTCCTTCGCCGTCAATGCCGGGGGAACCAAATTCAGACCTCCGCATGCTCCCTACATTCTCAAGCAAACCATCCTGGCGATTCCAGGGGTGACCTACGAGGTTGTGATGGATGTCGCAATCTCCGGAAAGATTTCAAATGGTCAGGCGGGGATCTTTGAAATAAAGTTTGGAGGGAAATCTGTAGCCAAGCGGGACTTTGGTCGATTCCAAGGAGGGACGACTTCCCGGGACCGCCTGTGCGCACGGTTTACTCTCACCAAGGGTGGCCCCTCCACCTTCCAGGTCGAGATTTCTCGCCCCAGGTACATCTTTAGCGGTTCCACTCCCAGGCAATATATAGACAACATTAAGCTGCAATTCGTCGCAGGCCCCACATTCTGTGTTCGGGGGGATCGCAAGCTTGGAGGGACCAACACCTGGGAAGTCGGAGGAAATCCGAAGGCGCTGTTTGTGGTTTTTGCCGCTCCCAAACTTCTTCCCAGGGCGGTCCGGGTTCCCGGTTATGGAGGGGTCTTTGCCCTTGACGTTGCATCGACTCTGGTCGTTTATTCGGGAGCATTGGATGCAAACGGTATGAACAAGCTCTCGTTTACGATGCCAAACCTCGCAGCTTTGGACAAGTTACCCCTTTATTTTGAGGCTCTTACGATTAGCCCCAAAGGGCGTATTTTCGGTAGCTGGCATAATTGGGGTTATCACAAATAAGAGGGTTTCCACAAATCACAAATAGGGGGGACGCTCACAAAAGGGTGCCCCTCCTACCCCAGCAAGTCCACAACTCCCCGGCCAAGAGGGGACACCCTTTTGTCGGGAGTGAGGATCCCTCGGAGATTGAGAGGGTCCGCGGCGGGGACTTGGAGGAGGGGAAGAGCCTTTCCGTTTCCTTGTTCCCCGCAGGGCTGTTCCCTCCGGAACCTACGTAAGGCCGTGACAGCTTCGCTGAGGGCGAACTGCTCTCCGTCGAAGCCATCAACGAAGCGTCCGCCGCGGATTTCCCCACGGAGTTCGAGGCGGCGGTAACGGCGGAGGAGATCGCCCCAACGAAGCGGGAGAGATTCGCGGAGAAGAACCTTCCGGAAAACGATTCCCCAACGGTCGAGGAGGGCGCGAGCGATGCTGTCGAGCCTTTGGAGCTCTTGTTCGGGGTGGGAATCAGAGCCTGTTTCCTCTTCAAGTGTGTTGAGAAGAAGCGACCAACGTCCGGTTGCGCGGAGGGGGCCGCGCCTGCGACTTACCGGGACAAGGAGCTGTCGGAGAGCATTGAAGCTGTCACAGGTGATGAAGCCTTGGGCAATGAGTTCACCCAAGTGTTGTTCGACCTGAATGGGGAGAAGTCCCAGGCGCTTTTGAATCTCTTGGATAAAGAGGGCTCCATGGGTTTTCAGAAGGGTTAAAAGATCCTGGCTGTTTGCCGAGAGATCCCTTTGCTTTTTGGATTGGGCACGGCGGGCGCCCAGCCAAAGGTCTTTGCGGGCATAGGGAAGAATCGTGATTGGGGTGCTGCGGATTGGGCTCTTGCCGCTTCCGAAAAAGCGCCCCCACGCGATCTCGCCCGTGAAGGTGAGTTGGTCGAGCCACTCGCGTCGATACCCATGCACTCGGGCTTTTAGGATGGAGGCTTCCCACTGAGCTGCGGGAGCCTGGAAGCCTTGGAGTTGTTGGATGACCTTGCGGAGACCTTCGGGTCCCACGAGTCTGCTGCTTCCCTTGCTGTGTTGCCAGTGGGTGAGAAAGTGTAGAAAAACCGCTGCGCTGACGGGTTGGATTTGGCCGCGAAGTCGGTCGAGGGTATAGCGGCGGATCCGAGCCAACAGGCGGCGGTTGCACCAGCCATCCTTGTTTTCGAAGCGAACCCGAAGGACTTCACCCTCTGCCTGAAGTCGAAGGAGCAAAGGGTGATCGTCGTGTACTGGCCCCAAAGCTTCGAGCCTCCCCCGTAGTATGTCGAGGGGATCCCTGCTTGCCTCGACGGCAAAAAAACGATCCCCTTCCCGTTCTACTCGACCAGCGCTTACCAAATCTTCGAGCCAGGGGAACCAGTCGGGGGCTTCGTCCGCTCGGACGAAACCCATCCAGCAGAGAGCTTCATGTACTTCTTCTTCGCTTTGAGGCGAAGGCCAAGCTTCCGCCCGCACTCTGGCGATAGCCTCGGGATCAAGGGATCCAAGGTCATCAGCCGTTTTGACATCCAAACCTCGACGCTGAATCACCGCTTGGGTTCTCCGTTCTTCCAAAGGGGCGTCATCCAAGAAAGCATAGGGCGCAGCATTGAGGATCCCCCGGGCGAAGGGGGAGGGTTCCACCGTGTCCACCGCCAGCTTCTCGATCCGATCTTCTCGAATCCGAGCGACCAGTTCCAAGAAGCGCTCCACATCCATGGCCTCCGTTAAGGCGTCATGGATGCTTTGATTCACAATGGGATGATCCTCCGGGACCTCGAGATCTCCCCCGGGTAGGTTTTCGGGACAGGCAAGGAGCGAAGGAAAAGCCTTGGCCAACATGTCCTCCGCGCGAAATCGCTGAATGGGCAGAGGGACCTTCTTGCCGGCGTCCATGCGTTTGAGAAGGAGGGCGCGTGTAAGGTTCCATCGCCAGCGATTGAGGAAAAGGGGGCGATCCAAAAGCGCTTGTGTCAGCACATGCCGCGCCGTTTCTTTGTGCAAGAATTCGAAGATGTCCGGCAGTTCGAAACTTTGAACCGTTCCGAGTGAGAGAACGATCGCTTCTTCGTTGGCAGCGGCCTGAAGTTCGAAACCGAAGCCCCTGCAAAAACGCTTGCGAATCGCAAGTCCCAAGGCGCGGTTGACCCTCCCCCCAAAAGGGGCATGAAGCACCAACTGCATCCCTCCGCTTTCATCGAAAAACCGTTCGGCGATGATCCTGTCCTGTGTCGGGACGGCCCCCAGAGCTTTTTTGCCCGCAGCCAAATACTCAGCGATTTGCGCTCGACCTTCCCTTGGCAATCCGGGCACATTGGCCTCCAACCAAGCCTTGTCATGTCCCTTCTCACGAATTTCACAGACAGCCGCCGATAGCTCGATCGTCCGTGCCGGCGCTTCGCCAAACCAAAACGGAATTGTAGGTGGCGCCCCATGCGCGTCCGCCACCCGCAGGACGCCCGTCTCAACCCGAAGAATCCGCCATGACATATTTCCAAGCTGCAGAATGTCCCCTCGGCTCGATTCGATCGCAAAATCCTCGTCCACAGAGCCCACAAAATGTCCCCCCGGTTCGGCGACAACCCGATATTCACCCGTGTCAGGGATGACACCCCCGTTGAGCAGAGCTGTCATCCGGGCTCGCTTGGTGGCCATGAGGCGTCCATAGACTTCGTCGCGATGCAGGAGGGCCAACCGACCTTCCGTGTGGAGCTTGATGACAGAGTCGAAGTCCTTTCTCGTAAGATCCCGATAGGGCCAAGCGCGCCTCATGGTCTGGAATAGGGTTCCTTGGTCCCAAACCTCCGGGACGCAGGCAGCCACACATTGTTGCGCCAGGACATCCAGAGGCTTCGCCGGGATCTCGATGGCATCCAGGCTGCCCTGATGAATGGCCCACAAGAGTCCTGCAGCACAGACGAGCTCATCTTGGGTTAATGGGATCAATCGGCCCTTGGGGGTTCTTCCGACCCCATGTCCCGCGCGCCCCACGCGTTGCAAGAAGGTCGCGATGGATGGTGTGGCCCCCACCTGGATCACAAGGTCCACATCGCCGATGTCAATCCCAAGTTCGAGAGATGCCGTCGCCACCAGTGCCTTGAGCTTGCCTTCTTTCAACCGGTTTTCAGCGTCCAAACGATGTTGCTTGGAGAGGCTTCCGTGATGGCTCGTCACCAAGTCATCGCCCTTGATGACCCTTTCCGGCTCAGACCCATCTTCTGTTTGATTGTAGTGTTCCTCCAAGGTCTCCGAGAGACGGGCTGCAATCCGTTCGGCAAAGCGTCGCGTGTTGACAAAGATCAGGGTCGTTCGGTGTGCGACAATCATTTCCACGATTTGCTCGTAGATTTCGTCCCAGACCTCATGGGAACACACAGTTTGCAGGCTGGATGGGGGAAGCGAAATCGCCACATCTAAATTCCGAAGATGTCCCGTGTCGATGATTTCGCACTCTCTCTCCACCCCGACCAAAAACTGTGCAACCTTTGCGATGGGTTTCTGGGTTGCTGAGAGCCCGATCCGTTGGAATTCTCCTCCGAGGGCGGCGAGTCGTTCAAGCGAAAGGGAAAGGTGAGTCCCCCTCTTGTTGGAACAGAGGGCATGGATCTCATCCACGATGACGGTTTTGACCCCGGACAACATCTCCCTTCCCTTGTTGCTGGTCAGCAGGAGGTAGAGAGATTCTGGGGTGGTCACCAGAATGTGTGGAGGTTTTCGCAGCATGGAGGCTCGCTCGCTCTGCGTTGTATCTCCGCTCCGGACTGCGACGCGGATTTCGGGGATGGCAAAGTTTCCCTCCCTGATTCCCTCCAGAGGCAATTGCAGGTTTTTTTGAATGTCGTTCCCCAAAGCCTTGAGGGGAGAAATATAGACAACCTCACAACGGTCTCTGAGATTCGCCCCCTGGGCAGCAAGCTGGTGAATCGACCACAAAAAGGCAGCCAAGGTCTTCCCCGAACCTGTCGGGGCTGCAATCAGGCAATTCCGACCGGACCTTATGGCCTTCCATCCACGAGCTTGCGCATCAGTGGGTGTCCCCAAATGGGTCTCAAACCAAGATTGAATTGGGGGAAGGAATGGAGATAAGGGCATGGGGTCATGTTAGCCGGAACAGGCCCCCTGCGTCAGAGAAACGCAGGGGGGAATGGCTGTCCCTTTTAAAGAGACTATTACTTAAGGCCTTGTGGGAAATGAGCTTGGCTTCTACAACAATCCCTGCGACAAGTTACTACACTGCTTAGTGATCCGCGTCTCTTGTTACCTCTCTGAACTGTGCTAAGCAGAGCCAAGTCAAGGAGCCCTCTCCTGCTCGGTCCCGAGTCGGCTCAACCGAAAACCGGGGTTTTGTTCCAGAACTTTGTCTGGAGAGCTTCCTTCCGGTTTTGCAACCCCGAAGTGGAAAATGAATATCAAGCACTACCTTCTCTTGATCTTCACCGTCTTTGGCGTTTTGTTCGGGACAACAGTTCTCGTTCGACTGCAGAGCCCTGTCGTCGAAAAGAAGAGCCCGGCCCTGAGCCGCATGCCAAAACCTAAGGCGCACGTGGATCATTCCAAATTTTTCACCGAGTCCTTCAAAGATGGGCCTTCGGTGACGAAATCTTGCCTCAAATGCCACGAAAAGGAGGCGAAGGATTTCATGAAAACCCAGCACTGGAGGTGGGAAGGAGACCCCGTCCACGTCCCTGGGCACAAGGGGACTTTTGAGATTGGGAAAAAGAACCTCATCAATAACTTCTGTATCAGTGTGCAAACCAACTGGCCAAAATGCACTTCTTGCCATGCTGGCTATGGCTGGAAAGATCAAAGTTTTGATTTCAAAGACCCCACGCACATTGATTGCCTTGTTTGCCATGACCAGAGTGGGCAGTACATCAAAGGATTTGCAGGGGATCCCGCTAAGGGTGTGGACCTACTTGCTTCGGCCAAGAGTGTGGGCCGTCCCAGCCGAACAAACTGTGGCATTTGCCATTTTAATGGGGGAGGCGGGGACGCTGTAAAGCATGGAGATCTGGACCAAACCATGTATTTCCCCACCAAGGATATTGATGTCCACATGGGGGGAAGAGATTTCCAATGCGTGGATTGCCATCGAACCGAGAAACACGAAATCCACGGGCGGTCCCCCAGTGTGAGTGTCAATGACCAGGAGGGGATCTCTTGCACCGATTGCCATGACCAAGCTCCCCATACGAATGAACGCCTCAATGCACATGTTGAGACGATTGCTTGTCAGACCTGCCATATCCCCGAATTTGCGGTCCGCGAACCGACCAAGATGTATTGGGATTGGTCCCAAGCGGGGCAAGATTTACCCATCAAAGACAAACACGTTTATATGAAAATTAAGGGACGTTTCAAATACGCACGTAAAGTTGTGCCCGAGTATCGGTGGTACAACGGAACTGCAAATCGCTATTTGAAAGGGGATAAGATCGATCCCAAGGCGGTCACCGAGCTCAATCCTCCGCGTGGAGATATCCATGATCCCACAGCAAAGATCTGGCCCTTCAAAGTGCATCGTGGCAAGCAGGTTTATGACAGCAAGAACAACATCCTCTTGATTCCCAAGACAGTTGGGAAAGGAGGCTATTGGACGGAGTTCAATTGGGATAAGGCTCTCCGCCTTGCGGAACCTACCACGGGCCTTCCCTATAGCGGGAGCTATGGCTGGGCCAAAACGGCCATGTATTGGCCTCTTTCACACATGGTCGCCCCCAAAGCGCGCGCACTCCAGTGTGCCGATTGCCATGCTGAGGGGGGGCGCATGAATTGGAAGGCGCTGGGATACGGCGACGACCCCTCACGCCGAGGAGGCCGGAAGCAAAACGGTCTTTTGCAGTCCACTCCAAAGGAAGAGAGGTGAGTCATGAAAGCAACCACGATTCTAAGCGTTCCAATTCTTTTCGGTTGCTTGATGGGGACAAGCTCGGGGCAGGATGCCTTGAAACATCCGCCTGTTCCTTTCTTGGATAGCTCGGGCACCTCGGTTCTTAAAACCGGCAAACCCCTCTCACTCAAGAAGACCTGCGGAGAGTGTCACGACACAAACTACATTGCCTCTCACAGCTACCATGTTTCTCTTGGCAGCGAGGCGGACCGGGCGGAGCGATTCGATCCCTTAACCTATGACGATTTCGTTCCGGGAAAAGGAAGTAGAGAAGCTCTTGTCGCTTGGATGCGGACCAAAGGGGTTCGGCACATTGGTGGTGGATTCAGCGAAAAGATTCTCCCGGGAGAGAAGAGAGTTGGTTCCACATCGGGGACCACGGAAATGAATTGCTTTCTCTGCCATCTTCCTCATCCGGATTGGGAGTCCCGGAAAGCTGTTTTGTCTGAAGGGAAGTTCGATTGGGTTCCCATGGCGACCCTTGGGAAGACGGCCCTTGTCTTTAACGATGGGAAAACATGGAAATGGAATAAGGATGCTTTCAATAAGGATGATGCAGTTGAAGCCGAAGGCCTGAGGCTTGGGCTCCCCAGGAGCGGCAACTGCGGACAATGCCATGGGGCGGTTCGCTCAAAGCGTGGGGATCCCTTCTTTTTCCCTCCCAGCGCATCCAATCCCGAAACGGAAACGACAGGTGTTCTTTTTTCAAGCGACCGAATCCGGATTTCTGGAATGAACATCAAAGGAAAGGACAAGCTCAGTCGTCCCTGGGATGTTCACGCCGAACGCTTACTCGAATGCGCTTCCTGTCATGGGTCCCTGAACAATCCGGCGAACTATCGGGAGAATAAGGAAACCCGCCCCAAACACCTGGCAGTTGAACCCCGGCGTTTGGATCTTAAAGAGTTTCTCAGGACACCCAGTCATGATTTTGCCAAAGGGCATGTCTCCCAGTCGCAACTGGCAAGAGATTTGGATGGGACCATGCGCCGCTGCGAAAGTTGCCACAAGGCAGAGGAAACGCATGACTTCCTTCCTTATCCGAAGCGACACTTCTCGGCTATGCAATGCGAAGCCTGTCACATTCCCAAGCTCTATGCGCCCACGCGGCAACAGACCGATTGGACTCTTTTGGGTCCGAATGGAGGAGCCCGGGTGGTTTACCGGGGTGTGGAGGGGGACCCTAAGGATCCCAGGACATTGGTTGCCGGGTACACGCCCGTCCTCTTGCCGAGAAAGGAGTTGGATGGGAGCAAAAAACTCGTCCCGCAAAACCTGATGAGTACCTTCTATTGGGTGGAC
>JALSSW010000020.1 GCA_026984035.1 Planctomycetota bacterium
TTCAATCGCCATACGAGGAACTATCAGTAGGATGCTGATGAGAAGGGAACTCCCCAAGACCCAATACATCACAGTCCTTGCCCCAAATTTATCGGACAGCCATCCCCCAAAAGCCCGAATCACTCCCGAAGGGAAACTAAAGGCAGAAACAAAGGTACCTGCCAGGACAATCCCAACATCATAAACATTGACGAAGTAGGGCATCAGCCACTGGGAAAAGGCCACAAATCCACCGAAGACAAGGAAGTAATAGAGCCCAAAGCGCCAAACTCTTAAATGCTTTAAGGGGACCAACCTTTCGGACAGGGATTTCGTGGAACTTTCAGGTTTTTTGTTCTTTGTGAAGGCAAAGAAAATGACTCCCATGATGACCAACAGAATCGCGTAATAAACCGGGAGTTTTCGCCATTCGTCCAGGTGTTCTCCGTTCCCCGTCAGATGATTCAAAATGGTTGGAGCAAAAAGTGTTGTTAAAGCAGCGCCTGCATTGCCCGCCCCAAAAATCCCAAGGGCCGTACCCTGTTGATGCTTGGGGAACCAGACCGAAGTGTAAGCAATCCCAATCGAAAAGCTGATTCCGGCCAGTCCAAAGCCAAAACTGCAAAGAGCAAACGCTAGAAAGCTGTTGGCAAAGGACAGCAGAAACATGGGAATCGCACAGAGGAAAAGAAGGATCCCATAAACAGGTTTGCCCCCATACTTATCAGTTAGGATTCCCGCAGGGAGGCGAAAGATCGATCCTGTTAAAACCGGAACCCCCATTAAAAAACCCATCTGCTTATAGGACCAATCAAAGACTTGGTTATCTACGAGGAAGGTGACCAAAACGCCATTGACCATCCACACAGCGAAACAAACCGTGAAAGCCAATGTATTGATGACCAAAGCTCGATAGGAATCCCTGTTTGCGACTTCTTGCATTGTCTTCCTTCTTCCTCTTAATCCTTAAAAAAGAACCCCGGATTCAGTTATTCCTGGGCCTGGTTGGGGACCAACGCTCCTTGGGATTGCGAACTTTTTTTCGATCCCAATTCCAGATCACACGTTGATAGGGACGCCCTAAGTAATGGAAGGGAGCCACCAAGAGGTGCATCAGCCGAGTGAAAGGGATCAGCAAAATGATGAGACTCGCGTTGATGATGTGGAGTTGCACAAGGAGCGGCATCGCAAGCACGGCCTCGGGATCAGGCCGAAACAGGAGGATCGACCAGAGATAGGGAGTCAGGTCGGAGGCGAACCAGGAGGATCCCCAGCGATAGAAGATGGCCACGCAAAGCCCCAAGATGACTTGCACCAACAAAAGAAGTTCAATGATCAGGTCCATCTCGTTGGTCACCGCCTGGATCCTTGGGTTGGTGATCCTCCGGTAAAAGAGCTGTCCCAAGCCCACCAAAAAGCTCAGCCCAAAGGCATAGCCCGTAATCTCCAGGATGAGCAGGCGGAGGGGATGGGCGTTCCATGCCAAGACCCCGGCAGGGATCAAGAAGGCCAGAAGATGCCCGAGGAAAACAACAATGAGTCCAAGGTGAAAGGGGATGGAACCCCAAAAGAGCCGCTTCCCTTCCAGGAACTGCGAAGAGAGGGATGAAACCTTGTACCCATTCCCCCGATAGCGCCAAATCGACCCAATCAGGAAGACCCCCAAGGCGAGGTAGGGCAGTCCGACAAACAGAAAACTCTCGAAGAAATTCATAGTTCTCCTCTTTGCCCGCTCTTGGTCGGGCTCCTTTGGTCAATCGTGTTCCTCTGAAGTCCCCGGCGCATCAGGACCCCTTGATGTCCTCGGTTTGATTCTCGGTCCGAATCGATTTCAGAAAGTCGCTCGTCTCAGAGGCCTCTGCCATATCGACCTCGGGAAGTTCAAATTCGGAACAGAGAATCTGGTAACAAGCCCTGAGAGCGTGCCGATAAGCAATCGAATCCACATCCGGGGTCTCGATCAGGGTCTTGTACTGTTTTTTGTAATACTTGTTCTTCTTTTCCACGCGTTCGGGATCGAACTCCCGGATCATGGCCCGCAAGGCCGGGGCAAGAATCATATCTACAAGCTCCAGGACAAAATCGTCCTTACCCTTGAGAGCAATCAGCCGGAGGAGGTTGGGAAGGTGATCCGCAAGCTCGTTTCCACAGGGGTTTCCCGAAGCAATGTGTTCTTTGTTGAGGTTGGAGAGGATCTCTCCGCGTTTGTAGTCATCCCCAAAGAGAACGAATCCCACGTCCAGCGTTGTAATCGGCTGGATATCGAAGGTCCGGGTATAGAGCTCTTGGATGGCGTCGAGTTTCTCACCTTCGATCGAACCTTCGCCCAGGGCTTTCACAAACAAATCCAACTCCCCCTTCGCTTCGGGATAGAGCTTGGCGACCATCTCAAGAAGGGGAGGGATCTTTTCGCCATACCCGGCTTCGGGATAGTCGAAGATCGGTGCGAGAAGGGTGAATTCGGGAAGACCCATTTCTACAGACCCCGTTTGGCCGTACCGTCTTTGAAGCCAAAGCCCGTATCGCCTTTTTTATCCCCGGCAAACTCCATGAGTTCCATTGCTTGTTCGCGATGGGCGGCGGGGATCACAAAGCGGTCATCGAACTTGGCCAAGGATGTGAGGTAGTAGATCTCCTCAGCCTCTTCCGCTGTGAGACCAGCCTCCGCCAAGGTTTCCGCAGCCTTCTCTTCGCTGATGTCCCCTACGGTGACTTGCCGGCGATGAATCCGAACGGCCATGAGCTTTTTCATGACCTCTTCCACCTTGTTCTCGTCCCCTACGGAGAACATCTCGGCCATGTACTTCATCGGGAAGCGCGCCTGATGGATGGTCCCGAAGAGCTCGTCGGTGCTGGTGTCATAGAGCCACTTATCCGGCCAAACCTTGGCCTTCTCGTTCATCTTTTCTTTTTGCGCGGACTGGTCCACGTTCTTGATGGATGCCATGACGGGAAGCAGGGGGGGAACATAGAACAGCATCGGCATGGTCCTGAACTCCGAATGGAGGGGGAGCGCCATCTTCCAGACCTTCGCAAACTTGTAGGTGGGAGATAGTTGGGCTGCGCGGATGGTCGAATCAGCCACGCCGTTTTCCTTGGCAGCCTTGATGACCTCTTCGTCGAAGGGATCCAGGATGATGTTGAGGTGGGCATCGACAAGTTCGTGATCGGGAGCACTTGCTGCCTCGTGAATCCGGTCTGCGTCATAGAGCACAACACCCAAGTAACGAATCCGCCCCACGCAGGAATGCATGCAGGCCGGGGCGAGGCCGGACTCAATCCGCGGGAAGCAGAGGATGCATTTCTCCGACTTTCCGGAGTTCCAGTTGTAGTAGGTTTTTTTATAGGGACAGGCCGTAATGCACATACGCCAGCCCCGACAAACATCCTGGTTGATCAGAACCACCCCGTCTTCACCGCGTTTGTAGATCGCGCCCGAAGGGCAGGAGGCGACGCAGGCCGGGTTCAGGCAGTGGTTACAGATCCTGGGCAAATAGAACATGGCCATCCGCTCGAGCTGGAACAAGGCCTCTTTCTCAGCGGGAGTCACAGCTTCCAGATTGGGATCCTGGCGGGCGTAATCGGGGCTGCCGCTGAGGTCATCGTCCCAGTTGGGACCCGATTTGATATTCATCGGTTTGCCCGTAATCAGTGACACAGGCCGCGCCGTGGGCTGATCGGAAGAAGGACCGGACTCGATCAGATCCAAATATTTATAGGTGAAAGGCTCGTAGTAGTCGTCGATCTGAGGAAGGTGGGGATTGTGAAAGATGTTCGTCAGGCTTTTCCTGTGCCCCGCCCCCTTCAGGTCGATTTTATCACCCTTCTTTTCCCATCCGCCCTTGTAGATACTCTGGTCTTCCCACTTGGTCGGATAACCCGTGCCGGGCTTGGTTTCCACATTGTTCCACCACTGGTACTCCGCTCCTTTTCTGTCTGTCCAAATATTTTTACAGGCAACAGAGCAGGTGTGGCATCCAATGCACTTGTCCAGATGGAAGACCATCGAGATCTGGGATCTGATATCCATTGTTCGGTCCTTTCTCGTTAAACGTTTTGAATTCGCTCTTCTGAATCCCCGGGCTTCGCTCTGAGTTCAGCCCGGGCCACAACCAGTGTTTCAATCAATCCGGACGCCCATGGAAGATGACCTTGGTCATCTTCTTGACCGTTACATGGGTGTCCCTGTTGGGGGCGATCGGTCCCCAGTAGTTAAAGTGATAGGTAAACTGCCCATAGCCTCCCGCCAGGAAGTTCGGCTTGAGATGGATGCGCGTCAGGCTGTTGTGCCCCCCCGCCCTCTTGTAGCCGCGCACTTGGGATTTGGGAATCCCGATCGTGCGCTCGGGGACGTGGTAGACAATGCAAACTCCCTTGGGGATCCTCGCACTCACAACGGCCCTGGTGCAATAAACACCGTGGTCGTTGTAAACCTCCACCCAGTCATTGTCCTGGATGCCAAGCTCTTTCGCATCCGCCTCGCTGAGCCAACAAGGCTCACAACCCCTCGAAAGAGTGAGCATGCGCAGGTTGTCCATGTAGGTGGAGTGGATGTGCCACTTCCCATGGGGTGTCAGACAGTTGAGGATCTTGGCCTCTCCTGATTCCAAGGTCTTCTTGAGATCCCCATATACTTCGGGTTTTGGAGAAGGCTTGTAGGTTGGGAGATGCTCGCCGTAAGCCAGGTAGACTTCGTGATCCAAGTAGAAGTGCTGGCGTCCCGTCAGGGTCCGCCAAGGGATCAGTTCATCATGGTTGTAAGAAAAGGCCGCATAGGCCCTCCCCTCCAACATCAAGCCGGACCACATCGGGGCCGTGTTGTAACGATGCGGCTGGGCCTGCAAATCCGCGTAACGGAAGCTGACGCTTTCCTGCCCGGCGCCCAAATGCTCGAGATCTCTCCCGGTTTTTTTGGACATATTTCGATAAGCCCGCAGGGTCAACTTCCCATTGGTCAAGGTTGAAAACTTGAGAACAATGTTGGCCGCATGCTCGTCCTCCTCCAAGGAGGGCAGTTTTTTGCCATCGCTCTGCACCTTGGGGAAGTGGCGCGACTCCAAGACCTCGTCATAAATGTCCTTGCAGTCATAGCCCACACCGTGCGCTCCCAGGCCGTTTTCCCTGACGGCCTCTCCCCAGCTGATGAACTGGTCATAGAGCTTGGTGTAATCCCTCTCGACCACAACCAGCTTATGCATGGTCTGCCCCGGGATGGCTTCACACTCGCCCTTGTACCAGTCTTTGACAGTCGGCTGGGAGATTTCTCCAGGGGAGTCATGGGCGATGGGCGCCATGACCACATCTTTGACAGGCTCAGGGAGATAGGTTTTGGCCAACTCGCTGGTGCCCTTTGCCAGATCACGGAAGATATTCCAATCCGTTTTCGCCTCCCAAACCGGTGCGATCGCTTTGGAGAGCGGATGGATGAAGGAGTGCATGTCCGTGCTGTTTAAGTCCGCTTTCTCATACCAAGAAGCAGCAGGCAAAACGATGTCCGAATAGAGAGCCGAGGAGTCCATTCGGAAGTTGAGATCAACGATCAAATCCATCTTTCCTGTCGGCGCCACTTCATGCCATTCGACCTCCTTGGGGCGCTGCTCGGAATCTTCGCTGATGGTATTGTTTTGGGCCCCGAGATAGTGCTTCAAGCAGTATTCATGCCCCTTCATGCTTCCCATGATGGCATTGCCGCGCCAGATGTACCAAACGCGGGGGAAGTTGGCTTCCCCATCAGGATTACTGACGGAATATTTTAGATCTTTGGACTTAAGCTTTTGGAGCACATAGTCCTGAATCCCCTGCTCATCCTTTGCGCCGCTTTCCTCTGCTTCTTTGCAAAGATCGAGAGTGTTCTGTTCAAACTGAGGATAGAAAGGCATCCATCCCATGCGCACGGACTGGAAGATCTGATCAGCCGTATGTTGATCCGTGATCTTATTTTTGGGGACCGTGTTGTATTGGGAGTAATGGCCGTCATAGCGGTACTGGCAGGTATTGATGTAATGCCAAAGAGGCGCTTGCTGGAGACGGGGGGCCTTCACCCAGTCCTTGCCAAAAGCAAGGCTCCCCCAGGAATCTCCGGGAGCCAGTTTTTCTTGACCGACGTAATGATTGAGGCCTCCACCATTCTTACCGACACATCCGCAGAGCATCAGCGCCATCGCGGCGGCCCGATACATCAGATTGGCGTGGTACCAATGGTTGATCCCCGCCCCGATAATGACCATGCACTTCCCTTCTGAGACATTGGCTGTGTTGGCCCATTCCCGCGCAAACTGGAGAACCGTTTCTGAATCCACCCCCGAAAAAACCTCCTGCCATGCGGGAGTGTAAGAAGCGTCCTTGTCCCCATAACCGGCCGGATACTCACCCTCCAGCCCACGGGAAACTCCATACTGGGCCATGATCAAATCGTAGATGGTCGTCACTGCGACCTTGCCGCCCTCTGTCTCTACATAGCGTACGGGGACTCCACGCCGAAATTCGCCATCGAGTCCGTACTCGGTCATCTTGACTTGGAGTACATCCTCTTTCTTGTCCAGGAGTGTCAGAAGGGGATCGTAGTCCTCCTGGGTCGCCGAATCCTTAAACTCGAGATTCCAGTGGCCGGGCTTCTCATCCCAGCGATGCCCCACTGATCCTTGGGGGACAACGAACTTCCCGCTCGCCTCGTCGATGTTGACGAACTTCCAATCACCGTTGCTGATCCCTTGGAATTCTCCAAGTTCTCCCGCCCGCAGCAAACGGCCGGGAACCCAATCCTCCCCATCCTTTTCCAACTTCACCAGGAAGGGGCTATCGGTGTATCTCTTGCAGTAATTGATGAAATAAGGGGTTTTCTTTTCATGATGGAACTCCTTGAGGATGACATGAGTTGCTGCCATCCAGAACGCACCATCACTCCCTGCGTGCAGGGGAACCCATTGATCCGCGTATTTGCAGACCTGGCTAAAATCCGGGGAGAAAACCACCGTCTTGGTCCCATTGTGCCTGGATTCTGCGAAGAAATGGCAGTCAGGAGTCCTTGTCATATTCAAGCAGGCCCCCATATCGGCGATCATCTTGGCGTTGTACCAATCGGCGCTCTCACAGACATCGGTCTGCTCCCCCCAGATCTCCGGGAAAGCCGTCGGCAGATCGCAATACCAATCGTAAAAGCTGAGATTGATCCCACCCATGATTTGAAGGAACCTGGATCCTGCCGCATAACTCAGCATGGACATGGCGGGGATGGGTGAAAAACCAACGATCCGGTCGGGTCCATACTTCTGAATCGTATAGATATTGGATGCGCAGATCAGCTCGAGAACCTGATCCCAACTGACCCGGCGGAAGCCCCCCTTGCCTCGAGCGGTCTGGTAGGACTCTCGCGCCTTGGGGTTTTCCTGAATCGCTGCCCAGGCCCTCACGGGATCCCCATCCGCCGCCTTCTTTTCGGCGAGCCAAAGGTTCCAGAGGGTACTCCGAATCAAAGGGTATTTGATCCGCAGGGGACTATAGAGATACCAAGAGAAGGAGATCCCTCGCTGACATCCCCTCGGCTCATAGGGTGGAAGCCCATCTTCGAGGAGGGGATAATCCAGCTGCTGCGTCTCCCAGACCACAATCCCTTCCTTGACATGAATCTGCCAGGAGCAACCGCCTGTGCAGTTCACGCCATGGGTGCTGCGCACGACCTTGTCATGCTGGAACCGGTTCCGGTAGAACTCCTCCCATTTTCGAGTCTCTGGAGAGATGATGTCCTGAATCCAACTCATTTCTTTCCCTTTGTCTTCAACAAAGATTCTTCAGCGAACCCGCATCAAATCGTTATCTTTCTCCCTTAAAAGAAACCCGACCCCATCCGAGTCCGAGCTTCTTCCATGGGTCCTAATCCGCAATATCCGCAGCACCCAACTGCCGGTCATAGATTTTCTGGTTAACCAAACCGGGTTTCCGGTCTCTCCACAGTGCACCGAAGAGGAGTAGGAGGACCACGAGACCAAGCAAACCTCCCAGCAAGAGAATCAGTCCATATTGCCAACCAATTCCGGCCCCGCCTTTGGACTTCTTAGCTTGTTGGTAGGCGTCGAAGAGGAAAGCTTGGAGAGCCGAAATCTCGTCGGGAGTTATGGGGCGTCCTTCATAGGCTTTCTTCATCAAGGGGAAGGGGGGGCTGCTCAAGATTCCCTTGATCCCCGCTCCTCCCAGGCGGTCATAGACCATGGTGAGATCGACCGCCATGGTGCCTCCACCCATGATGGAAGGATGTTTCATTCCGTGGCAACTGATGCAAGAAGGCCCTCCATTGGTCAGCCTCCGGGTCCCTTGGAAGAGTTCTACTCCAAGCCCAGGGTCCCCTTCCGGACGAGTTTTATCCACTCCTCCCCCTGCTCGGGCCACCCCCCCCACGGACTCAAGATAGGCGATGATGGAATCGATTTTGGCCGCACTTAAGGCTTGGGGAGGCATGGGGAATTTCTTGAACTCCTCAAAGATTGCCTTTGCATCCTTATCACCCGATGCAATGAATTTGGCCGAGTTGGTAACAAACTTATGGATCCATTCTCGGGATTGGCGCTTGGTGATCCCAGCAAGGTCCGGCCCCACCCTGACTCCTTGCCCCACGGTATGACAAGCAAAACAAACCGTCTGGAAGATCTTTTTTCCCTCTGCCGGATCTCCCTGTTTAGAAAGGGGAAAAACGAGTTTCTCCGAGAGGTCCAAGACCTTGGAAGCCCTTGGAGAAAGAGCGGGAAGAGGCCCAGCCATCCAAAGGAGGCCTCCCAAGGCGAAACTGACAATCGAGGATTTATGCATCATCAAGAAAAAACCCCTCATCTCCAGAGTGCAGTACGCCCCAGAAAAGAAAAAAGATGGGCGCATGAAAACCGAACGAAAAAACAGGTATTGAAGAACCGTTTTTGCTTGGCTTTCCAGCCTATGGATTCCTTCCCAACTCGGAAAAGGTTTTCTTCAGACGCGACAATGGGACACACCCAAAGTTACCGAATTGGCTTTGAGAACTTCTTTCAAAAAGAAAGGGTTATCAACCAATCTCTAGCCCTTCGATTGGGAGAAAACCAATCAAGGGTTTTCGGATGAAAAGCCCTCCGGCTTTGTGAAGAAAACGCCAGAGTGCTTCATACGAAAAACAGGCAGAGGGGTTTTCTACCGGCCGGTTCGAAGCATCATGCCCTTCGTTGCGGTCAGCAAACCCGCAATAGGACCTCCATTCTCAAACACCATCCATTGCAAATAGACAGAGATGTTGAGAAGACCCCGATCGTTTGGCACCGGAGCAGGAATCAAGGCCCCTCCCGAGGCGTTCGTGATCCGGGGGAACAACAGAAGCACGCTGGGATCCACGGCCAAATCACAGGAAGCCCCCAAGGCAAAGTCATTCGCCCCGGCGGTCAAAAGCAACACCGAGATCGCATTGGGCTTTGCGTCCGCAAGGCCGATCCCAAATCCCAGGTTCCCCAACCATGGAAGCCGCAAAGCAGGACTTGCTCCTGCAGGGAAAATCCGAGGAAGCATCCCCCCCGGGAGTCCACATGCGCTCCCATACAACCTGGCTTGAGCCTGCTCCTGGTTGGAGAGAATCCCGAGAGTCCCATATTTGGGGGAAGCTGTCACAATCTCCTCCAAATGATCCCCATCCAAATCAACAACCAGGAGGCTTGCTGGATCCTGTTCCGAAGCTGCAGGTCCAAACCGAGCAAAGCTCCCCGTGTTCGGATTCCAACCTCGTCCCAAAAGAAGGACAGCCTCCCCAACATCCAACACAGCAAGATTCCCATCGACTCCACCCTGCCTGCTCCGCCCAAAAGCAGCAATCTGCAGGGGACCCGGACTCCCGCTCCCGGCAAGCTTGGGTGTCCCGAAGGCCATCCCCGCTCTTCCTGGGTAGACCCAAAGGGTCGACGCCTTGCTTGGGACGCTGGGAGCGGCCATCGCGGAAACAACCAGCTCAGGATCTTGATCCGCATCCATTCGGGCCAGGGACAGATCCATCCACAAAGGTTTTTGCACCGGAACCGCGAGAACTCCCCCAAAGCGGGTCAGAGCCCCCCCGCTGTTCCGAAACCGAAGGACACCCACATTAGGAACAGCCGCCCCATTCAGGGCGTTCGCAACGCATAGGTCCAGGTCGCCATCCCCGTCCAGATCTCCAACCGCCATCGCTGAGGGGTTGCGCATAGATCCTGTTCCCGGGTTCAGAGCCACGAAGCTCCCGGAAAACCCCGTGTTGCTCCGCGACAAGAGGGACACCCCTCCACCCAGGAGGGGAGAATCCCCAAAGGAGACAAGGATCTCGGGAAAACGATCCGTTCCCAGCGAGGCGATCAAGACCCCATTGGCCCGCAGACGACCGTGATTGAGTTCCGTCCAGGCCTGTAAGCTCCCCGCCTGCGTCTTGAAAACACTGGCCTTGCTTCGATTCGGAAACACCAAGCAAAGGTCAGGATCCCCGTCCCGGTCAAGATCTCCCACCGCTAAGCGCGACGGAACAGCCGGGAGAGGCAAACTCTGCACCAAGGCCAAGCCCCCTCGCCCATCATTCCGCAAAACACGGAGAGTTTTATCCGCGCAGCCCAGGACCACATCCACGCGCCCGTCTCCATTGAAATCTCCACTTCCCATGCAAAGAACAGGCGCTCCCGTCCTCGCAGAAACCAGTCCGAAGGGAGAAGGACGATCCAGGTAGGGAATGGCCCGGACGAAGGAGGAGACCTCGATCCCAAGCCTCGGCTTTTGGCCGGAAAAATCGTTCCATCGTGCGTCAATATTGACCCGGCTGTTTGTCCAAAACACATTGTCGATGTCGAGCCCTTCATTCCCCGCGAAGGAATTCCCCCTCACAACCACATCCTCGGGCAAACTCGCAAAATCCTTTCTCTGCCTGGAAAAGGTGATCCCCTCGGCCTTGAGTCCGCCGCTGTTTGAGCGAAGCCCTCGGCAATTCCGGATCCGGTTCCCGGTGATCCGCAGACCTGGATAACGATGCCAAGCCTTGCCCCTCGAAGCGATCACGATCCCGGAAGCGTCCTTGATCCGTTCAATCACATTGTTGGCGATCACCAAGTCCGCCGCGCCATAATTGCAATAGATCGCCCCCCGCAAACCCTCGTTACCCGAAGGGAATTTACCCAGGCCATCGTGGATGTAGTTTCCGAGGATCCGAATATCCCTGGTCTCCGGAGCGGAAGAGCTGTTGGTGCGGCCATAGTTAGGAAAACCGATTGCGATTGTCGGGAACCCGGAGATGTCATTGTCCTTGACCAACCAGCGCCTGAGCACTCTCCCATAAATCGCCTCCCCATTGGGAATCGTCGGTTTCTTTCGATTGAAGATCACGCAGCCTTCGATCCTCCAGTCATCCTTGGTGCTGCTGTAATCCGAAGGGATCTCACTCGCGACCACTCCACCCAAACGCATCTCTCGGATCGTTGTATTGAGAACCCGAACTTGGTCCGAATTGTTCCCAAAGGCGACTCCCATCATGCTTCGGCCCAAATCGCAAGAAGAGATGGTGACATCCAAGACATTAAGCCCACCGATGGTAGCGACCCCGCCCTCGAGTCTTAGATCTTCGAGCCGGGTCCCATGAACCGGGAAGGGGAAAAGCGGCAGGTTCGGGCTTCGAGGCCCCACGGCCACACAGGCGTCATTGGCCAAGGTGTTGGAGCCCGAATGAAAAACGGAGAGCGAACGGATCTTGCACTTCTTTGCTGCGACGAGAATCCCCGGACCGGAAGAAACCAGAATCCGAACTCGGTGTCGCCCTGCCCCTATGACTTCCAGGGGTTTAATCAAGACCAAGGCTTCCTGATAGGTTCCGGGGAGGAGGTGAAGGCGGTCCATGGGATTTGCCGAAGAAACGGCCTTTTGAAAAGTCTTGAAAGGCGCAAGGGGTGTTTTCCCGGAATTGGCATCGGACCCCGTAGGTGACACATACCAATCCCCGCAAAATGCAGGGGCAACAAGGAGGGAAATAGAGAGGATCTTAAAAAGGAAGTCTTTGCAATTCATTGCGCTTCCATCTCGAAAAAGGGCTGTGGGAAGAGGGGAGGTCCGCTCCAAAAAAATGAGGGATTAGAGGCGGAAAAATAACCTGAGACTCCCATGAAATCAAGGTCGCACGGTTTTGTTACAGAATAAAAGGTTCTAAATTGATGGTAAATGAAAAATCTGTTTTTATACTTCCGAATCTTCTGAAAAGACATTCGGCAATCTCTCTATATGTTTTTTTTGATGATTTGAAAACCCAAACGGCCCTTCCCCAGGATCCTTGTTTTCGCTTCTCTGTGTTTCCTTACAACCCGGCCCCTCTTCTCCGAACCTCGCCACAGACCTCTACCTGGAAACGTGGTCATGAGAATCCGGGGTAGGTGATGGTCAACTACGCTCCCGGGGCTTGGCTCGTTCTTCCTTTTTTCTCGCAAGAACAAACATGGAGGCATCAATGCGATTTCGTACTCTTTTTGAGGGAGCACTCAGCCTTTCCCTCTTCCTCTGTGCCCTGCCTGCCCAGAGTTTTTATGTCAGCACTTCGGGAAGTGACGCCAACGCAGGAACCCAAGCCGCTCCCTGGAGAACCGTGACCCATGCCGCCGCCACTGCGACCACAGGTGGGACCATTTTCATCAGCGCTGGAACCTATGGAACCACAGGTAATCTCGAAGGGATTGATCTCAGCGGAAAAAACCTCAGCTTTGTCGGGGCGGGTATGGGCAAGACCATCATCCAGGCCAACATCGGATTCAAACGATCCCTTCCCTACCGAGGTGTGAATCGCAATTGGTGGGGAGTGTTCCTCATCCATGGGGTTTCAACCACTGTCAATCTGCGTGACCTGACCCTCGACGCCAATCACCTCGAGTCAGGCGTCAGCAACCTGGTGTGCGCCCTCTACACCGATGGGGCAAGTGGCACCATTGAACGCGTCGAAATGAAGAATGCCGGCGCGAGTCCCCCCAACGGGGCACAGGGACGGATCGGTTTCGTGGCCTCGGGTAAGGACACAGCCAACCCCTCGACGATTCACATCAAGGACTGCAACATCCATGACTTCAACAAGGCGGGCATTGTCCTGACTCATGACGGACTCTCGGGATCGGTGACAGGCTGTACCGTCAAGGGCCTGGGTCCTGTTGGTGTCCCTCTTGCAGCGCAGAACGGGATCCAACTCGGCACCAAGGGAGGTCCCTGGAACATCAGCAACAACGTGATCCGGGACATCTGGTACACACCCAACACATGGAACGCCACGGGAGTTTTGATCTATGACGCCCGAAAAGCCAACAACATCACCAACAACCTCTTCGTCAACATCAAAACAGCGATGTATCACTACATGCCCAACAGTGGGTCGGCGACCTACACCGGGAATCGGACTGCCAACTGCGGCTGGGGAATGAACATCTGGTCCAATGGAGCCGTCATCAAGAACAATGTTTTCGAAGCGGATACCCCCGTCTGGGTCTGGGACAATGCCGCGGTGACCTCGGTAAGCATCGACGCCAATAGCTACAGCGACTTCCGCAACAACTCCGGCTACCCCAGCAAATATGTCGTGCCGGACAAAGCAGGAGTCGTAGATCTTCACCCGGTCACAAGTTGCATCGGCTTTGACGCGGCAAGTACTGTCGCTTTGGCTGCCAACGCCGCCCCTGCCGATCTCGTTGTGGGCGACTTCAATGGAGACGGCAAGACAGACTTCGCGACCGCCAACTCGGGAACCAACACGGTTGAAATCCGCTTCGGATCGGGAGGAACCGATTTCACGACCATCACAGGGAAGTCCGTCGCAGTTGCAGGCGGCCCCCTGGCCCTTGTCAGCGGAGAGTTCAGCGGCACTTCGGGCCTGGACCTCGCGGTCCTCTGCGGAGACGGCAAGGTTTTCATCCTGACCAACAATGGTTCGGGGACCTTTACCAAGGGAACAGGATTTGACATCGATGGAACGGCCAACGATTCGGTCCCGACGTCGCTGGCGGCCGGACAGCTCAATGCAAGCGGCCAGGATGACTTGGTCGTCGGTTTCGCAGGATCGCCTTTCAAGAACGGAGGGGCCAAGGTCCTCCTTGTCAGCGCGGGCACCATTACCGCCGGCAGCGCCCTCCCCGGCACCCTGCGCTCGATCCAAGACATCGCAATCGCCGACTTCAACGGAGACGGCAAATTGGACCTTGCCATGACGGACGGCAAAAACAGCCTGGGAACCAACAACAAGGTCCAAGTCTATCTGGCCGCTGCCACGGCCGGCACTTTCAGCGGACCGACTTCTCTCACTGCCGGGAACAATCCCCGCGCCCTCGCGGCGGGCGACTTGGACGGAGATAAAAAACTCGACCTTGTCTGCATCGACTTTGGCGACGGTCTGGGCGGATACGGAGAATCTCGAGTCTTTCTGGGCAACGGGGCCGGAGCCTTCAGCTTGGCCTCGGGTTCGCCGCTCCGGATCTCGGGGGGAGGAACTCAGGCCATGGTCCTGGACCTCCAGGACGATGATGATCCCGACACAACTCGTCGGGATGTGGCGGTCCTGCATCTGACGATGCAAAAGGTCTTCAGGATGAAGCGCTTCACCAATGGAGACTTCGCCGACTTCCTCGGTTGCCCCACGGACCAGGCGCCTTCGGCCATGGCCTTTGCCGACCTCAATGGCGACAAGCTCCCCGATCTCTTGGTCGCGAACCGAGGGGGACATAACGTCATGGTTTCCTTGGCCGCTCCCGAAGCCCTCGCCCAACTCTTCGGGCAGGGTTGTCCCGGCAAGGGCGCGAAGATCCCGGAGATCCTTGCCCTGGGTTCGCCCGCCCTTCCGAAATTGGGCAACGCCAGTTTCAAGATCGGCGTGCAAAATGGACGTGAATTCAGTGCCGCCATCCTCCTGCTGGACACAGACCCGGCGGATCCTCTACCGACCACCCCCTGTGGATTTCTACTGAAGAGCATCACCTTCTCGATGGTGGCCTTCACCAATTTCCAAGGTGCCGCCACGCTGCCGATCCCCGTCCCCAACCTGAGTTCACTCAAGGCCCTGGATCTCTATGCACAATGGGCAATCGTGGACAACCAGGGAGGTTTCGCCGGATTCTTCTCGATGTCCAACGGACTCCGTATGCGAATCGGAGACTAGGCCCTGTTACCAGCGCCAAGACCTTAGAGCGATCTGGCGCTCGAAGGCTCCTACGAGGTCCGTCATAAGTGCATGGCGGGCCTTTGGGTCTGGTTCGTAGCCTTGTAAAAACGCGAGGACCCAGGACAGCCTGGGTCCTTCGCCCCTGTGCTTGCGCCAATAACGAGCCAGGCGGACGAGGTCTCCTTGGCCGGTTTTTTGATGAGAGGCTTCGGAAAAACTTCCGCTCGTGAGATCCAACACAAGCGCTTCGCCCGTTTCCCGAAACAACAGGTTCCCGGGATGCAAATCCCCATGGGTGAAACCCAGCTCGTGCATCTTTCGGACAAGCCTCCCCACTTCCCGGAGGGAAGCCGCTGGGGAATCTCCCTCGGCCAGATCTCCATCCAAAACCTCAAGGAGGCTGCGCCCCGGAACGAATCGGGTGACCAGTTCCAACTGGTAGCCCACTGCGCGCCGCTCGATCCGCCCGAAACAGAGTTCGGGGACCGCCAAGCCTTCTTCCGCCAGGCGGAGATGGGCTGAGACCTCGTTTTCCAAAGGAGTCGCTCGGAAATAATGTCCCCCAAGAAAACGCACTCCTCCACCTCGGCGAAAGTTCTTCCAAACAACATCCCCATAGGGAGGGAGGTCCACCCGCTGCGCCCCTCCCCGGCCAAGGCTCACCCGCTCCCCGGCAGGTTGAAAACCTGGCTTCAGGAAGGCCTCGGGAGGAGCCTCAGCCCCCCGCGGCCAGAGAAGGCGCACGGGACCGCGCTCACAAGATTCCATTCTTTCGACTGTTTTCTTCATTCCGGGAGGGAGGCGCTCCATCTTCTGCTCTATCATGCCGCCCGATGTCCCAGACTGCCTACCTTTTCCTTCGCCTCTCCGCCCTCGGGGATCTCTGCTTCGCGCTGGAGAGCCTGCGAGCTTTGGAGAAACTTCAGCCCGGCGCGACCGTGGACTGGGTGGTCGAAGACCGCTTTGCAAGCCTCCTCGAGGGAGAAGCAGGGATTCGCAGGCTCATCGTTTATCCACGTAAGGCCCTGAGCCACAGCCTCAAAAGACCATGGCTCTGGCCGAAGGCCCTTCTCCTCCTCTGGCGCCATGGCCGGGCCCTCCGCCGCGAGCGCTACGACTGCCTCCTGGACCTGCATGGCAACCTCAAGAGCGGCTTGCACAGCTTGATGATCCGGGCCACCCGCAAAATCGGCTTCGCCGCGCCCAGGGCCAGGGAGGGGGCTTGGCGTTTTTATCATCAAAGGGTGTCCCTCCCCGAAGAGCGCATCCATCGGGCGGAGGAGGGGCTGCTGCTGGTGATCGAGGCGACGGGCCAGGCTCTTCCCCAAGGCGGGGAGGCGGTGCTTCGGCCCAGCGAAGAGGACCGAGCAAAGGCCCGGGCTTTTTTGCAGGAAACAAAGGAAACATGGGAGGAGGAATCCAGGGAAGGGAGCGCCAAGGGGACAGCCATGGATCGCCCGCTTCAGGCCCTTGCGCCCCTTGTCGTCCTCGCACCGGGGAGCAGCAACTTTGCCGCCTTCAAGCGCTGGCCCCTCGAACGCTTCCAAGCCCTGGCCCGCCACCTCCGCAAAAAAGGCTGCCGCGTCCTCATCAACCTCGGCCCCGGGGAAGAAACCCTCGGAAAAGCCCTTTGCCCCTTCCCCCTCTGGAAGGGCGGAGAGCAGGGTCTCCGCGCCACCCTCGCCCTCCTCAAAGCCGCAGACCTCGTCATCGCCGCAGATTCGGGTGCCCTCCACCTCGCCTCCGCCGTGGGCACCCCCAGCATCGCCCTCTTCGGCCCCAAGGACGAACGCGCCTACGGCCCCCGCCATCCTGCTTCCCTGGTCCTGCGCTACCCCGTCCCCTGCGCTCCCTGCGGCAAGCGCTCCTGCCCCGCCCCCATCTGCGTTCGCGCCATTCCCGTCCAGGCCGTCCTTGACGCCGCGCTGGAAAAACTGCAGCCTCCAAACCTATGAGTCCTGATCGCCCCTCCCGTCCCGACGTCCTCATCATCCGCCACTACAAGGAGAAGCGCTCCAAGTGCAGCCTGGAGCCCCTCTTCGGCAAGGAAGGCTACCACTTCGTCACCTGGAAACCCGGCAAGAAGATCCAGCTCCCCCGCCCCCACCTCCTCCTTGAAGTCGGCGCCCCCCCCCTCTCCCCCGCAGATAGGGGACAGCCATTGTTGTTGCTCGACAGCACCTGGCGCTACCTCCCCGGCATGCGGTCCGCGGTGCAAGGAGAGGTCCTTCCCAGGTCCTTCCCCCCAGGTTTTCGAACCGCCTATCCGCGCAAATCCAAGCTCTTCGACGATCCAGAGCCCGGCTTGGCCTCCATCGAGGCCCTCTACCTGGCCCTGCGCTTTTTGGGCTTCCCGGACGAGAGTCTTCTCGACGCCTATCGCTGGAAAGAGGACTTCCTCCGGGGGATCGACGATTCCTTGTTCCAAGGCTCCCCAACCCCTCCCGAAACACTCTGAATCTCATGGAAACCCGCGTTCAAGCCGAAATCCTCCTCAAAAACCTAGTTCACAACTATGCTTCCCTGCAAAAGCAGGCAGGCCCCCACCCCCTGATCTCCGTGGTCAAGGCCAACGCCTACGGCCACGGGATCTCTCTCGTAGCCCCCAGGCTCCAGGAAGCCGGTTGCCGTCTCTTCGCCGTCACCGATGCCTGGGAGGGGGCGACCCTCCGGGACCTTCTAGGCGAGGAAAAACCCAGCGACCCAGCCCAAATCTTCCTCCTCTCGGGAATCGTCGGCCCAGAGGATGCAGGGTTGGCCCGAGCCAAAAACCTCTGCCCCGTCCTCGCCACCCAAGAGCAGTTCAGCCTGCTTCACGATGCAGGTTTCAAAGGCCCCTGTTGGCTCAAGTTCGACTCCGGCATGCATCGCCTCGGCTTCTACGACATCCCCAAGGCCCTCACCGCAGCCAAGGCCCGGGGCCTCGAGGTCCAAGGCATCCTCTCCCATTTCGCCTGCGCCGACGAAGTGGGACACCCATTGAACGCCCGCCAGACCCAAGCCTTCGCGGCCCTGATGGAGGAGCTGGGCCAGGATTTCCTCTATTCCCTCTGCAACAGCGCAGGGATCGAAAACGGTTTGGATCAAGGCCTACCGCCCTATGCAGGCTTCGTTCGTGCTGGGATCTCCCTCTTCGGCTGCTACAACACCGACCAAGCGGCAAGCGAAGCCCGGGGCCTCAGCCTGCGCCCGGTGA
The DNA here is from genome assembly GCA_026984035.1 of Planctomycetota bacterium. Taxonomy (GTDB): domain Bacteria; phylum Planctomycetota; class UBA1135; order UBA1135; genus HyVt-539. Next base: position 18,306 of record JALSSW010000020.1, read on the forward strand.
TGCGGCTTCGAGCCAAGGTCCTCCAGCACAAGCGCCTAAGGCCGGGGGACTGCGTCTCCTACGGGGCGACCTTCGTCGCGGATCGGGAAATGGCCGTGGCGGTGATCGGGGCCGGTTACGCAGATGGGGTGTCCCGGGCCTTCTCCAACCGAGGCCAAGTCTGGGTCGAGGGGCATCAATGCCCGATCCTCGGCAGGGTCTGCATGGACCTCTGCATTGTGGATGTCAGTGCTCTCGGAGAAACAAAGCCCAAGGAGGTCGTGTTCTGGGGAGAGGGGATCCGCGCCGAGACCGCAGCGAAACGAGCCGGCCTGATCCCTTACGAGCTCTTTACTGGTGTGGGAATGCGTGTCCCGAGGATGGGGGAATCATAGGAATCCAAAGGAGGGTCCATGAACTCAACTCTTTTTCTTTGCGCCCTCTTGGCCCTCGGGTCAGACCCGAAACAAGAAAGCCAAGATCCCAGAAAGTGGGACATCCACCTGGAAGGAGAGGATGCGACCCAAAGCAACCTCCTCCCCAACCCTTGGCTGGCCCCGGCCCAGCTCCCTCATCCAGAGATCCTTTCGGGCGGGGACTGGCTCACGGGCAAAGACCAGGGAAAGGGGAAGGCCCCCCGGGCGATTTGGGAGTTTGAGGTTCAAAAAAGGGGCCGTTACCAGATCTGGGTCAGGAAATTTTGGAGACATGGGCCCTTTGACTGGAGGATCGGCAAAGGCCCCTTCCGAAGTTGCGGGCGGGAGCGACCTCTGGTGGGAACCCGCGCCCTCAAACCCTTTGTCAGTCTTTGCTGGGTGCCCATGGGCTGGGTCAACCTTCCCAAGGGAAAGCAGAGCCTGGAGCTTCGCTTTCACAAAGAAAAGGGGCGGCGCTTTATCTGCGGGATCGACGCCTTTGTGCTCCGCCAGCGTGCCTTTATCCCCCAAGGGGACGGCAAGAGAAACAAGGATGTCCCTCTTCCCCCCGGCTGGTTTGCCTACCAGCCGGGGAACCGGCCCCCGAGGCCTGGCTCTCCACTCAATCTGCGGGGGCGCAACGAAAAGCGGGCCGGTGCAAAGGGATGGATCCGCCGAAAAAAGGAGGACTTCATCGATGGAGCAGGCAAGCCCATCCGTTTCTGGGGGGTCAATCTCACCCCAGACATCTGGCTTTTGGACGGGGAGAGCCAAAGCCTCCTTGCCCGCCGCCTCGCCGCCGCAGGGGTCAATCTCGCTAGGCTCCATGGAGACCCACTCTCAGGTAAACGCCTCCCGGGCCTCCGCCGCCTCGTGGACAAGCTCGCGGACCAAGGCATCTACAGCTGCCTCAGCTTCTACTTCCACCTCTGGCATCGGGATGCCAAGGGAAACACTCCCCTGGGACGCCTATTCTTCGATCCCAAGGAACAGGCCCGCCACTGGGAAAGCCTGAGTTGGCTCCTAAACGCCAAAAGCCCCACAACCGGTCTACGCCTCGCCGAAGAGCCGGCCCTCGCCTGGGTCGAGCTCGTCAACGAGGACAGCCTCCTTTTCTGGTCCCTCGACCGCATCCAAGGCAAGGCCCGTGCCCTCCTCGAAAAGCGCCTCGGCTCCAAGCTGGTCCCCGCCTGGCAAATGACCAGCAAAGGGGAGACCAAGCAAGGAAAGGCCCAGGCCCTTGCGCTGGCAAAGCTCCAAACCGAGTTTTATGCCCGGACCATGGCACGAGCCCGCAAAGAACTCGGCCTTCGTTCCCTGATGACCGCGAGCAATTGGAAAACTGCAGACCCGATCAAACTGGGTCCCCTGGAACAAAAATCCTACAAAACCGGGGACCTCCTCGATCGTCACCTTTACTTCGGCCCCAGGGTGCAGGGGCCACGAAGCTCATTTGCTGTGGCCGTCGGCCAGAGCTACCAGGACAGGAGCTTCCTCAAAGAACCCCAGCGAGTAGAAAGAGCATTTCGAAACCGGGGCGGTTTCCCACAGGTCATTAGCGAACTGGGCTGGCCTTCACCCAACCGCTATCAGGCCGAGGCCCCCATGACGATTGCGACAACTTCCACCCTGAATGGGATCGACGCGCCCATTTTGTTTGCTGTCAGCACCCCAGGATTCGAAGAAGGCTTACAGAAATTCCCCGTCCAGATTCCCGCCCTTTTTGCCCAATTTCCCGCTGCCGCCCTGGTCTACCGGCGTGGTGACCTCCGCTCTCCCAAAAACCTCCACTGGGATGGAAACAAGGCTGTCCTTCTGTTTCAAAGCCGGCGAAGTGCGGGAGCGGTCGGCGCCCTAGGCAAAGCAGGTTCTCTTCACCTCGGCCCTCTCAAACTCAGCTGCCACCATTCTTTCGCCGCACTCTGGATCGTCGCTTTGGATGACCGAAGCCTGGATCGCTCCAAAAAAATTCTGATTCACATCCTTCCCGAGCAGCAATATCGAGGCTTCAAAAAAGAAGGCTCCAAAATCGTCTCCCTGGGCCAAGGACCTTGGATGCTCCGTGAGATCGACCTGAGTCTAAGATTCCCCAAAAAGCGTTTCCATGAGGCTCTTTTCCTGGATGTCAATGGAGATTTGCGAGAAAGAAGGGACATCCCCGGAAAGACACTCCGCCTCCCCAAAGATTGCCTGTACACTGTTCTGCGCTGATCGGCCTCCCCGCTCTTCGAAGAGCTTTCGGGAAAAAGCGTTGCACTAGGTGCCCCTCATCGCGCAACCTGTTTGGCCCTTCGACCGGGGAAAACCCCGCCGGAAAATCACTTGGTCCTTATGTTGGAGTTCAAAATGCTCTCGAATCCGCGGCAACGCACTTCCTGGATTCTGGTCTCGTCCCTTTTCGCCCTTCTTTTGCTCGCCTCGACCGGGTTCGCAAGGACCCACAATCCCCAAGGTCAAAGCGATCTGAAAGAGGCTTCCAGCACGAAGGGGTCCGCAAACCAGGAAGGGGGCAGCAGCCAAAAAGCCCCCACCCAGAGCGAGGCAGACAAACCCGATAAAGACACAGGCTGGACAAATGGTGGTTCCTATCCTCCCATCGGCGCCCCGGGAGCCCTCCGCAGCGTTAAGGACCGCCCCTTCCGCCTGGCTTGGACAAGCTTCCCCCCGACTCTCCGAACCGACGGCCCCCAATCCAATCTGGTTCAAACCCGCACCATCCATTCTCTCATGTATGAGAGCTTGGTGGGATTCCACCCTGAAACCGAACAATACATTCCCCTCCTCGCCAAAGAGTGGAGGATCCAAACCTGGCTCCCGAACAAAGAAAAAGGGATCAAAGGGCACCAGGTTTTTTGGTTTCGACTCAACCCCAAGGCCAAGTTTTCCACAGGAAAACCCGTTACTGCCAAGGATGTTTATTACTCCTTCTGGCATCTCATCCAAGAGGACCGGGACGATCCCTCCAACGTCCTTGTCATGAAAAAACAGTTCGAGATGCCCGAGATCGTGGATGATCTCACGATCAAGGTAAAAACCAAGAACTTCAACTGGAGGCTTTTTCTCTACTTTGGGGGAAGCTCCTTGAAGATCTTTCCTGCCGAGGCCATCCACATCGACGGAAAGACCTATCTGGAAAAATACAATTGGGAGATGCTCCCCGGTTCCGGCCCCTATTCCTTCGATCCCAAGGACATGGTTAAAGGAAAGAGCTTGATTCTTCGCAGACGCCATGACTGGTGGGCCGAAAACGAACCCTGGGCAAAAAACACTTACAACTTCGAACTCATCAAGTTCAAGGTCATCCTCGACCAAGAGCT